>DATAPF010000496.1:0-6157 GCA_036265355.1 Kofleriaceae bacterium | reverse complement strand
GCCCACGACAGGTGCTGGTAGCTCCGCCCCTGGTCGATCAGGTCGTCGTAGCGCTTGCGGGTCTGGGCGTCGAACATCGGCGTCTGGCCTCCGAACCCGGCGTAGAGGTCGCGGACGTCGCTCTCCGACGAGCTCGCCGCGTAGGCCAGGACGCCGCCCAGGGCGACCAGGGCGATCGCGCCGCCGCCCATCAGCCAGGCGATCTTCTCGCGGGTCGGTGGGATCATCGCCGCCGCGGAGCCGCTGCCCACCGCGGGTCCGGCGCCGACGGGGCCTTCCGGGGACGCGGCGCTGGCCTCGGCGCTCGTCGCTCCGGTGGACGCCGCGGCACCCCCGGCGCGGCCCGGGCTGGCGCCGGACGGCGGGCTGCCGGCGTTCGCAGAGGGCGCGCCACCATGCGGCGGGCTCGCGCCGGAGCTGGCTCCCGCCGCGCTGCCGGCGCTGGCGCCGGACGCCAGACCGGTCGCGTCGCCGGTGGCCTTCGCGCCGGTCCCTGCAGCGGCGGCTGATCCGCCGGCCGAGCCGGCGGTGTTGCCGCCCGCGCCGGGGCTGCCGCTGCCGGCCTGATCGCCGCCGCACGCCGCGATCCGCTCGCGGGTCAGCGCGGTGAACTGCTCGGTCGGCTTGCCCTCGCGCAGGTAGCGCGCGTAGTAGAGGAGGGCGACGTCGCACCTGCCGGCGCGCTCGCTGGCGTGCCCGAGCTTGTAGAGCAGGGCCGGGTCGGCGCTCAGCTCGTAGGCGGCGCCGTAGTCGCGGGCGGCGTCGTCGTAGCGGCCGTCCTGCATCGCGGCCTCGGCCGAGCGGTACAGCTCTCGGGCGCGCGCGAGGTCGGGCGCCGGCTGGGCCTGGACGATCGGGGGGCCGAGCGCGCCACCCGGGCCAACCACGAGGGCCGCGCCGAGGGCAACCGCCGCCGCCGCGCCCAGCCGCACCACGCCTTGCGGGCGAGGCGGAGGATTGCGCCGGGCCATGCAGCGAGCGTACCGCAACTGCGCTATACCGCCCGCCGGACGTCATGGCGAAGATCGATCTCGTTCGCAACCTCGGTGTGGTGGCTCACATCGATGCCGGCAAGACCACGGTGTCGGAGCGGTTCCTGTTCCACTCCGGCAAGATCCACAAGGTCGGCGAGGTCCACGACGGCGAGACCGAGATGGACTGGATGGACCAGGAGCGCGAGCGCGGGATCACGATCACGGCCGCGGCGACCACGTTCGAGTGGAAGAAGCACGAGATCCACCTGATCGACACGCCGGGCCACGTCGACTTCACGATCGAGGTCGAGCGCTCGCTGCGCGTGCTCGACGGCGCGGTCGTGGTGTTCTGCGGCGTGGCCGGCGTCCAGCCCCAGTCCGAGACCGTGTGGCACCAGGCCGACAAGTTCAAGGTGCCGCGGCTGGCGTTCGTCAACAAGCTCGACCGGATCGGCGCGTCGTTCCCCGCGGTGGTCGCCGACATCCGCGAGCGGCTCGGCGCCAACGCCGTCCCGATCCAGCTGCCGATCGGCAGCGAGGACGCGTTCTCCGGCGTGATCGACCTGGTGCGGATGAAGGCGACCATGTTCACCGGCGACGTCATCGACACGCCGGAGGTGGTCGACATCCCGGGCGAGCTCGCCGCGGTCGCCGCCGACGCGCGCGACGCGATGATCCAGGCGCTGGCCGACCTCGACGACGGGATCGCGGTCAAGTACCTGGACGGCCAGGACCTGCCGGCGGCCGAGCTCGACGCCGCGATCCGCAAGGCGACGATCGGGGTCAAGATGGTGCCGGTGCTCGGCGGCACGGCGCTGCGCAACAAGGGCATCCACCCGCTGCTCGACGCGGTGCTCGCCTACCTGCCGTCGCCCGCCGACGTGCCGCCGGTCAGCGGGGTCGATCCGCGGACGCTCAACTCCGACAAGGGCCCCGAGAAGCTGACCCGCGCGCCGCGCAACAACGAGCCGTTCTCGGCGCTGGCGTTCAAGATCGCGATGGACGAGGGCCGCAAGGTCGTGTTCCTGCGGATCTTCTCGGGCGTGCTGGAGGCCGGGGCCGAGATCCTCAACGCGCGGACCCACCGCAAGGAGCGGGTCGCCCGGCTGTTCCGGGTCCACGCCAACAAGCGCGAGCGGCTCGACAAGGCGGTCGCCGGCGAGATCGTCGCGGCCGCCGGGCTCAAGGACGCGACCACCGGCGATACGGTGTGCGATACCAAGGCGCCGATCCTGCTCGAGCGGATCGACACCTACGAGCCGGTGATCTCGCAGGCGATCGAGGCCGACAACGCGGCGGCCAAGGAGCGGCTCGACTTCGCGCTGGCCAAGATGGCCGACGAGGATCCGACGTTCCGGTTCCGCGAGGACGCCGACACCGGCCAGACCCTGATCAGCGGGATGGGCGAGCTCCACCTCGAGATCATCGTCGACCGGATGAAGCGCGAGTACGGCGTGCAGGCGCGCGCCGGCAAGCCCCAGGTCGTGTACCGCGAGACCGTGCTCGGCGAGGGCGAGGGCCACGCCGTGTTCGAGCGGTCGATCTCGACCTCCGGCAAGGACCAGTCGATCTACGGCGAGGCGACGTGCCGGGTGCGCGGCCGGCCGCGCGGCAGCGGCATGGACTTCAAGCGCACGCTGCCCGCCGGCGCGCTGCTGCCCGACGCGATCCTCCAGGCCGCGATGCAGGGCCTGCGCGACGCGGCAGCGAGCGGTCCCGACGGGTTTCCGCTCGAGGACGTCGAGGTCACGCTGCTCGGCGTGGTGCTGCGCGAGGGCGCCAACGGCGAGATCGGCAGCCGCGCCGCCGCCGCCGAGGCGTTCCGTCGCGCGGTCCAGGCGGCCAACCCGTCGCGGCTCGAGCCGATCATGGCGGTCGAGGTCACGGTCGACGACGAGTTCCTCGGCGCGGTGATCGGCGATCTCAACCAGCGGCGCGGCCAGGTCCAGGACGTCGGCTCGCGCGGCGCCAAGCGGCTGGTCGCGGCGCGAGTCGCGCTGCGCAACATGTTCGGCTACTCCACCCGGCTGCGCAGCCTGACCGAGGGCCGCGCGACGTTCACGATGATGTTCCACGCCTACGACACGCTGCAGGCCGCGTGAGCTAGCAGGCTACGGCGCGGCGCAGCTCCACACCCCATCGGTCGCGGCGTCGGTCAGCGTGCAGGTGAGCTGCGGCCCGACGCAGTTGTTGATCGTGGGGTGGAAGCGCAGCACGAGCGGCAGGACGAGCGCTCCGCTCTGCGTCTGCAGCCGGATCGCGCCGACGTCGACCGGGTCGGCCGCGGTGCGCACGCCGGACTTCCAGGTGATCGAGAAGTTGCACGGCTTCCTCGGGCTCGTCAGGTCCATCACCGCGCCGCCGAAGCTCGCGCTCGAGCCGAAGCCGAGCAACGAGCTCGACGCGATCGTCGGCGTGCCGCAGCTCTGGTCCTGCGTGAAGTGAGCGTCGAGCGCGATCATCGCCGTGTCCTGGTCGGTGCCGGGGCAGACGGTGAGCGGCGCGACCTGGGTCGTCGCGACCGAGCAGTCGATGATCGGCACCGCCAGGGGCATGGTGCGGATCTGGTCCTGCCAGCACGTGCCGGCGATCCCGTCGGTGCAGGCGCAGAACCGGTCGGGGACGCAGGTCGTGTCGTCGCGCTGCGCGCCGCACGCGCCGGTGCGGGTCGCGCTGCCGTCGGTGCAGGCGCGGCTGCCGAGCACGCACGCCGCGGCCTGCGGCGCGAAGCAATCCGGCCGCGACGCCGTGCCCGGCATCGTCATGCCGCGGTACGCCGCGGGGTTGCAATCGTCGGCGACGAAGTCATCGCAGTCCGGGTCCTGGGCCGGCACCACGAAGCTGCGGGTCACCGCGCCGCTCTCCCAGTGTTCGGCGACCACGCACGAGCTCACCGGCATGGTCTTGCGCCAGACCTGGACGCGGTCCTCGATGGCGGCCTTCGGGGCAGCCGGCTGCACCGGGCCGGCGGGCACGAGCGCGGTCGCGAGCACCTGCGCGTTGCCGGCGGGGATCGTGACGTCGTGCAGGGTGGCGACACCGACCAGCTGATCGACCTGGTTGAGGTGACTGCTCGGGATGAGGCCGACCGCGATCACGATCGGCAGGGTGGTGGTGGTGTCGGCCCGTAGCGGGAACGTCACTCGCGGGCCGGTGACCGGGATCGCGTCGACCGCGAGATCGTCGCGGAACCAGATCGATCCGCGCAGCGGCGCCGAGCCGGCCGACGGCGGTGCGATCGCCTTGCAGTCGATCCCCGGGTTGTCGTTGGCATCGCTCGCGTCGCACGCGGTCTTGCCGAGGAACAGCTCGACCGCGGTCGCCTCGGTGCCGGCGACGTCGATCTCGATCGCGAGGCCGCGATCGGAGAAGCACCCCGCGGTCCCGGCGGTGGCGGCGACGGCGAGCAAAGCGCACCGGGCGGTCGAGGCAGTTGCCATCGCGCCCAGGATACCGCCGGCCGTCGGGGCGCTCCAGGGGGTGTCCCCTTCAGGGCCACTCCCTGGTCATTGTCTTCCGTCCGTTCCTCGCTGCGCTACTCCACCGAGACGCGCCTCTACGCGTCTCCGGCGCGCCTCGTCGGGCTTCGCCTGGCCCGGACTGGCTGCAGCCCGGCGCCGCGTGATCTGGCCCCGGTGTGCAGCGAGCGTGGACGCCGGCGTGTGCGCCGCGCACTACCGGGCCCACACCTGGACGCGGGCGCGGGCGCCGCCCGGCAAGTTGCGGTAGCGGAACTGGATCCCGCGGATCCGGCGCGCCTCGCCCGGAAGATCGATCACACGGGTCCGGGTATTCTCGCGGAAGAATGCGTTGATCTCGGGGTGGAACGGCTCGCCGTGACCGAGCTCGACCAGCATGTCGATCATCTCGAGGTCGCCGTCGAGCACGACCACGGTCAGCTTGCGGAACCGGCCCTCGCTGCGCGGCACCTGGATGCGATCGTAGTCCTCGCGGTTGGAGTCGACCATGCGCTCGCCGAGCATCGTCCAGCCCCGCGACTCCCAGACCGGGGCCTGGCGCAGGCCGTAGACCGCGACCCGGGCGCGGCCGCCACCGGGCAGGTTGCGATACCGGAAGTCGATGTGCTTGATGATCCGCTCGTCGCCGGGGAAGTCGATCGTCTACGCTCGCCCTCCGTGCGGCCGCGGCAGGCAGTGATCCGGGCTCGGTCGGGCAAGGCCGTGATCGAACGCCGACCCGACAAGCGCGAGGTCGATCTACCGGGCGATCCGGATCGATCGCCCGGACGATCACGGTTCGGGCTGCTGCGCGCGGATCGATCGGGCGCGGAGGCGGCGCGGCCGGGCGCCACGCGGGCGGATACGGCGCCGCGGATCCGCGCGCAGGCGGGTGTGTCCGGAGCCCGGACGCCGGGCGATCGCTTATCAAAGTGGATCACGAAGCGCGGGACCGCTGAGCCCGTCCGCAGTCCCCGTGCCGAGTGGGCTCACAAGGATCGTGCCAGTGTCATTGCCAAAAGTTCGCCCGCGATCTCGGGACCTCCGACGATCACCGACATGTCCGTTCGTTCGTCGTCGCGTGCCAGGCGCGATCTGCGCCCGGCGCTCCGGGATTCGCCGGCGGGTCCGGTCGTCAAGTGGGTCGGCGGCAAGACCAAGCTGCTGGCCGAGCTGGTCGCGCGGATGCCGGTGGGGTTCGGCCGCTACTACGAGCCGTTCGCCGGCGGGGCCGCGCTGTTCTTCCGGGTCGCGCCCGAGCGCGCCGTGCTCGCCGATTCCAACTCCGACCTGATCGGGCTCTACACCTGCCTGACGAGCGACGTCGCCGGCGTGATCCGCCGGCTCGAGCACCACCGCGCGGCGCACGACGAGGCGCACTACTACGCGACCCGCACGCGGTGGAACGATCGCGAGGCGTCGTGGAGCTCGGCCGATCGCGCCGCGACGTTCATCTACCTCAACAAGACCTGCTTCAACGGCCTGTGGCGGGTCAACCGCGCCGGCGCGTTCAACGTGCCGATCGGGCGCTACACCGATCCGCCGATCTGCGTGCCGCAAGCACTGCGCGCCGCGAGCGCGCTGCTCGCCCGCGCCGTGCTGCGCTGCGCCGACTACCGTGCCGCGATCGCCGACGCGCGCCGCGGCGACTTCATCTACTTCGATCCGCCGTACGATCCGGTCGCGCCGACCGCCAACTTCACGAGCTACACCACCGACGCGTTC
>DATAPF010000495.1:0-8113 GCA_036265355.1 Kofleriaceae bacterium | reverse complement strand
CCCCGTTCGATCGACGAGCGAAGCGAGTCGGGGGGGAGGGGCCCTGCCGGCTTGGCCGGCGGGGAGGGGGCCGTCCCCCGTTCGATCGACGAGCGAAGCGAGTCGGGGGGGAGGGGCCCTGCCGGCTTGGCCGGCGGGGAGGGGGCCGTCCCCCTTTCGATCGACCGCGAGCTCGCCTGCCGGCAGGGCGGCTACGTCCGCGGGTTCGACCGGGTGTGGGAGCCGCGCGGCTTCCAGGTCGACGCCGGGGCGCTCGCCGGGCTCGATCCGGTGTTCACCTGGACGCTGCACGCGGCGCGCGAGGCGGTGCGCAGCGCCGGGCTCGATCCGCTCGAGGCCCAGCCGCGCGGCGCGGTCGTGCTCGGCAACCTGAGCTTCCCGGTCCCCGCGCTGGTCGACTTCGCGGTCGACGTGTGGCGCGGCGGCGGCTCCGCGGTCGATCCGCGCAACCGCTTCATGTCGGGGCTGCCGGCCCAGCTGGTCGCCGCGGCGCTCGGGTTTGGCGGCGGCGGGTTCTGCCTCGACGCCGCGTGCGCGTCGTCGCTCTACGCGATCAAGCTGGCGTGCGACCGCCTGCACGACGGCAGCGCCGACCTCGCGCTGGCCGGCGGCGTCAACCACGCCGACGATCTGTTCCTCCACCTCGGCTTCACGGCGCTGTCGGCGCTGAGCCCGACTGGACGCAGCCGGCCGTTCCACCGGGCCGCCGACGGGCTGGTCCCGGCGCACGGCGCAGCCGTCGTGCTGCTCCGGCGGCTGGCGGATGCCGAGGCCCGCGGCGATCGCATCCTCGCGGTGATCCGCGGCGTGGGTGTGGCCAACGACGGCCGCGGCCGCGGCCTGCTGGTCCCGGTCGAGCCCGGCCAGGTCCGCGCGATGCGCGCGGCGTACGCGGCCAGCGGGATCGCGCCGCACGAGATCTCGCTGGTCGAGTGCCACGCGACCGGCACCGCGGTGGGCGACGCGGTCGAGCTGCGCAGCATGCGCGAGGTGTTCACCGGCGCCGTCGACCTGCCGGTCGGCTCGCTGAAATCCAACCTCGGACACCTGATCACCGCCTCGGGCGCCGCGGCGCTGCTCAAGGTGATCGCCGCGATGGCCGCCGGGATCCGCCCGGCGTCGCTGCACGCCGACGAGCCGCTCGACGAGCTCGCGGCGGGGCCGCTGCGCGTGCTCGCCGCCGCCGAGCCGTGGCCGTGCGAGGGGCCGCGGCGCGCGGCGATCAGCAACTTCGGGTTCGGCGGCAACAACTCGCATCTCGTCGTCGAGGAGTGGCAGCCCCGCGCGCGGCCCGGGCGCGCCGCGCGGCCGCTGGCGCTGCCTGTCGAGGCCGTCGAGGTCGCCGTGATCGCCCAGGAGGTCATTGCGGGTAGTGCGGCCGACAGCGCGGCGTTCGCAGCCAGGCTGTTCGAGCAAAGCGCATGGGGCGGGGACCTTGCCGGTTCTGCCGGCGGGGGGAGGGGCAACGTCCCACGTGGGACCGAGGGCAGCGAGATCGGGGGTGGGGACCTTGCCGGCTCTGCCGGCGGGGCCGGGGGCAACGTCCCAGGTGGGACCGAGCGCAGCGAGATCGGGGGTGGGGACCTTGCCGGTTCTGCCGGCGGGGCGAGGGGCAACGTCCCACGTGGGACCGAGCGAGGCGGAGGGATCGACATCGGCGCGACAGGCGAAGCTGGCACCGCGATCGCAAGCTTCGAGCTCGACGCGGCGCAGCTGCGGTTTCCGCCCAGCGATCTCGACGTCGCGCTGGCCCAGCAGACCCTGCTGTGTCGCGCCGCGCTGGCGCTCGGCGACGTGATCGCCCGGCTGCCGCGCGATCGCACCAGCGTGCTGGTCGGCATGCAGTGCGACGCCGAGGTCGCCCGCTGCAGCCTGCGCTGGCGCCGGCGCGACGCCGACGCCGGTCGCCCGACGGCAGGCCCGCTCGACGCCGGCGTCGTGCTCGGCTGCATGCCCAACGTGGTGGCGAACCGGCTCAACAGCGCCTTCGACCTGCGTGGCCCGAGCTTCACGGTGTCGGCTGACGAGGCGTCGGGCACGGTCGCGCTCGATCTCGCGCTGCGCGGGCTCGCCGCGGGCGAGTGCGACGCGGCCCTGGTGTGCGCCGTCGACCTGTGCTGCGAGCCGGTCCAGCGGGCAGCCGCCGCTGCGCTGCTGCCGGCACGGCAAATCCCGGGCGACGCCGCGGTGGTCCTCGTGCTGAGGCGCCTGGGCGATGCGCGGCGCGACGGCGACCCGGTGCTCGCGGTGCTCGCGCCGGCCACGCCCGGGGCGGCACCGGCACCGGACGACGTGGTCACCGGCGTGGCCGACGCCGACCGGCTCGCGGCGCGGTTCGGGCACGCGCACGCCGCCGCCGGCCTGCTGCAGGTGGCGGCGGCGGTGACCGCGTACGCGCGCACCGCAACTGCCGCGGGGTCGGATCCCGTGGCGGCCTGGCTGCCGGTTGCATCGGGGCGCCGGACGCGGGTCGTGGTCGATGCGCTGGGCGGGACGCGCACGGCCGTCGTCGTGCGCGACGAGCCGGGCGCCCGGGTGCGGCTCGCGGCGCATGCCGCCGATGAGATCGATGCGCTCGCCGCGGCACGACCGGCGCCACCGCCGCGGCCGGCACCCGCGGCGCGACCGGCGGCGAAGCTGCGACTCGCGGCGCACATGCCGCCGGTGCGGTTCGCGGCGCCGGCCGACGCCCCGCCGACGGTGGCCGAGGCCGCGGTCGCGCATGCCGGGGTGCCCGACGGCGCAGAGGCTGCGGATGCCGAGGCGTGGCAGGTCATGGCGCCTGCGCCGCCGCTGCCGCCGGTGCTCGATCTCGCAGTCGGCATCGCGGCCGGCGCGCCGCGATCACCGATCGCCGTCGGTGCGGAGCCGCCGCGATTGCCGATCGCCATCGGTGCGGAGCCGGCGCGACCGCCGACCGCCGTCGGTGCGGAGCCGGCGCGACCGCCGGCCGCCGCTGGCGGGCCGCAGGCGCTCGCCGCCGTCCATGCGGCGTTTCTGCGCCACCAGGCCGCGACGCACGCCGAGTTCCTCCGCATCCTGAGCGGCGGCTCGCGGCCGTCGTCTCCGCTCGCTCCGCCACCGTTCGCTCCGCCACCGCTCGCTCCGCCACCGCTCGCTCCGCCACCGTTCGCTCCACCGCCGCTCGGCTCACCGCCGCTCGGCTCACCACCGCTCAGCTCGCCGCCGCTCGGCTCACCGCCGCTCGGCTCGCCACCACTCGCTCCGCCACCACTCGCTCCGCCGCCGCCCGCGCCCGCGCCGCCGACCGGCCCGGCCTTCGATCGCGCGCAGCTCGAGACCCTGGCATCGGGCCAGATCTCGTCGGTGTTCGGTCCGCGGTTCGCGGCGCAGGACGGCCATGCGCGCCAGGTCCGCATGCCCGAGCCGCCGCTCCTGCTCGCCGATCGCGTGCTCGGGATCGCGGGCGCCCCCGGCGAGATGGGCCTCGGCACGATCTGGACCGAGACCGACGTCGACGAGGATGCCTGGTACCTGCACGCCGGCCGGATGCCCGCCGGCATCCTGGTCGAGGCCGGCCAGGCCGACCTGCTGCTGATCTCGTGGCTGGGGGTCGACGCGCACAACCGCGGTGAGCGGGTGTACCGGCTGCTCGGCTGCGAGCTGACCAGCCACGGCGAGCTGCCGAGGCCGGGCGATCGGCTGCGCTACGAGATCCACGTCGACGGCCACGCGCGCCAGGGCGACATCCGCCTGTTCTTCTTCCACTACGACTGCTGGGTCAACGGCGAGCTACGGATGACGGTGCGCCACGGCCAGGCCGGGTTCTTCAGCGACGCCGAGCTGGCCGCGACCGCGGGCGTGCTGTGGAGCCCCGACGATGCCGCGCCGACCCCCGGCGCGCGGGTCGATCCGCCCGCGGTGGCGTGCGACAAGCGCGCGCTGACCTCGGCGGACATCGCCGCGTTCGCCGACGGCCGCGCCGGCGCGTGCTTCGGACCCGGCTTCGAGCGGCTGGCGGCGCACACCCGCACGCCGGCGATCCAGCGCGGCCGGATGCGCCTGTTCGACGAGGTGACCCGGCTCGAGCTCGACGGCGGCCCGTGGCGCCGCGGCTACCTGCGCGCCGAGCTCGCGCTGCGCAGCGATCACTGGTTCTTCGCGGGTCACTTCCAGGGCGATCCGTGCATGCCGGGAACGCTGATGTTCGAGGGCTGCCTGCAGGCGCTGGCGACCTACCTGGTGGCGCTCGGCTTCACGCTCGACCGCGACGGCTGGCGGTTCGAGCCGGTCGCCGAGCACACCTACCCCCTGCGGTGCCGGGGCCAGGCCGTGCCGAGCTCGCGGCGGGTGGTCTACGAGGTGTTCGTCGACGAGGTCATCGCCGGGCCGTGCCCGACGATCTTCGCCGACCTGCTCGGCACCGTCGACGGCGTGCGCGCGTTCCACTGCCGCCGCATGGGGCTCCGCCTGGTGCCGGACCATCCGCTCGACAGCGATCGCGCGCTCGCCGCGGCGCTCCCCACCGGCGAGGCGCGCGCGGCCGTGCCGCTGGGCGACGCGCGCGCGTTGCTCGCGTGCGCCTGGGGCCGGCCGTCGCAGGCGTTCGGCGACATGTACCGGGTGTTCGACGGCCCGCGCCGCGTGCCGCGCCTGCCCGCCCCGCCGTACCACGCGATGTCGCGCGTCGTGCGGGTCGAGGGCGCGATCGGGGGCCGCCAGATCGGCTCGGTGGTCGAGGTCGAGTACGACGTGCCGCCCGACGCGTGGTACTTCGCGGACAGCCACACCGGGCGGATGCCGTACTGCGTGCTGCTCGAGGTCGCGCTCCAGCCGTGCGGCTGGCTGGCGTCGTACGCCGGCTGCGCGCTGATCGGCGAGGCCGATCGTGCGCTGCGGAACCTCGACGGGACCGGCGCGGCCCACCGCGAGGTCGGCCGCGACGCCGGGACGCTCGTCACCCGGGCGACGCTGGTGTCGCTGTCGATCGCGGCCGGCATCGTCCTGGTCGGCTTCGACGTCGCCGTGCGGGCCGGCGCCGCCGAGGTGATGACCGCGCGCACCGTGTTCGGGCTGTTCGACGCCGACAGCCTGAAGCACCAGGTCGGGTTGCCCGGCGGCGACGCCCCCGACGGAGCCGGAAGGGCCCCTCCCCCCCGACTCGCTCCGCTCGTCGATCTCGGGCGGCGGGCGGGGCCGAGCTTCACGGGGACATTGCGCCTGCCGACCGGCCGCCTGCTGATGCTCGACCGGATCGCCGCGCTCGATCCCACCGGCGGCGCCGCGGGGCTGGGCCGGATCCGCGCAGAGAAGGACGTGGTGCCCGGCGACTGGTTCTTCCGCGCCCACTTCTTCCAGGACCCGGTGCAGCCCGGCTCGCTCGGCCTCGACGCCCTGCTCCAGGCGCTCGCATGCCTGATGATCGAGCGCGGGATGGCCGCGGACATCGCCGCGCCGCGGTTCGAGGCCATCGCCGCGGGCGTCGCGATGACCTGGAAGTACCGGGGCCAGATCGTGCCCGAGAATCACCGGATCACCGTCGACGTCGCGATCACGCGGGTCGCGCGCGCCGCCGCGGGCGCGCTCGCCGAGGCCAGCGGCTCGCTATGGGTCGACGGCAAGCGGATCTACGAGGCGAGCGGGCTCGGCGTCCGCATCGTGGCGGGCCACCCCGACGACGCCGCGCCGGTCCGGTTCGACCCGGCCGCGGCGCGGCGATTCTGGCGCGAGGTCACCGCGACCGGACCGTGGGTCGGCGAGGACCTGCTGTTCGCGCTGCTCGATCGGTTCGCCGGCGGCGTCGAGCTCGCGGCGGCGCTGCCGCGGCGCGCCCGGCGCGGCGTCGTCTACCTCGCCAACCACCAGGTCGCGATCGAGACCCTGCTCGCGGCGCTGATCATCGGCGGGCTGACCGAGACCGTCCCGGTGCTGGTCGCCAAGATCGAGCACCGGGACAGCTGGCTCGGCGCGCTGACCCGGCGGCTCGCCGATCGCCCGGGGTTCCGCGATCCCGACCTGCTGCGCCTGGTCGACCGCCGCGATCCGGCGGCGATGCTGCGCGAGCGCGACCGGCTGATCGGCGAGCTCGCCGCCGGCCGCAGCGTGGTGGTCCACGTCGAGGGCACGCGCGCCACCAGCTGCCGCCCGGTGTCGGCGATCGGCGCCGCGTTCGTCGACCTCGCGCTCGAGGCCGACGCCGACATCGTGCCGCTGCGGTTCGCCGGCGGGCTGCCGGTCGCGGGCAGCGCGCGGCTCGAGTTCCCGGTCGGCTACGCGCGGCAGGACCACCGGTTCGGCCGGCCGATCGCCGCCGCCGAGCTGCGCGGCCTGCCGCTCGCCGCACGGCTCGACCGGGTGCGCGCGGCGATCAACGGGCTCGGCGCGCCGGCCGAGCTCGAGGCGCCGGCACCGCCGGACCCGGCGTTCGCGGCGCAGGTCGCCGGGCTCGTCGCGCGCGGCGTGCCCGAGCCCCAGGCCGTGCTGTGGCGGACGCTCGCCGAGCGCGGCGAGACCGCCGCCCACGAGCTCAGTCCGGAGGGCCGAGCGATCTGCGCGGAGCTCGCCCGGCTCGACGCCGGAGGGCGCCCCGACACGCGGCCATGGTGGGCGGCGCTCGTCGCCTGGCTGCGCGGCCGCCCGGTGCGAGAGCCCTGTGCGAGAGTGTGATATAGAGGGGCGATACCGTGGGAAAACCATCGCAGAGGAAGCCGGCGCGCAGCGCCCTGATCGCGGCGAGCCAGCTCGCCCCCGACGCCCGGCGCGCGCTGCTCCAGCGCACCCACGCACTCGAGAGCGAGATCTTTCGCAACGTCGAGCGCTTCGAGGACTACGCCGCCCGGGTCGAGCAGACCGGCGAGCTGTGGCTGTGGACCCTCGAGGATCCGGCGGGCCGGCTCGTCGGATACAACGTGATCAGCTACGACGAGTACGATTACCGCGGCGCACCGATCGGTGTGTATCGCGCCAACGTCGCGCTGCTCCCCGATTACCGCGGTCACAATCGCACCGTCGCGACCGGGCTGCGCCTGGCGCTGCCGCGGCTGGTCCGCCGCCCCGGCCGCCGGCTGTACTTCCACTCGTTCCTGCAGCACCCGTCGATCTACGTGATGATGGACAAGTACTCCGAGACGATGTGGCCGACTCCGCGCTGCGATCCGCCGTCGGCCGATGCGCTCGAGCTGGTCGGCTTTCTCGAGCGCCAGGGCTCGGCCCCGCCGCGCTGGGATCCGGCGAGCCCGTGGGTCGTCCGGCTGCCGACGTCGGTGGTCGAGGGCGACGAGGAGATCGCCTCGTGGCTCGGCTCGAGCCGTCCGTCGGCTCGCTACTTCTTCGAGCAGAATCCGCACTACCGCGAGGGCGGCGCGCTGACGATCCTCGTGCCGCTGACCCTGGCCAACCTGCTGCGCGCCGTCGGTCGCGTGATGACCCAGCAGTTCCGGCGCCGGCGATCGTGACGCAAGGCTGGCGCGCCGGCCTCGAGCGCCTGATCGCGCGCGGCTACGCGCGCGGCTACGATCGGGTGGTCGAGGGCTTCCCGCCCTACGAGGCGCTGCGCGCCGAGGTCGCCGGCTACGTCCAGCGCTCGGCGCCGCCCGGCGCGGCGGTGATCGACGTCGCGTGCGGCATCGGCAACGTCTGTCTCCACCTCGGCGCGATGGGCTATGCGGTGCGCGGCTTCGATCCGGTCGACACGCTGGTCGACGCGGCGCGCGCCAAGCACCGCGCGGCCGGCGCGGTGACCGACGTCCGGTTCGAAGCACTCGACGTCGCGCAGCAGGTCCCCGACGCGGGGACGTTCGACGTCCTGGTCAGCATGAACACGCTGTACTGGCACCCCGACCCCGACGGCCTGCTCCGCGCCTGCCGCGCCGCGCTCAGGCCGGGCGGCTGCGCCGTGCTCGTGACCTACACCCGCCGGGCACGGGTCGCGCGCACGGTCCGCGAGGTCGCCGCGCGCGACGGCGTGCCGGCCGGGCTCGCCGCGCTGCGCTGGCTGGTGCCGACCGCGGCGTTCGAGCTGCTGCGCGACTTCGAGCCGCGCTATCCCGGCCCGCCCGCGCTGCGCTCGATGATCGAGGCCGCGGGCTTCGAGATTCTCGAGGAGCGCGACGCGTTTCTCGCCGGCCTGTGCCGGCTGGTGTGGGCGCGGGCG
>DATAPF010000494.1:0-9437 GCA_036265355.1 Kofleriaceae bacterium | reverse complement strand
GAACGACATGTCCATCACCTCGCTGGGATGGCCCTCGGCGGCGGCGAGGTTGACCAGGCGGCCCTGGGCGAGCAGGTAGATCCGCCGGCCGTCCTTCATCGTGAACTCCTCGCAGTTGGGGCGCACGGTGCGGCGGCCCTTGGAGCGCGCCTCGAGATCCTTGAGGTTGATCTCGCAGTCGTAGTGGCCGGTGTTGCACACCACCGCACCGTCCTTCATGACGTCGAAGTGGCGGCCGACCAGCACGTCCTTCATGCCGGTCGCGGTGATGAACACGTCGCCCTGCCGGGCGGCCTCGTTCATTGGCATCACGCGGTGGCCCTCGAGGATCGCCTTGAGCGCCTGGGTCGGCTTGATCTCGGTGGCGATCACGCTGGCGCCGAGGCCGCGGGCGCGCTCGGCGATGCCGCGGCCGCAGTGGCCGAAGCCGCCGGTGACCACGGTCTTGCCGGCGAGCAGGATCGACGTCGCGCGCAGCACGCCGTCGAGCGTGGACTGGCCGGTGCCGTAGACGTTGTCGAAGTCCCACTTGGTCTCGCTGTCGTTGACGGCGAACACCGGGTACAGCAGCTTGCCATCCTCTGCCATCGCGCGCAGCCGGTGGACGCCGGTCGTGGTCTCCTCGGTGCCGCCGATGATGTCCTTGACCAGGTGCTGATGCTTGTGGTGCACGGTGAAGATCAGGTCGGCGCCGTCGTCGAGCGTCAGGCTCGGCCCGAAGTCGAGCGTGCGCTCGATGCACCAGTAGAACTCCTGGGTCGACAGGCCGTGCCAGGCGAAGATCGAGACGCCGTCGGCCGCGAGCGCGGCGGCGACCTCGTCGTTGGTCGACAGCGGGTTGCAGCCCGACCAGCTGACCTCGGCGCCCGCCGCGATGATCGTGCGGATCAGGACGGCGGTCTCCTTGGTGACGTGCAGGCAACCCGCGACCTTCATCCCGCGCAGCGGCTTGTCCTGCTTGCCCTTTTCGCGCAGTGCCATCAGCACCGGCATCCGCGTTTCAGCCCAGTCGATCCGCAGGCGGCCCGCGTCGGCAAGCTTGAGATCGGCCACTTTGTGATTCGCCACAGATGCTCCTTTGGTTGCGGCCTCATAGCCCGGGCTCGTCGGTAAATCAAGCGCGAGGACCGCGCCGCGAGGCCGGTCTCGCGATGAGGCATTCTGGCGGGGGCCGCATGGCCGTCGAGCCCGGCGCCGGTGAGGCGTTCGAGGTGGGGCAGAGGTCGTTTGACTCGGCGCGACTCCCCCCCTAGGATCGATCGGAAGACTGCGATGTCCACAGGTTCGGGTGGCAAGCCAGACGGCGATAGCCAGACGGGGAGGCCCGCAGCCGATACCCCGCAGCGGCTCGTCGTGCGCTCGATCGGCTCCGGCGGTTCCGGCGGGCCCGGCGACGCCGGCGAGTCCGGTGCGCTGCGCGCCACCGACACCGCGATCGCGCTGGCCGTCCCGGCGGCCGCCCCGCCGCCCGCGGCCCCGCTCGGCGACACCGAGGCCGGCACGCCGCCGCCCCGGCCGGTGAAGGGCGCCGAGCTGGTCGGCGTGACGCTGTCGGGCCGCTACCTGATCACGCGCAAGGTCGGCCAGGGCGGCATGGGCGCGGTCTACGAGGCGACCCACACGCTGATCGGCAAGCGGGTCGCGGTCAAGGTGCTGCTCGACAAGTACGCGCGGCGCGAGGCGATCGTGCAGCGGCTCGAGCAGGAGGCCCGGCTGGCGTCGTCGTGCCAGAACGAGCACATCATCGACATCACCGACTTCGGCTCGACCGAGGACGGCCGGACGTTCGTGGTGATGGAGTACCTCGAGGGCGAGTCGCTGGCGGAGTGCCTGGCGCGCGAGATCCGGCTGCCCGAGCAGCGGATCCTGCGGATCGTCTCGCAGGCGGCCTCGGCGCTCGCCGCCGCGCACGCCAAGGGCATCGTCCACCGCGACGTCAAGCCGGAGAACCTGTTCCTGCTCCGCCGCAAGGACCAGGACTTCGTCAAGGTCGTGGACTTCGGGATCTCGAAGTCGCTGCGCGCGAGCGACGAGGCCGAGGAGCAGCCCCGGCTGACCCAGACCGGCATGGTGCTCGGCACCCCGCTGTACATGTCGCCTGAGCAGGCGCGCGGCGACGACGAGCTCGACGCCCGGGTCGACATCTACGCGCTCGGCGTGATCCTGTACGAGGCGGCGACCGGGCGGGTGCCGTTCATCGGCAACAACTACCTGAGCGTGATCTCGCAGGTGCTCAACGAGGAGCCGCGGTCGCCGCGCGCGCTGCGCCCCGAGCTATCCGAGGAGTTCGAGGCGATCGTGCTGCGCGCGATGGAGAAGGACCGCGAGGCGCGCTACGCGAGCGCCAACGAGCTGCTCGCCGACCTCACCGCGCTGCTCGACGACCCGACCCGATCGACCGAGCGGGCGCGGATCACCGGGCCGCGCCGCAAGGCCGGCCGGACCCGGAGCCCGCTCAAGATCGCGACCTGGATCGCGCTGGTCGTGGTGGTGATCGCGGGCGTGGTCACCACGGTGGTGATGCTGTTCGGCGGCACCGAGGTGATCAAGGAAGCCCGGGAGCACCGCGGTAGCGCGGTGATCCCGCCGCCGATCGCGGTCGACGCCGCGCCGCCGGTCGAGATCGACGCCGCGCCCGAGGCCGAGACCATGGAGGTCACGATCCGCACCGAGCCGCCGGGCGCCGAGGTCCAGGTCGAGGGCGTCGACAAGGGCCCGGCGCCGGTGACGCTCAAGCTGGTGGTCCACGATCACTTCACCCAGGTCGTGGCGTCGGCGCCCGACCACGAGGACAAGACGATCACGATCAACACGTACGTCAACAAGGACACCCAGTACACGCTCCGGCTCAAGAAGCTGGCCAGGCCGGCGCCGCCGGGGCACCCGGCCGGCGGTCGGGCCCCCGACCGGCCGCGGCCCGAGCCCGACCAGCCGAAGGCCGGCGGCGAGCTCAACGGCAACCCGTTCAAGCAGGTTCCGCCGAGGCGGTGATGGCGCGCCTGGCGCTCGCCGTCGTCGCAGTCGCCCTGGCGGGCCGCGCGCACGCCCAGCCGGCGCCCGCGCCGCGCGGTCCGGCCCCGGCGCCGGCGCCCGCGGCGGCGCCCGACACCGGCTACGTCGGCCGCGAGATCACCCCGCTCGAGATCGACGACTGCAAGCCGGCCGAGCTGACTCCGGACGAGGTGACGCGCCAGGGCGCGGAGCACTACGACCGCGGCGAGACGCTCTACCACCAGGGCGACTACGAGGGCGCGGTCCGCGAGCTGGTCTACAGCTACTGCCTGGTCCCGGCGTTCTACACGATCCTCGAGGACATCGGCCAGATCTACGAGCGCAACCTCGACTACGAGAAGGCGATCGGCTACCTCGAGCGCTACGTCCGCGCCGTGCCGCCGCCGGGCGCCGCGCGGTGCAGCGTGTGCCCGGCCGACCCGCAGCGGGACAAGGCCAACATCGCCCGCTGGGTCGAGGTGCTCAAGCGGCTCAAGGCCAAGGTCTACGTCCAGTCGCAGCCGCCCGGCGCGCAGATCACGATCGCCAACGACGCCGGGGTCGCGGCGCGCGCCCACTCCGGCGAGACCATCGAGGTGCTCGGCGGCCACTACGACATGGTCACCGAGCTCGACGGCTACGAGCCGCATCACCAGGCGATCGACGTCCGGGTCGGCAAGCCGTACACGTACTTCGTCCCGCTGGTCGCGCAGCACGGCCGGCTGTCGATGCAGGTGCTGCCGTCCGAGGCCCGGATCTTCCTCGGCGATCGCCTGGTCGGCATCGGCCACATCGACCTCGCGCTGCCGGCCAACACCTACGTGGTGACCAGCGAGGCGCCGGATCGGATCACCGATCGCCGGCGGGTCGAGCTGCTCGCCAACCAGGTCAAGCGGGTCCAGGTCGAGCTCACCGCCCAGCCGCAGTTCGGCCGCCGCCAGCTGATCGCGTTCGCGACCGTCGCCGGAGCGGGCTCGACCGGCTCGATGCTCTACGCGTTCCACAACACCGGGCTGTCCGGGCTGGGCGTGATCGGCGGCGGCGCGACCGGGCTGATCGGCAGCGCATTCCTGCTGCCCGACGTGCCGCTCGGCACCAGCAACCTGACCGTGACCTCGACGGCGGGCGGCGCGATCCTCGGCGCGGGCGCGAGCCTGTTGTTCACCAGGCGGCCCGAGGTGATCTACCCGGTGGTCGGCCTCGTCGCGGTGCTCGGCGGCACCGCCGGCTACCTGGTCGGCGACGCGATCCGGATCAACGTCGGCGACGCGGCGCTGATCAACAGCGGCGTGGTGTGGGGCAGCGTCTCGGGCGCGCTGTTCGCGGCGTCGTTCGACCCCGGCCACACGGTCGGCGGCGGCCTGTTGCTCAGCGGCCTCGGCATGGGCACGGTCGGCGGCCTGCTGCTGCAGAGCAACTTCTCGATCAGCCGCACCCACGCCGTGCTGATCGACGTCGGCGGCGTGGTCGGCATCATCGGCGGCCTGGCGCTCGAGAGCCTCGTGTACCAGAACCAGACCGCGCAGACGACGTCGGCGCCGATCGACCCCCGCGCCCAGGAGCACCTGGCGAACTACGCGCTCGGCGGCATGGCGATCGGCCTGCTCACCGCCGGCATCCTGACCCGCAACCTGGACGAGCCGAAGATCCCGGTGTCACCGGCGATCACCCAGGCGATCGGCCGCGACGGGCGCGCCGCGACGGTGTACGGCGTCGCCGGTCGCTGGTGATCGGCCGGGAGCAGCTTGCCGGTGAATGCCACCGGCCACCACCGCGCGCAGGTAGCAGGGCGTGACAGGGTGTCACCTGGCTCGGGGTGCGCGGTCAGCACGGGACGGTTTCCCCGCGCTAAAAGCCCCGGTAGAGTCGGGGCAGACAGCGGGTCGCGGCGTCGACCGACCGGCGCCGGCATGCGGAGAGATCCAGTCAGGAGGCTTCATGCGCGCATCTCATCTCGTCATCTCGCGGGTCATCCCGCCGGTCATCTCGCGGGTCATCCCGCTGCTGGGCGCCGGCGTGCTCGGCTGCGGCGGCAGCAGCCCGGCCAAGCCCGACGCCCCACCGCCGGTGGACGCCTTCGTGTGCTCGCAGAGCGGCACGGTGAATGCCCCCACGGCGCTCGACTTCTCCCAGGGTCAGGCTCAGGGCGTCGCCATGAACCAAGCCCCGCTGGCGGTGACGGTGATCGTGACCAGCACGAGCCAGCCGGACCGGGGCTTCTTCATCTTCCAGGTCAACAACGGCGGCGTGTACAGCGACGCCGCCGGCAAGGCCGGCCGGTTCGAGAAGCCGCCCATGCCCGGGTCGTACCCGGTGGATCCCGACATGACCGCCGGCTTCGCGATCGACTTCGTCGATGGCGTCACCCACAGCGGCAGCTCCGCGTCGGCCAGGCCCACGCAGGTCGCCTTGCTCGACACCGCGGGCGGCACGGTCCGGATCGATAGCTTCACGCCGGCGGCCACGCCGGGCGGGACGAGCACGCTCGGCGCGACGATCACCAATGCGAAGTTCAAGGGCTTCAACGTGCTCCCCACCGGCAACCTGGATCCGGCCGGGAACGGCTGCGACGTCACGGTGCAGAACCTCGCGTTCACCGGGCTGAGCGTGAAGTGGCAGACCGCGCCGTTCCCGACGAGCGTCGCGCCCCCGGCGCAGCCGGACGCCGCGGCGCGGCCGGAGCTCGCCGTGCGGCCGATCGACGGCGCGGCGGCGATCTCGGCGGACTTCCGGCTCGAGTAGGCCGGCGTTCGGTCTCGACCGCCGAGATCTGTACCGGAGCGCCTCCGCGGGGCCCCGCGTATAGTTGCACGATGGAGACCCGCTCGTCGGCGTGCCCGCTCGACTGCCCGGACCTGTGCGGTCTGACCGTGACCGTCGATCGCGGCCGCGTCGTCGAGGTCAACGGCGATCACCGCGGCCCGCTCACCGCCGGCTTCGTGTGCGGCAAGGTCCGCAAGTTCGCCGACCACATGTACGGCGAGGACCGGCTGACCGCGCCGCTGTGGCGCTCGGGGCCCAAGGGCAGCGGGCAGTGGGCGCCGATCTCGTGGGACGCCGCGCTCGATCGGATCGCCGGCCGGCTCGCCGAGATCCGCGCGCGGGCCGGCGGCGAGGCGATCCTGCCGTACCACTACGGCGGCTCGAACGGCTGGTTGACCGAGGGCGCGCTGGCGAGCCGGCTGTTCCACCGGCTCGGCGCCTCGAACCTCGCCCGCACGCTGTGCGCGACCGCGACCACCGCGGCGGTGCGCGGCCTGTACGGGGCAACGCCGGGAGTCGTCCTCGAGGACTACGTCCACGCCCGGCTGATCGTCCTGTGGGGCGTCAACCCATCGGCGACCAGCATCCACCTCGTGCCGGTGATCGAGCGCGCGCGCGAGGCCGGCGCCCGGCTGGTCGTCGTCGATCCGCGCGCGACCCCGCTGGCCCGGCGCGCCGACCTCCACCTCGCGCTGCGCCCGGGCACCGACCTGCCGGTCGCGCTCGCGGTGATCGGCGCGCTGTTCGAGCGCGGGTGTGCCGACCGCGGCTTCCTCGCGGCCCACGCCACCGGCGCCGGCGAGCTCGCCGCGCGCGCGGCGCGGTGGTCGGTCGATGCCGCCGCCCGCGAGGCCGGCGTCGACCCCGCGCTGCTCGAGCGCTTCATCGCGCTGTACGCCGAGGCCCGGCCGGCGGTGATCCGGTGCGGCTGGGGCATCGAGCGCAACCGCAACGGCGGCAGCGCGGTCGCCGCCGTGCTGGCGCTGCCTGCGGTCGCCGGCAAGTTCGGCGTGCGCGGTGGCGGCTACACCATGGCCAACAGCGACGCGCGGTGGACGATGACCGCCGACACCGCGATCGGCGAGCCGGCGCCGCCGACCCGCACGATCAACATGAGCGAGATCGGCCGCGTGCTGCGCACCGTGCGCGACCCGCGGATCGAGTGCCTGTTCGTCTACAACTGCAACCCGGTCGCCACTGCGCCCGATCAGCGCACCGTGATCGAGGAGCTGGCGCGCGACGATCTGTTCGTCGTGGTCCACGACCAGGTCATGACCGACACCGCCCAGCTCGCCGACGTCGTGCTGCCGGCGACCACGTTCCTCGAGCACCGCGAGGTCCGCCGCGGCTACGGCACGATGCGGCTGTTCGACAGCCCACCGGTCGTCCCGCCGGTCGGCGAGTCGCGCAGCAACAACCAGCTGTTCGGCGCGCTGCTCGATCAGCTCGGCCTGACCCGGCCGGGCGATCTGGTGTCCGAGGACGCGATGGTCGACGCGACGTTCGCCGCCAGTCCGCACGGCGCCGAGCTGCGCGCCCAGCTCGCCTCGGACGGCATCGCCGCGCCGCCGGTCGGCACCGGCCCGGTCGCGTTCGTCGACGTGTTCCCCGGCACGCCGGACGGCAAGATCCAGCTCGTCCCCGAGGCGCTCGACCGCGAGGCGCCGCATGGCCTCTACACCTACCAGCCCGACCCCGGCACCGAGGACTACCCGCTCGCGCTGATCTCGCCGGCGCTCGCCACCCAGATCAGCTCGACGTTCGGCCAGCTCCGCAAGGCGCCCGCACAGCTCGAGCTGTCGCCGCGCGACGCCGCCGCCCGCGGCATCCGGTCCGGCGATCGCGTCCGGATCTGGAACGCCTGCGGCGAGGTCCACTGCGTGGCCAGGGTCGCCCTGGAGGTCCGCGACGGGGTCTGCGTCCTGCCCAAGGGCCTGTGGCGGCGCCACACCGCCAACGGGTACACCGCGAACGCGCTGATCCCGCCGGCGTTCGCCGACCTCGCCGGCCAGGCTGCCTACAACGACGCGCGCGTCCAGGTCGCCCGGCTGGCCTGATCTGAATCCATCACGCCGTCGGTTGCGACCGTCGCGCCGCGGGCATCTCGTGGCGTACGGGGCCGGTTGTCGCTTGAACCGGAATGAGGACCGCGGTCACTCCTGGACGCTCCGGCCGGTGTCGAACAGCACCTTCCACGCACCGTCGGGCTGGCGGCGCCAGATCGTGACGTAGGTGACGCGCCCGCCGTCCTCGGGCCTGGCGCCGGTGAACGTGCCCTTGCCGACGGTGAAGCCGAGATCGCCGGAGCTGCCGCTCGCGATCGGCGCCCAGTCGAGCCGGTACGAGCTCAGCGTGGGCGTCATGAACTCGGCGATCGCGGCGTACTCGACGCGGCGCGCGTTGCGTATCATGCCGCCCTTCGCGTCGAATGCCGCGACCCAGCCGTCGACGCCGCGCTGCGCGGTCGCGGCGGCGAACGCGCGATCCGCGGTCTCGAGCTCGGGAGCCGGCGACCGCGTGCCGCGCTTGAACCGGAACGAGGACAGCTTGCCGCCGCCGCCGAGCTGCGCGGCGAGCCCGGCGCGATCCGCGGCGAGCGCGTACGTGATGGTCGTCGGGAAGTCGTGCCCGTCACTGGTGAACGTCACGGCCCCATCGCCGATCGTGCTCTGGCGGAACTCGACCGAGCGCGCGCCCTTGCGCATGACGAACAGCCGCGGCTCGCGATAGTACCGGCCCGGGTCGTCGCCATCGTCGATCACCAGGACCTCGAACGTGTCGCCGTGCAGCGCCACGCCGTAGATCGCACCGGCGGCCGCGATCCAGTGCTCGCTGCCCGTACCATCGCTGGCCTCCCAGTCACCGAGCCACCACGCCAGCGGCGCCAGCGCCGGGGATAGCTCCGCAGAGGCAGCGGGCGCCGGCCGCGGCGAATCCTTGTCGCCGCGAGCGAGCACGGGTGACCGATCCGGCGGCGGTGGCGTCGGCGGAGCGGGCACGGCTCGCATCGCAATCCCCAGCACCGAGGCAGCGAGCACATGCACCATCACGGCGATCCCTATCAGGGCGAGCGCTAGCCGCCGCCGGCGGAGGCGTCGTTCGATCGCCGCGGTCAGGGCGTTGATCGTCGGCCAGCGATCTCGTCGATCGGCCGCCAGCCCGCGCGATATGATCCGCTGCAGCCATCGCGGCACGATCCCGGTCCGCTGCGGCCGGGGCCGGCCCAGGGTCTCGGCGATCCGGCTCGAACCCTCGAGAGGCTCGAACGGGCGCTCTCCGTACAGGGCGGCGTACACAGCGACGCAGAAGCTGAACTGATCGGCGCGCTCGTCGACCGGCCCGTGGCGAAGGATCTCGGGCGCGATGTACCCAGGGGTCCCGACAATGCCGCCGGTTCTCGTGACGGTCGCCTGTTCCGCCACACCCTCGGCCGGGTCCGCGCCGTCCGCGTGACCGAGAATGTGGGCGACACCGAAGTCGCTGACGCGAGCGACGCCGTCCTTGCCGTAGAGGACATTTTCGGGTCTCCTCCAGGTTTAGTAGGAGCGCGATCGCCGAGATCTGGTCGTAGCAGGGCACAGGAGGGCTTCAACGCCCGTTTGGTGAGGATGCGCACATGCATCCGAAGACCCATGGTAGCGCGACAGCTCCAACTGCCAGTCGCAAGTACCGAGGTTCACCGT
>DATAPF010000493.1:0-10009 GCA_036265355.1 Kofleriaceae bacterium | reverse complement strand
AGCGTGCTGCGCGGCGACACCGCCAGCGGCGTGTCGTAGCGCGGGTCGACGCTCTTGATGTGCTTGACGATCCGCTCGACGGTGCCGAGATCCATGTCCTGCGGCAGTACGCCGAGGCCGCCGAACCGCGCCATGGTCTCGGCCATCCGCTTGCCGGTCACCGCGTTCATGTTCGACGAGACGATCGGGTGCGAGCCGCCCCGGAAGTCGACCGGCGTCAGGTCGACGTCGAGCCGCGAGGTGCCGTCGAAGTAGCCGGGTACAAGAAACATGTCGTCGAGCGACAGCTCGAGGAGCTCGTCGCGCTCGGGGTGCATGAACCGCATCCTCGCAGTCTATCCGAGCTGGCGGCCGCGAGCGCCGGACGCCAGCGACATGCCGGGCGACGCGGTGACTCACCCTCCTGCTATGCTGGGCCGCCATGCGAGTCGATGTCAGGTCGCAGCGGAAGGCGGAGCTCCACTGCCACATCGACGGGCTGCTCGACCCCGCGATGCTCGACGAGCTCGCCCGCGGCGGCGAGCCGCTGGCGATCGATCCGGCCGCGCTCGCGGCGCACCACCCGGTGCGCTCGGTCGACCAGTGGTTGCACGGATACGGCTCGCTCGTCGATCCGGCAACCCACCCGCGCGACCGCTGGCTGCCGCGGATGCTCGAGCTCCATCTCGCGCGGCTGCGCGCCCAGAGCGTGGTCTACACCGAGATCTTCGTGAGCAGCCTGCTGTTCGTCCGCAGCGACGAGGCCGCGCTCGTGGACTTCTTCACCGAGCTCGCGGCGCGTGCGAGGGCCGCCGCAGGCCCGGGGCTGCGCGTCGAGCTCGTGGCCTGCATCGGACGCGGTACGCCCGAGAAGCTGGCGCGCCAGGTCCCGCGGATCACGGCGCTGCGCCGTGCGGGGCTGATCCGCGGAGTCGCCCTCGCGGGGCTCGAGGCCGAGTATCCGGTGCGTCCGCTCCGGCCGTTCCTGGATACGTTTCGCGATCTCGGCCTGGGGATCGAGATCCATGCCGGCGAGCTTGCCGGCGTCGACTCGGTGCAGGACGCGCTGCGCCACGGCGCTCCCGACCGGCTCGGCCATGCGATCGCCGCGTTTTCGGACGAAGCGACCGTCGCCGAGATCGCCGAGCGGAGGATTCACATCGAGTTCTGTCCCTCGAGCAACCTCGCGCTCGGCGTGGTCCGCCGGATCGACGAGCACCCGATCGCCCGTGCCCACGCGCTGGGGCTGTCGTTCAGCATCAACACCGACGATCCGGGGCCGTTCGCATGCTCGATGACCTCGGAGTTCGAGCTGGTGGCCGACACCTTCGGCCTTGGGCCGGCTGACTTTGCGCGGATCTTCGACAACACGATGCAGGCGGCGTTCGCTGACCGGTGACAGCCGTGCAGCAGGATGCAGCTGAGTGAAGAATCACGGTGCAGGTGAAGCAGGAGCCCCACGGCCCGAGAAATCCACTGGCGGAATGACTCCTGCCGGGCACGACGCTGGTGGCGATCTCGAACCCGGTCGGCATGGCGCTCGACCGCTCACACGGCTCATCGCTGGTGCGATGATGCCGGCATGGCGCTGCGCGAGGCGATCGCCGCGTTGCTCGAAGACCCGCAGGACCGGATCCTGGCACGGGCGATCCTCGGCACGACCGATGCCGATGCGATCGCCTCGCGCGTCGCCGCATTCGTCGCGCGCCAGCTCGGCCGTACGATCATCGGCTGTCCGCTGTTCATCCAGAGCGTCGGCGCCGTGTTCGGGCTCGAGCTCGACGACGGCGCGCGCGTGGCGATGAAGGTCCATGCGTTCGGCGATCACCTGCGCGGCTTCAACTCGCACGACCAGCTCGACGCGGTGTACGCGGCACAGGACGACCTCGCGGCGGCGGGCCTGCCGTGCGCGCGCGTGCTGCGCCCGCCGGCCGCGTTCGGCGCGGGCGTCGCAGCGATCACGAGCTGGCTTGGACCGGCCGAGCGCGATGATCCGCACGCGCCCGGCACGCGACGCGCCCTGGCGGCGTTCCTGGCGCGCACGGTCGCGCTCGGCGCCGCGCTGCCGACCCGCGATCGCCTCGTGCGCTCGACGCTACCGGCGGACGCCGTGTTCCCACCGCCGCACAACGCGCTGTTCGACCTCTCGGCGCCCGGCGGTGCATGGATCGACGGCCACGCCCGCCGCGCGCGAGAGATCCTCGACGAGCCGGTGCCGGCCATCGTCATGCACACCGACGTCAGCTGTGCGAACATCCTCGTCGCAGGCGGTGCGGTCGTCGCAGCCTACGACATGGACAGCCTCGCATGGATTGACGAGCTGCGCTGCCTCGGGAGCGTGGCGGTTCACTTCACGTATACCGGCGAGGCTGGCTACCGGTGGCCGACGCGCGACGAGGCGCTCGCGTTCGTCGCGGACTACGAGGCCGCGCGCGAGGTCGGGTTCACGGCCCGCGAGCGAGCCCGGATCGAAGCCGCCATGACGTACGCGATGGCGTACACGGCGCGCTGCGAGGCTGGCACGGGCACGATGAGCGATCAGCTTGCATCCTTGCCGCGCACATAGCACGGCGGCGCTGGCTACGTCCGGGACCGGACTTCCTCGGTGAACAGCGCACGGAACGGCAGCGGCCGATCGCGCGTGCGGTCGTGGTCCATGACGGTCGCGTGGTCGTTGAGCTTCACACTCGGGCTGCGCGAGCTCAAGCGCGGCGGAGGAAGTCGACCAGCAGGGCGGTCGTGTGCTCCGGCTGTTCCTGCTGCACCCAGTGTCCGGCACCGGGGACCAGGTGCGCGCCGCGGAAGTCGCGGCACATCCCGCCCTGCATGCGCTCGAGCTCGCCGGGCTTCTGGTGCATGCCCCAGTCGCTCGCGCCGGCGATGTACATCGACGGAACGTCGATCGTCTTTCCCGCGGCCGCGGTGGTGAACTCGGCGGCGTGCCGCGGGCTGGTGGCGCAGCGGTACCACTGCAGCCCGCCCTGGAAGCCGGTGCGCTCGAATGCGCTCGCGTAGACCCGCAGCTCCTCGTCGGTGAGCCACGGCGCCTCGCGCGCCGGCATGTACGGCGCCACGGTCTCGGCCATCCCCTTGTCGAGCTCCATGATGTAGTACGCCGGCAGCTTCGTCAGCTCGGACGCGATCCAGCCCTGCAGCGGAACCGGCTGGTTACCCGACCAGTCGGCGCTCTTGTGATGATAGTAGGCGCGCAGGAACGCGTGCACGCCCTGCGGGCAGCGGCGCATGTGGTCGTCGGCCTCGCGCGTCGAGAAGTACCACTGGTAATGCTTGCGCCCCAGCTTCGCCAGATCGTCGTGCACGCCGCTCGCGCGCCCGCCGATCGGCGCGCCGCCGAACGGTGCGCTCATCAGCACCACCGAGCGGAACACGTCCGGCCGGGTCAGCGCCGCGTACGCGGCCACCGGCGAGCCGAAATCGTGGCCGACCACATGGGCCTCGGCGATGTTCAGCCGCGACAGCAATGACACGCAGTCCTGCACGAGATTCAGCATGCGGAACGGCGCGAGATCGGCCTCGTAGCGTCCGTCCCATCCCGTCGTCTCGCCGTAGCCGCGCTGATCCGGCGCGACGACGTGGAAGCCCGCCGCCGCGATCGGCGCGATCACCTTGCGCCAGCTCCAGGCGAGCTCCGGAAACCCGTGCAGCAGCAGCACGCACGGCCGCCCCGGCTCGCCCGCTTCGAGGCAATGCATCGACAGGCCGTTGACGGCTTCGACGCGGCGGGAGCGGATGGCGGGATCGAGACCATGCATCCGCCGATTCTAGCGCCGGCGGCACACACGCGTTCCCCGACGCTGCCGGCAAGCGCGCGCGATCCCTCGCGGCGCGCCGCTAGGCGACGGGCCGGCGGGTGCTAGGTTGCGTTCATGGTGCGCGGGGTCGCATTCGAGGACCAGCAGGTCGAGTTCGAAGCCATGGTCCGTCCACTCGTCGAGAGCGGTGTGCTCGCCCCGATCGCGGATCGCGACGCCGATGCGCAGCTCTGGATGGACTGCGACCTGTGCTCGTTCGTCGAGAACCGCTGCCATCACCGGCTGGACCCCACGTCCGTGACGCTCGATGATCGCGCGAGGTGGATGCCCCGGGGGCTCGCCGACGACGAGCGGCTATGGGATCCACGGCGATCGCAGTTCACCGCCGCGTTCTGGCTGATCGACCGCGGCGTCCGCGCGGGAACGCTCGCGCTGTCGAAGGCGATGTCCATAAATCCGTTCCTGCCCGTGTCCAGCCTGTACGTATTTCCCGGCCATCGCGGCACGGGCCTGGCGTACCGCGCGCTGCGGGCCGTGGAGCGCGCCACGGCGTCCGCGGGGCTGTCCGGGATCCGGGTCGGGACGCACTGGACGTGGCAAACCGCGGTGCGGCGGTACCTGCTTCGCTACGGGATGTGGGTCTGGATGTTCAAGCGGTCGATCGACTTCGTGTGGGCAGACCTGCCGGCGCATCGGATCACGGTCGACGACCACAGCGCGCGATTCGCGATCGAACACGGCGACCGCCGCATCGAGCTGCTCACCGCCGCGCGCGACGGCGAGGTCCTGATCTGGAGCGAGGCGCCCGAGATGGACTCCGACGAGCTGAGCGACCTCGTGCAGTTCCATGCCCGCACCACGTTCGCGGTCGCGCTGGCGGTGCACGGCTGGCCGCTGCTGCGCGCCGGGGACGACATCGATGATGCCGCGTGCTACGACGCGGGCGGCCCCGACGTGCTCGCCTACAAGATCGGGCTGTTCGAGGCGATGGATCGCCGGAGCGGCTTCGACGTGCGCACGCCGCGCATCCCCGGTCTCCCCTATGATGCGATCGCAGAGGAGCTCGAGGACTGAACGCGACAGCCGGCAGCCCGGGTGCTCGGGAGCACCCGGGTACATCGCAGCGATCCGCGGCAGGGAAGCGGGCGTCGACCGGCTGGCACATGTGCCGGGTTCCGTCGCCTGCCAGCGCCTGTGCCACGCGTCCGCCGCGTAGGTCCTCGATGTCGCGACGCGGTCACCGGGCATCCGGGATGCAGTCCGCTCCATCGAGGAGACTTCCCGTGAACGCATCATCTCTGGCATTCGTGGTGGGGCTGCTGGTCACCCTGTTTGCGCTGCGTCGGCGGCTGCGCAGGCAGATCCGACGCAACGAGCTGTCGATGACGTACATCCCGTGGTGATGGCGCGCCGGCGCAGGATCGCTCAGCCGGGGCCGCTGCCGCAGCCGGGGACATCCTCCAGCCGGCGGTAGACCGCGAGCCCGAGCCGCTCGGCGGTGGCGATCATCAGGTCCGCCCCCTGCGAGGCGCCGCCGACCCGCAACACGCCGTCGCAGTGCTCGAGCAGCCGCTCGGCGATCGGATGGAACACCTCCTGGAACGCAGCGTCGCCGACCCGCGTGGAGCCGGCGAGCTCGCACAGCGGCAGCGCCAGCCACTCGCCGACCACCGGCACGTGACCGGCACGGAACAGCGGCAGCGCCAGCGCCTCCATCGCCGCGACGTTGGCCGCCAGCTTCGCCGGATCGTCGCCGGTGCCGGAGCGATAGGGACCCGCGATCAAGATCATCCGCGATTTCTGCGCTGCCATGACCGCGGTGTAGCACCGGCAGCGGCCGCCGGATCCGCCGCTCAGTGCCCGAAGCGGAACCAGTTGAGGTTGACGAACTCGCCGCCCGAGCCGGTGAACGTGATCACCACGGTGTGCACGCCGGTCACCGAGCTGGTCAGGTTGGTCGTCACGCTGCCCCAGGTCTGCCAGCCGCCGGTGTTGCTGATCGGGACGCTGGCGATCACCGCGCCGGTGGCGCTGTCGAGCCGGTACTGCACGGTGCCGGTGAAGCTGGCGCCCGAGGCGCGCCGCGTGATCACCTGGCGCGCCGCGGTCGAGCCGAAGTCGATGCCGGTGTAGGTGATCGAATCGCCGGGCGCGATGAACCCGACATCCAGGCCACCGCCGGTGTCGGTCGTGGTCTCGGTCTGGACGCCGGACTGCGAGGTGAAGCTCTCGGCCTCGATCGTCGAGTACGCGTCGCGCGTCGTCGCCGCGCCATAGCTCAGCCCGAAGCCGAACGGAAACAGCGGCGTCTGGCCGTCGCCGTCGTTGATCGGCTGCTGGCTGACGCTGTTCATCCACGTCATCGGCAGCTTGCCGGTCGGCTTCGCGACGCCGAACAGCACGTCGGCGACGCCCTGCCCCTCGGTGCCGGGCAGCCACGCCGCGACCAGCGCGCTCCAGTTCGGCAGCTGGGCCGCGATGTCGAGCGGCCGGCCCGACACCAGCACGACGATGACCGGCACGCCGGCGTTGCGCAGCGTCGTGAGGGTCTGGAGGTCCGTGCTGTCCAGGCTCATCGAGCCGGGGCGGTCACCCATGCCCTCGGCATACGGGGTCTCGCCGATCACCGCGATCGCCGCCCGGTACGAGCTGTCGATCCCGGCGCCGGTCGCGTTGAACGTCACGGTGGTCGACGCCGCCACGGTGTTGCGGATGCCCTGCAGGATCGTCGTGCCGGGCGTGGTCGCGCCGCTGCCGCCCTGCCACGAGATCGTCCAGCCGCCGGTCTGGAATCCGATGTTGTCGGCGCTCTTGCCGGCGACGAAGATCTTGGTGTTGGCGGTGGCGAGCGGCAGGACGTTGTTGGCGTTCTTGAGCAGCACCATCGACTCGCGCACCGCCTGGCGCGCCAGCGTGCGGTGGGCGGCGTTGCCGACGGTGGACGTGAAGCTGCGGTCGGTCAGCGGGCGCTCGAACAGCCCGAGCTCGAACTTCTTGGTCAGGATCCGGCGGTTGGCGTCGTCGATCCGCGACATCGGGATCCGCCCGGCCTGGACCTCGGAGCGCAGCACCGAGATGAAGTTCTGCCAGGCGGTGGGCACCATCACCATGTCGATCCCGGCGTTGATCGCGGTGTCGACCTCGGCGGCGGTGAACCCGGTCTGGCCGTCGATCTGGTCGATCCCGTTCCAGTCCGTGACCACGAATCCGCTGAATCCGAGCTCGCCCTTGAGCACACTCGTGATCAGGAATTGATTGCTGTGCATCTTCACCCCGTTCCACGAGCTGAACGAGATCATCACGGCGCCCACGCCGCGCTGGACCGCGGCCTGGAACGGCGGCAGGTGGATCGCGCGCAGGTCGGCCTCGCTGAGCTGGGTGTTGCCCTGGTCGACCCCGCCGGTGGTGCCGCCGTCGCCGACGAAGTGCTTCGCGGTCGCCATCACCGAGCCGGGCGCGGACAGCGAGCTGCCCTGCAGGCCGGTGATGATGGTGGTCATCGACGACACCACGTCGGTGTGCTCGCTGAACGATTCGTAGGTCCGGCCCCAGCGATCGTTGCGCGCCACGCACAGGCACGGCGCGAAGTCCCAGTCGATCCCGGTGCCCGAGACCTCCTCGGCCACGGCGCGCCCGATGTTCTGCACCAGCGCGGTGTCTCGGGTCGCCCCCAGGCCGATGTTGTGCGGGAAGATCGTCGCGCCGACGACGTTGTTGTGGCCGTGCACCGCGTCGATCCCGTAGATCATCGGGATGCCGAGCGGCGTGGCCAGCGCGCCGTTCTGGAAGCCGTCGTACATGTCGGCCCAGCCGGTGGCGGTGTTGGTCGAGGGTGCCGAGCCGCCACCGGACAGCACCGAGCCGATCCGGAACTGCGTGATCTGCGCGCTGGTGATCGACCCCCGCTCGGCCTGGGTCATCTGGCCGAGCTTCTCGTCGAGCGACATCCGGCTCATCAGGTCGTTGACCCGGGTCGCGATCGGCTGGCTGGGGTCCTTGTACGGCGGCGTCTGGGCCGCGGCGGGGGCCGGCGCGTACAGCCAGGCTGCCAGTCCAGCCGCAACCGCGGCCGCGCCGGCGAGGCGGTGCTTGCGAGGACGCACGAGCGGGGAATCGATGCTTCGCATGGCGGGTTCCTTCCGTCGGGAAAATGCCGCGCCGACTATGGGGGGCCAGCCGCTCCGGGTAAACGCGGATTGCGGCCGATTGCGATTTCTCGGGTTGCGGCGCATACGGTCGGAAAATAAATCACGTGCGCGGCAACCGGGACTCGCCATCGTGCTGCGCGATGCGGCATGTCGTGCCGGATGCGTAAGCGAAACCACGTCTCATGACAACGTTGCCATCGACGGCGGCAACGCGATGCGTTACACCGACGCCGCGGGGCCCCGGGCACGCGCCAGGACGCGGATGGTTGCGAAGTAGCTTCCCAGCACGCGGGATCGTCCAGGAACTCGCGATAGCCCAGCGCTCGACGTCCGGCATCCGGACGGTCCGGCCGGGCACACCGCGACGCCCTGGACCTGCGTCGAGATCGTCGGGTCCCAGCGCTTGCCGACGACCGTCCCGTTGCACGATGCGCTCGCATGTACTCGATCTCGTCGGGCCGCGCCTTCACGACCACCCTGCCCTTCACCGGCGGATACTGCCCGCGCCCGGCCGCGCGACGTCCGGCTCGTGGCGGTCGTGTCGATCGGTCGTGGGCGCCCGCTCCGGTGGAGTTCCAGCCGGGGACTTCCGTGGTTCCGGACCTGGCGCGGTCGTTGCGAGGCTGCGGGTCATGCGGATCGCGAGCGGTGTCGTCTTGCTGGCGTGCGTGTGCTGCTCGCACCCCAGCCCTCCTCCCAGCCCACCCCCGGCGACCGTCCGGGTGGCCTGCCGCACCAGCGTCGCCGACTACTGCGCCGCAAACGTCTGCGATCGAACCCTGGCCGCCGCGGAGCAGGACCGCAGCCTTTGCCCGGCGACGATCACCGCGTGCAGTGACATCACCGCGATCGCCCAGAACCACGACACCGCCGCGCTCTGGTACTACCAGGGCGGGTCGCTCGTCGCGATCGTCCGCCCGCTGTCTCCGGGGTACATGTGCCTCGCCGGGCCCGACGTGTTCGTCATCCCGCCGTGCCCGCTGTCCGGCCAGAGCTCGCCGGCCTGTGGCTCCTGATCCCGGCTCCTAGCGCCGGGCCTGGCGGGCCTTCACCCCGCGGACCGCGCCGGCGATCATGCGGTTCAGCGCGGCGATCGATCGCCCGCCCTCGTCGGTCGCCGGCAGCGTCGCGAACCCGATCGCCGACGCCTTGGGATAGCGGCGGAAGATCGCCTCGAACAGCCGGGCGAGCTGCTCGCTCGACGGGCCATCGGGCACCTTGTTGACGTGGCCCATCACCCATGCCGAGCCGCTTCCAGGCCCCGTACTCGGTGGCCTCGTCGGGGGTCAGCGCGGCCTCGTCGATGCGGATCACCGCGCCGAGCTGGGCCAGCGCCTGCTGGATCCCGCCGCTGGCCATCGCGGTCGGCCCCGGCGAGGTGCCGGTGGGAGAGAACGGCTGCTTGGCCAGCGCGATGCGCAGCGCGCGGCCGGCCTCCCCGGCGCGCTGGGCCGGCGCAGCCGACGGCGCGAGCACCACGGTGGCCAGCGCGGCGGCGATCAGGGTTCGCATGGAGGCGCAGCATACCTCGGCGCGGGCTGCGCCCGCTGGCCGGGCCGGCCACGCGTCGGGTCACTTCAGGCTACGGCCGAGGAAGTCGCGGATCAGCGGCACCATCTCGTCGAGCCTGTCCTCGAGGGCGAAGTGGCCGCTGTCGATCAGGTGGAGCTCGGCGTCCGGGAGGTCGCGCTGCAGGCCCTCGTAGCCCGCCGCGGCGAAGATCGGGTCGTGCTTGCCCCACACGATCAGCGTCGGCGGCTTGTGGTCGCGCAGGTACGCCTGGAACCGCGGATAGAGCGCGACGTTGGTGCGATAGTCGTGGAACAGATCGAGCTGGATCTCGAGGTTGCCGGGGCGGTCGAGCAACCGCTGATCGTGGAGCCACGCCGCCGGATCGATGCGCGTGACGTCCTCGACGCCGGCGGTGTACTGCAGCCGGGTGGTCTCGGCGGACATGAGCCGGCGCAGCGCGCCACGGTGCTCGACCGAGCCGTCGGCCCAGTACGCCTTGAGCGCATCCCAGAACGGCGCCGACAGGCCTTCGGCGTAGGCGTTGCCGTTCTGCACGATGAGCGCCGTCACCCGCTCGGGGTGCAACAGCGCGAGCCG
>DATAPF010000492.1:0-6855 GCA_036265355.1 Kofleriaceae bacterium | reverse complement strand
CGATGCCGTCCATGAAGAACAGCACCGCAGGCCACGGGCCGGCGCCGGGCGGGTGAAACACGTGCGCCGGGCACACGCCGTCTTCGGTCGTGAGGTCGATGGTGGTCGGCATGCGCGCGATTGTACGCGCGCGATGTGGCGGCGCCGACTACTTCGCCGCGCGATACACAGTCGGAAACGCCACCTCGGCGAGCCGGCCCGCGTCGTCGACCGGGAAGTACGCCTCGGCGCCGGCCGGCAGGCGGTCGCGGACCAGCCGGCACGCCGCATCGAACAGCCGGGTGATCAGCGTCTTTCGCGTCCGCGCGCTGCGGTTCTCGCCGCTGCGGTGCAGGGTGAGGCAGTGATGGATGCTGAGGTCGCCGGGCGACAGCTCGAGCGGCACGACGCGATCGCGCCAGCGCGCGGCGTCGGGGCCGAGCGCGTCGGCGACGTGGGTCTCGGTCAGCGCGCGGACGTCGCCGAGCAGGCCCCAGGCGTGGCTGCCGTCGATCACCTCGAGGCAGCCGTTGTCGAGGCTGCACTCGGTCAGCGCCAGCCGCACGCTCACCGCCTGCGCGGGGTCGAGGTAGCCGGTGTACGTGTGATCCTGGTGCCAGGCGACGGCGCCGCCGATCCGGGCGGCCTTGACCAGCACGGTGTCCTGCAGGAGCTGGACGCGGGGGCAACCGAGCGCCGCCGCGGCGTGCCGGGCGACCGCCGGGTCGCGGGTGTGCTCGGCGATCGGCGCGGAGATCCGCGAGATGCCGGCGGCCTCCCAGACCTGACCGGGCGGCGCCGCCGGATGCGCGTCGTAGATCGCGTCGACCGCGGCCTCGAGCTCGCCGAGGCGCGACGGTGGCACGGCGCCACGCACGACCAGCCAGCCGTGCTCGGCGAACAATGCCCGCGGGTCGTCGGGCGAGACGCTCACGCGGTCTTGTCGAGCGCGTCGCCCAGCACGCTGACCAGGCGATCGATCTCGGACTTCTCGATGACGAACGGCGGGGCGAGCTGGATCGTGTCGCCGCCGTAGCGGACGTAGACGCCGGCGGCGAAGCACTTCATCGCGACCTCGAACGGCCGCTTCGCGGGCTCGCCGGGCGCCGACGCGAGGGTCAGGCCGGCGGCCAGGCCGAAGTTGCGGACGTCGGTGACGTGCTTGGCGCCCTTGAGGCTGTGGACGGCGGTCTCGAAGTGCGGGGCCAGCGCGGCGACCCGCTCGACCGCCTTCTCCTGGACCAGCAGATCGAGCGCGGCGACCCCGGCGGCGCACGCGATCGGGTGGGCCGAGTAGGTGTAGCCGTGGGCGAGCTCCACCATGTACTCCGGGCCGCCGGTGGCCATGAACGCGTCGTAGATGTCCTTCTTGACCACCACCGCGCCGAGCGGCTGGGTGCCGTTGGTGACCTGCTTGGCGCAGTTGAGCAGATCCGGGGTGACGCCGAACGCGGCGGCGCCGGTGTAGGCGCCGCACCGGCCGAAGCCGGTGATCACCTCGTCGAAGATCAGCAGGATGTTGTTCGCGGTGCAGATCTCGCGCAGGCGCTGCAGGTAGCCGGCGGGCGGGACGATGACGCCGCCCGAGCCCGCGAACGGCTCGACGATCACGGCGGCGATGTTGGACGCGTCGTGCAGCGCGATCAGCCGGAGCAGATCGTCGGCGAGCTCGGGGCCGCGCCGGGCCGGCATGCCGCGGGTGAACGCGTCGGCCTTGTCGTAGATGCCGACCTGGGTGTGCGGCAGGTGATCGGCCTCCACGCCCTGGCCGAACACCTTGCGGTTGGCGGCGATGCCGCCGACCGAGATGCCGCCGAAGTTGACGCCGTGGTAGCCGCGCTCGCGTCCGATCAGCCGGGTCTTGGTGCCCTGGCCCTTGGCGCGCCAGTACGCCCGCGCGATCTTGAGCGAGGTGTCCACCGTCTCGGAGCCGGAGCACGTGAAGAACACGTGGTCGAGGCCGTCGGGGGTGAGCTCCTTGATCTTGTTGGCGAGCGCGAACGACTGGGGATGGCCGAACTGGAACGCCGGCGCGTAGTCGAGCATCGCGGCCTGGCGGGCGATCGCCTCGGTGATCTCGCGGCGGCCGTGGCCCAGGCCGGTGCACCACAGACCGGACAGACCGTCGAGGATCTTGCGGCCGTCGGCGTCGGTGTAGTACGCGCCCTCGGCCGCGACGAGCATCCGGGGGTGGGCCTTGAACTCGCGATTGCCGGTAAACGGCATCCAGTGCGCGTCGAGCCAGGCGGCGTCGGTACGGGTCAGCTTCTGATTGGGCTGGTTCATGGGGTCCGTCGATTCCGAGGAAAACCTAGCCCCACGCCACCCGGATCCGCAACCGCCGAAGGCGGCCTCGCCGGGAGTTGCGGCACCGTTGCCACGGCTCGCCGCGTCGTCGTCCACCGGTCGGGCGATCTGCGCCACTCACGCAGCGAACCATTGCGGAGCCCACCGCTTGTCGGGATCGAAGGCCACGCTGTCGGAAACCTACACAATGACTGGGGCATAACGCCCCGCAAGGACTCGCCCGATCGTGGTGCGCCGGGTGGCATCGCGCATGCAAACTCGCGCGTACAATGGCGAATAGGTATCGATCGAGCGTCCTCGCGGGCGCGCTGATCCTGTCGACCGCCGGAACCGGCCGGGCCGACCGCAGCATCACCCTCGACGACGCGCTCGCGATGGCGCGCGCCCACAACCGCGATCTGCGGGCCGCGCGAGAGCGGATCGTCGAGGCCGAGGCCGGCGTGGCCCAGGCGCGGGCGGCGCTGCTGCCGACGGTGTCGGCCCAGGGCAAGTACACCCGCAACTACAAGGAGGTCGACTTCAACGCGGTCGACTTCGTGGCGCCGACGTTCGACATCGCCAACGCGATCGCGACGTCGGGCGTCCCCCAGGCCGAGGCGGCCGCGATCAACGCCGCGGTCGCCCGCAACCAGGTGGCGCTGGGCAGCCAGCCGGCGGTGGTGATCCAGAAGCTGAACCAGCTCGACGGCACGGTCAGCGCGGCGGTGCCGCTGGTGGCGCCGCCAGCGTACTACGGGCTGTCGGCGGCAGAGTCCAGCCGCGATGCGAGCGCCGCGGGCTACCAGGTCACCGAGGCCGGCGTGCTGCTGTCGGTGGCGCAGGCCTACTTCGCGGCGGCCGGCACCGACGAGCTGGTGCGGGCGCGCCAGGACGCGGTCAAGGTCGCGACCGAGACGTTCGACGTCGCCAAGGCGCGGGTCGCCGCCGAGCTCGCCAACCAGGTCGAGAGCATGCGGGCCGAGACCGCGCTGGTCCGCGCCCAGCAGGACCTCACCGAGGCCGAGAACCGGCGCGGCCAGGCGTACCGCGCGCTCGCCACCCTGATCGGCACGCACGAGCCGATCGCGGTGCAGGCGCCGGTGACGCTGCCCGCCGAGCCGGGCGCGGTCGACGCGCTGGTCGGCGAGGCCCGCGCGCGCCGCCCCGAGATCGCGGCCGAGCGCGCGACGATCGCGGCGGCCAGCGCCAGCGCGAAGGCCGACGCGTGGCGGTGGTCGCCGGTGCTGTCGGCGTTCGGCTTCGCGCGCGACGGCAACTACACCGGGTTCTCGGGCGACAAGTACGCGTGGGGCGTCGGGCTGCAGCTCGACTGGCTGCTGTACGACGGCGGGGTGCGCGACGCCCAGCGCCACATCGCCCAGGCCCAGCGCCGCGAGGCCGAGGCCCGGCTGGATCTGCTGACCGACACCGTGTCCGACGAGGTCGCCGACGCGCGCGGCACGCTCGAGACCTCGCGCAAGGCGGTCGGCGCGGCGCAGCGCGCGGTCGAGCTGGCGAGCGAGACCCTGCGGCTGATCCGCGCCCAGTACGAAGCGGGCACCGCCCGGCAGCTCGACGTGCTGCAGGCGCAGGACGTGCTGGTCGGCGCCGAGGTCGCGCTCGCCCAGGCCCACTTCGACGTCGCGCTCGCCGACCTCCAGCTGCGGCGGGCGGCCGGCGAGTTCCCGGGGCGGGCGGCGCGATGACGACCGCGGCCCGATCGCGCGCGCGGCTGATCATCCCGGCGCTGGTGCTCGCCGTGCTGGCCTGGTACGCGTGGCACCGCTGGCAGCAGGCCCACGCGCCGTTCGAGTGGAGCGGCACGGTGGAGGTCCACCAGATCTCGCTCGGCTCGCGCGCGGGCGGCCGGGTCCAGAAGGTGCTCGTCAAGGAAGGCGATCGGATCAAGCCGGGCGACGCGATCGTCGCGCTCGAGCCCGGCGACTGGCCGGCGCAGCTCCAGCAGGCGCAGGCCCAGCTGGAGATGATGCAGGCCACGCTCGACAAGCTCAAGGCCGGGTCCCGGCCCGAGGAGATCGCGGCGGCCAGGGCGCGCTCGGCGACCGCGCAGGCGGTGCTGCAGGAGACCACCGCGGGGACGCGCAGCGAGGAGGTCGCGGCCGCCGAGGACCGGCTCGCCGGGCAGCAGGTCGCCGTCGTGCGGGCGCAGAAGGACGCCGAGCGCCTGCACAAGCTGGCGGCCGCGGGCGCCGCGGTCCCGGCCGACGTCGACAACGCCGACCTCGCGGTCCAGGCCGCGAACGCGCAGCGCGACGCCGCGGCCCACCAGCTCGACGAGCTGCGCCACGGAGCGCGCCGCGAGCAGGTGGCGCAGGCGGCGGCGCGGGCCGCCGAGCAGCGCGCGTCCGAGCAGCTGGTCGCGGCGGGCAGCCGGGTCGAGGACCTGCGCGCCGCCGAGGCCCAGGTCCAGGGCGCGCAGGGCAAGGTCGACCAGATCCGGACGATGATCGACGAGCTCACGGTCAAGGCGCCGGTCGCCGCGCGGGTCGAGGCGCTCGACCTCCGGCCGGGCGACATCCTCGCGCCCAACCAGACCGCGGTGACGCTGGTCGAGGACGATCAGCTCTACGTCCGGATCTACGTCCCCGAGACCGAGCTCGGCCACGTCGCGGTCGGCCAGCGCGTGGCGATCCACGTCGACTCGTTCCCCGGCCAGGCGTTCGACGGCGTGGTCCAGCGGATCAACAGCGTCGGCGAGTACTCGCCGCGCAACCTGCAGACCGCCGACGAGCGCGCCGATCAGGTGTTCGCGACCCGGATCGGGATCACCAGCGGCGGCGACCGGCTGCGCGCCGGGATGGCCGCCACGATCACGGTGCCCCGTGACTGACGCGCCGGCCGCGATCGTCGTCGAGAACGTGTCGCGCGCGTTCGGCGACATGTTCGCGCTGCGCAACGTGTCGCTGCGGGTCACCACCGGCATGGTCTACGGCCTGCTCGGCCCCAACGGCTCGGGCAAGTCGACGCTGATCCGCATCCTGTGCGGCCTGCTCGCGCCGACCGAGGGCCGCGCCAGCGTGCTCGGGCTCGACGTCGCGCGCGACGGCGAGGCGATCCGGCGCCAGATCGGCTACATGAGCCAGCGGTTCGCGCTGTACGAGGACCTCACCGCGCGCGAGAACCTCGAGTTCTACGCCGAGGTCTACGGCCTGTCCGGCGCCCGCAAGCGCGCGCGGATCGACGCCGCGATCGCGCTGACCCACATCGCGCCCTACATCGACAAGCCCGCCGGCGTGCTGTCGGGCGGCTGGAAGCAGCGGCTCGCGCTCGGCGCCGCGCTGATGCACGAGCCGCGCGTGGTGTTCCTCGACGAGCCGACCGCGGGCATCGACCCCGTGGCGCGCCGCGAGCTGTGGGACCTCTTGTTCCAGCTCGCCGCCGAGGGCATCACGCTGCTGGTCACCACCCACTACATGGACGAGGCCGAGCGCTGCGGCGAGGTCGGCTACCTGTACCTGTCGCGCCTGCTGGTCACCGGCACGCCGGATCACCTCAAGGAGCTACCCGCGGTCAACCGGCCCGACGCCCGCCGGGTCGAGATCGAGACCCGCCAGGTCGCCCGCGCGCTGGCCTGGCTGCGCGGCCAGCCGTGGTGCCTGGGCGCGACGATCTTCGGCCAGGCGGTCCATGCGATGATCGACCGCACCGTCACCAACGATCAGCTCGCGGCGGGCCTGGCGGCCGCCGGGTTCGCCGGCGCCGAGCTGCGCGACATCGCGCCGTCGCTCGAGGACGTGTTCGTGACGTTGACCGAGCAGGCGACCCAGGCCACGGAGGCAGCATGATGAGCTCGTTCCGCGCGGTGTTCCGCAAGGAGGTGTTGCATATCCGGCGCAATCGCGGCGTGCTGATCGTGACCGTGATGATGCCGATCATGCAGCTCTGCCTGTTCGGCTTCATCGATCAGACCGTGCACGACGTGCCGACCGTCGTGGTCGATCAGGACCACTCGGTCCAGTCGCGCGAGCTGATCGACCAGCTGCGCGCGACCCACACGTTCGACATCCGCCAGATCACGACCAGCCCGGACGCCGCGCGCAGCGCGATCATCAGCGGCCACGCCAGCGTCGGCGTCGTGATCCCGCCCGACTACCACGACCGCCGCAGCCGCAACCAGCCCGCCAAGATCCTCGCCCTGATCGACGGCTCGGACTCGACGGTCAGCGCCGGCGCGCTCGCCGCGATCAACGGCGTGGTCGCCGAGGACAACCTCGAGATCCTGTCGCGCGACGCGCGCGGCGGCATGCCGCTGTCGGCCCAGCCGATCATCCTGTTCAACCCCGAGGGCCGGACCGCCAACTACATCATCCCCGGCCTGGTCGCGATCCTGATGCAGCTGATCGCGATCTTCCTCGCCGCGGGCTCGGTCGTGCGCGAGCGCGAGAGGGGCACGATGGAGCAGCTGATGGTCACGCCGGTCGACCCGCTCGGCCTGATGCTGGGCAAGGTCGCGCCGTACCTGGTGCTCGGCCTGGGCGAGACCGCCCTGATCCTCGCGATCATGCGGTGGGCATTCGCCGTCCCGATCCAGGGCAGCCTGGTGTTCCTGTTCGGCATCATGGTCGTCTA
>DATAPF010000491.1:0-4268 GCA_036265355.1 Kofleriaceae bacterium | reverse complement strand
GCCGTACGACAGCTCGCCGAGCGTGCAGCTCATCTACGATCCGGCGTGCGAGGGGGCCACCGTCCACGCGGTCGGCTTCGTGCGGACCCAGGTCGGCTCGGGCATGCCGGATCTCTACCTCGACGCCGGCATGGTCACGCTGCGCAACGGCACGACCCAGAAGGTCACCGGCAGTTACCAGCCGCTACCGACCCGGACGCTGCAGCTGACCGATCTCCCGGCCGGGACCACCACCATGGGCGTCGATGTCGTGGCGCGCGCCGGCCTGGACCTCACGTCGCTGAGCCCGAACTTCTACAGCGCGGCGCCCAGCGGCGGCGCGGCGACCCTGCGCGAGGAGATCGCGCCCGGCGCCAACACCCTGGAGATCAACGCGTCGGGCGGGTTGCCGATCCAGTACTCGACCTCGAGCGAGCTGATCGCACCGATCGCCGGCGCGACCCCACAGACGTTCAGCGCAAAGGACATGCTGCCGCTGTTCGACTCGATGACGATCACCGACCCGACCCGGATCACCTGGACCGGGGGCGCGGGCGGCGCGATCACGATCGTCGAGCGCATCGGCGGCGACTTCCAGTGGGACTGGTACCTCCCGCCGTCGGCGGCCGTGGCCCGGCTGCCCGCGATCCCGGCCGACCTCGGCGTGCCGGCGCCGCGGGTCCCGGACGGCGCGTCGGTGACCAAGCTCGCCGTCCCGGGCCTCGCCGGCGGCGACCTGGTGCCGACGATCGATCGCCGGTGGCTGACGTGGCCGCACGACGCGATGCTGCTGCCCCCCGCCGGGGGCGCCTGGACGCAGATCTTCTACACGTCCGCGCTCGGCCCACCATGACCGCGCCGCAGGTTGGCCGAGCTCACGGCCCGGTCGGCGGCCGGCCGATCACCGCCGGGGCCTCGGGATCGGGCTCGAGCAGCGGCAGCAGGTGCGCGAGCTCGCGCGCGACCTGGCGCGCCCGGTAGCGGACGAAGTCGAGCGCGTACGGCTCGGCGAGCAGGACGATCAGCGCCGCGTGGTACCAGAAGCTCATCGCGTAGGCGTCGGGGTCGACGACCTCGCCGTGCGAGCTGTGCGGCGCGTGGCTGGCGAGCGCGCGGCGGGCGAGGAACGGCCAGCGCGCGGCCTCGAGCTCGTCGGGCGGCCGCGCCGCGGCGATCAGCTGGTTGCCGCGGGTGACCAGCGCGTTGCTGGCGCGATCGATGCCGGCGAGCGCGCCGAGGTAGCCGTGGATCCGCTCGATCACCCGGCCGGTCGCCGGCTGCGCCCCGGGCGCGATGCTGACCTCGGGCAGCCGGGCGATCTCCCAGCGCCGCCGGATCGCGCGCAGCTGGCGCACGGCGCGGTCGAACGCGGCCTCGACCTCGACCTCGCGGCCGTGCCGGGTCGGCAGCTCGACGCGGAGGTACTCGCCGCCGCCGAGCGCCAGGGTCCGCGCCGGCACGCCGGTGCGCAGCTCGTCGTGCTCGATGATCCGCGCCGAGATCGCGCCGATCTCGGCGACCAGCTCCCGCAGGGTGGCGCGCACCTCGTCGGCGATCTCGGCCTCGCTCATCCGGAGATGAACCCGGTGGCGACCATCGTCGTCGGCTGGGGGTAGAACAGGTAGTTGGCGATCGCCGGCTCGCCGCCGAACAGCTCGCGCCAGGCCCCGGCGTGGTAGCCCGGCGGCGCGTGCGCGATCTCGCCGAAGTCGACGTGCAGCAGGTCGTACGCCGGCAGGATCGCGACCAGCTTCTGCATCCGCGGCAGGAGCGGCGCGTCGTACACCCCGGCGCGCGGCCGCTCGTTCACCAGGTAGCCGCGCCCGGCTGGCACGACCTCGACGGCGACCTGCTGGACTCCCGCGATCCGCGCGCGCTGGCTCACCACCAGGCGCAGGTAGAGCTCGTGGATCGCAACGTTCTCGGCCTCGGTGGTCGCCCACTCCGCCGGCGCCGGCACGCCGTGATCGCGGACCTGGATCGCACACGGCGAGCGGCCCATGCACAGCACGTAGAGGTAGTCGCACGGCTCGTCGTCGCGGCCGGGCTGGACGAAGGTCGCCGCGCGGAGCTCGCCGGCGAGCTCGTCGGCCAGCGCGGCCAGCTCGTCGGCGGCCGGCCCCGCGACGTGGCGATCATCGGGCTCGCCCCAGGTCCGCGTCGGGTAGAGCTGCGCGAGCGCGTGATCGACCGACGCGATCATGGCGCCCTTGCGGTGATCGCAGCCGGACTTGCTCTTGCAGCTGGTGCAGCCCATCCCCCCGCACTGTACCCGACGCCACGCACCGGCGCAGCGGCCGGACGCCGCCGCCGGCACCCGCGCTCGCCGCGGTCACATGCCGGGGCGCTCGCCGGGGGGATGCGACAGCCCGAAGCCATCGTGCAGGCACTGCACGGCCAGCTCGGCGTACTTGCGGGCGATCACACACGAGATCTTGATCTCCGACGTCGAGATCAGCTGGATGTTGATGTTCTCGCCGGCGAGCAGCTGGAACATCCGCTTGGCGATGCCGGCGTGCGACCGCATGCCGACGCCGACCACCGAGACCTTGGCGATCTCGTCGTCGAACGCGATCCGGTCGCCGCCCGCGCCGACCAGGTCCGGGACCTGTGCCTTGAGGATGTCGCAGGCGCGCTTGCGGTCGCCCTTGGGCACGGTGAACGTGAGGTCGGTCGTGCCGTCGAACGCCTGGTTCTGCACGATCATGTCGACCGAGATGCTGACGTCGGCCAGCGGCGCGAACAGCTTGGCCGCGACCCCGGCGGTGTCCGGGAGATCGGACACCGTGATCTTCGACTCGTCCTTGGCGACCGTGACGCCGGAGACGGTGACTCTTTCCATGGCTGCCTCCTCGGGGACGACCCAGGTCCCGGGCACGTCCTGCGAAATCGGGTGAAGGCTGGAGCGGACGTGGATCTTCACCCCGTACTTCATGCCGAGCTCGACCGAGCGGATCTGGAGCACCTTGGCGCCGAGCGAGGCGAGCTCCAGCATCTCCTCGTAGCTGATCCGGTCGATCTTGCGCGCAGTCGGCACCAGGTTGGGATCGGTCGTGTACACGCCGTCGACGTCGGTGTAGATCTCGCAGACGTCGGCGACCAGCGCCGCGGCGATCGCGACGCCGGTGGTGTCCGAGCCGCCGCGGCCGAGCGTCGTGATGTTGCCCTGCTCGTCGACGCCCTGGAACCCGGCGATCACGGCGATCTCGCCGGCGGCGAGCGCGTCCTTGATCGGCTGGCTGTCGATCGAGACGATCCGGGCGCGCGAGAAGCTGCTGTCGGTGACGATCTTGCACTGGTGGCCGAGGAACGACCGCGCCTTGCCGCCCGCCGCACGGATCGCGAGCGCGACCAGGCCGACCGAGACCTGCTCGCCGGTCGAGACGATCACGTCGACCTCGCGATCGTTGGGATCCTCGTGAATCTCGCCGGCCAGCTTGAGCAGCCGGTTGGTCTCGCCCGACATCGCGGACACGACGACCGCGACCTGATGACCCTTGCGCGCGGTGGCCAGACAGCGCGCCGCGACGTTGCGCATGCGCTCGATCGAGCCGACCGATGTGCCACCGTACTTCTGGACGATCAACACGGGCGACAAGCTACACGCGCCGCGCTGCGTGGTACAGCGCCGCCGCGTCGGTAGTGCTGTAGCTGGCCGCCGTGGTGCCAGAAGTCGCGGCCGTCCTGGATCACGCGGCCGAGATAGCCGCGCGCCAGCGACCCGGCGGAGTGGACGTGCGCCGGCTCCCACCGCGTCGCCGCGCGCCGGCCGTCCCAGTACACCTCGAGCTCGGGATAGATCGGCCTGTGGCGGACATGATCTGCGGACGTGCGCTACGGGCCCGACAGCGGGACGTCGAACAGATCGGTCATCGCCTCGACCGAGCCCGCGGCTTGCTGATCCGCGCACGGCAGCTGCTGGAGGCCGAGGATCGCCTGCACCGTCCTGAGGTACGAGCTCGTGTCGTAGTTCCTGGTCGACGTGTAGCCCACCTTCGCGTGCGGCGATACGACCAGGAACGGCGGATCGTCGTCGGGCCCGAACGTGCCGCTGCCCTCGTCCCACAGCAGGAACAGCGCACCGCCGCGGGTGAACGCCGGGCTCGCCAGGATCTTGGGGACCTCGCGCGCGAGCCACTGATCGCCCTGAACGATGGTGCCGTCGTGCATGTCGTTGTCGAGGTTCGGCGTGATGAACACGTAGCGCGGGACCTGGCCGGTCGCCAGATCGGCGTCGAGCACGCTGTAGTCGACGACGTGGGCGTCGCAGCGCGCCGACGGCTGGAACT
>DATAPF010000490.1:0-19128 GCA_036265355.1 Kofleriaceae bacterium | reverse complement strand
CGTGATCGCCCGCGGGGACCGGCTCGCCGCCGCCGCGTGGCCGGGCGCGCCGCGCGCCGCGCTGTGGCTCGCCGACTGGCTGCGGCGCTCCGGCCGGCTCGCCGATGCCGGCGCGCGCTACGCCGCGATCGCCGCGCGCTGGCCGGCAGCCGCCGAGGCCCGCGACGCGCTGCGCGGCGGCGCCGGCTGCGCGATCGACGCCCGCGACTGGTCGCTCGCCGAGGCGCTCGCCGCCGAGCTCCCCACCGCCGAGCCCGCCGACCGGACCGTCCGCGACGACCTGCTCGCCGCCGCCGCCCGCGGCCGGCGCCGCGCCCGCTGGTACCTCGCCGCGCAGCTCGCGATCGCCGGCTCGCTGGCCGCCCTGCTCGGCTCGCTCGCCGAGGCGGTCCTGCGCAGCCCGCCCGGCGCCCGGCGCCGCGCGCTGCGCCCGCCGATCGAGGTCGCCTACCTCGCCCCGGTCGCCGCCGTGCTGATCGGCGTCGCGTTCACCGCGCACCGGCTGATCGCGCCCGCGGTCGCCCTGATCTCGGCCGGCGGCGTCGCGCTGACCTGGCTGTCGGGCGCCGCGCTCGAACAGCTGCGCGCCACCGGCCGCCCGCGCCGGCTGCGCGCCGCCGGCCACGTGCTCGCCTGTCTCGCCGGCGTCGCCGCGCTCGCATACATCGCGCTCACCCGCGACAACCTGCTCGACGCCCTGATCGAGACCGTCCGGTTCGGCCCCGACACCTGACCGCGGAATCTCGTGCTAGGACAAACCATGGTCGTGCGGCTGTGCCGAGTGGAGGCTGACCCCGCGTGTGGCTGGAGTCCGCACAATTTCAAGCATTCCCGTTCGCAGGAATGACCAAGGAGCACACGCTTCCGCCGAATCCAGCGCGCTACCTTCCCGGCTACGATGCGGAGCGCATCCGCGAGATCGAGACCGGCACGGCACGCGCGCCTGGGATCCGGCGAGAGCGAACGCCCTCGAAGTCGGAGTACCTACGGGACATGCTGCAGTCCATCGGCTGGGATCTAGGACAAGATGCGACCTTGTCGTTCGTGGAGTGCGCCGGCGGCGACGTCGCCAGAACGTTTCACGGTCGGCCGATGTGCATCGAGAATCTCAAGGCAGCCAACTTCTAGCTCGTATGGACCCCAGCCATGATCACGTTTGAATCGCGGCTCGCTGACGAACATCGCGCGCGTGGCTTCTTTCGGGAGCTGCCAGATCCGCAGGCCGCGACCGCGATCATCGCCGAGCAGTACTGGGACGACGACGATCAAGCGCGTCAACCCGCGCTGCGAAGGATCCTCCAGCGTCCCAACGTCTCGGCCATCGCCTACCCCACACTGGGCCACCGCGATGTGCTCCAGGTGTTCTTGCGAGACAGTGGCGCCGAACCGGTGTTCGCGTGCGTTCTCATCAGCGGCGCACGGCTGCGAGACATGCTCACTCGTTCATCGCCGATCGTCGAGAGGTTCGCGCTGCAGGTCCTGCCGAGCGAGCACCTCAGCGTCGAGAGTGTCCGCGCCGCGCTGCAGTCCTGGATCGAACGCTGCTTTCCGGACCTCGTCCTGCCGAACCTCGTCGTGGAGCGCTGGACGGGCCCCGAGGGGATCTTGCAGGAGCTGCTCGAGCTGCTGCTTGCGGCCCCCGACGTCGCGCCGGCCACGCTGATCGTCAACGACGCAGACGGCTCCGGTGAGCTGCATCCTGATCCGGGACTCGCGCAACCACCTTACGAGCTGGCCGCATGACCTACGAGATGCTCGTTGATCCGCAGCGGCTGCTCCGCGTGCGATTTCTCGACGCAACGCGCGCCGAGCAAGACCTGGTCGCCTTGACGTGCGCCTACGTTCCGGTCCGTAGCAGCACCGGCAAGCTCCAGGTCGCTGTAGAGGTCGTGGTTGACCCTGCGATGCAGAACCCGGGCGTTGCGTACTACTGCGATCCTCAGCGCCTCCAGCATCACATCATCCCTCCTGGGCATCTGCGAGGGATCCATCCCTACCTTGCACAGTGACCCGCCACTGGCAACGACGCGACAACGACGCGAAACGATTGTCCACCATCTGCTACCATCGCGGCGTGCGCCGCGGACGGATCCTCGCGATCAAGTGGGGGATGAATCCCAACTCGTCGAGCCTGGGGGTCGACGTGACGTTCCTGCTGGTCGGCGCGACGGTGCTGGCCGCGGTGACGCCGGTGATCGGAGCGCTGCTGCGCTGGCGGCGGCCGGCACCGGCCGAGCCAGCGGCCGCGGTGCCGGCGGGTCGCAGCCACGGCGAGCCCGCGTGACGCTCGGCGCGCTCGGCCGGCTCGCGATCCGCAGCTGGGACGCCGCGCGCGGGGCGGCCGACCGGCTGCGCGACGCGCACCGCCACCCGCCGCGGCGGGCGAGGCTGGAGCGGTTCGGCGCGATCGTCCAGCTGACGGTGCCGCGCGCGCTGGTGTTCGTCGACCGGGCGCTCGCGCGCCGCGCGGTGGCGATCGCCGGCGAGCCGGCGGGCGATCCAGCGATCTGGGCAAGCCCCGAGACCGCGGTCGGCGACGCGCCGCTGTCGGCGCCGCTCGAGGCCCACCTGCAGCTGACCAACCGCTGCGACGCCGGCTGCCGCGGCTGCTACACCGGGGCGTCGCCCGACGGGGCGCGCGGCGAGTGGGGGCTGGCGGAGTGGATGCGCGCGATCGACGAGCTCGCCGCCGCCGGGGTGTTCCACGTCGCGCTGGGCGGCGGCGAGAGCGCGGTGCTGCCATGGCTCGGCGAGCTCGCGGACCACGCGCGGCGGCGCGGCATCGTCCCCAACCTGACGACGTCGGGGCTGGCCGGGCTGGACCGGCTGGTCGCGATCGCCGGGCGGTTCGGGCAGATCAACGTCTCGCTCGACGGGCTCGGGCCGACCTACGCGCGGGTGCGCGGGTTCGACGGGTTCGCCCGCGCCGACGCGGCGATCCGCGCGCTGCGCCGGGTCAAGCGCGAGGTCGGCATCAACGTCGTGGTGACCCGCGACAACTTCGCCGAGCTCGACCGGCTGTTCGCGTACGCCGCCGAGCGCCGGCTGTCCGAGGTCGAGCTGCTGCGGTTCAAGCCGTCGGGTCGCGGGGCGCGGGCCTACGACGAGCTGCGCTGCAGCGATGCGCAGCACCGCGCGCTGTTGCCGTCCGTGCTCGCGGCGGCGCGGCGCCATGCGATCCGGGTCAAGGTCGACTGCTCGTACACACCGATGCTCGCCCATCACCGCCCCGATCGCGCGCTGCTCGCCGAGCTCTGCGTGTACGGCTGCACCGGCGGCGACTTCCTGGTCGGCGCCAAGCCCGGCGGCCAGCTCACCGCGTGCAGCTTCGCCGCGCCACCGCCGGCCGCGCCGGAATCTCCGGACGCCGCCCGTCCGCGGATCACCGAGCTGCGCGGCTACTGGGACACACCCGGCGCGTTCGGCGCATTCCGCCGCTGGCGCGATGCGCGCGAGCCGTGTGCGAGCTGCGAATACCACGCGCTGTGCCGCGGCGGCTGCAAGGTCGTCAGCGCGCACGTCTCCGGCGATCCGGCGGCGCCGGATCCGGAATGCCCGCGCGTGATCGACCACGCACGCGGCGGCCGCGGGAACGATCGCGTGCGCCTGCGCGTAGTATCGTGACATGTCGGACGACCCGCTGGGCGACGACCCCTACCGCACTGCGCCGTTTCGCACCGCGCCGTACCGGGCTCGCGACGGGCTGTCCCGGCACTGCCCGCGGTGCGACGATGTGCTCACCGCGTACCGCCGCGTGTACGAGTGCGGTCGCGCGTGCGGCGTGTGGTTGCCCATCGAGCTGGTGCGCGAGATGACGACGATCGCCGACCTCGCGGCCAGCGAGATCGGCGTCGGCCCGACACCCGCGCAATGCGCGCAGTGTCTCGAGGTGATGGCGATCCGGCGCCGCGGGGCGGTGGTGTTCGACTTCTGCGCCGAGCATGGCGTGTGGCTCGACACCGGAGAGCGCCTCGACTTCGAGGACGCGTTCGCGGCCGATCGCGGGGCCGGGGTTCGCTCCGAGCGCGCGCCACGGTCGTGGCACGAGCTCGTGATGCGCGCGCTGATGCTCGACGAGACGCGGCCGCTCTCCGAGGCCCCGTCCCGCGACGGCTCGAAGCGCGAGGAGCGGACCTGGCTCGACGAGGAGCGCGCGCGGCTCGACGGCGAGCGCCGCTAGCCCCGATCGCGGCAGGAGACGATGGTCGGACGGGCGTGCTATAGAGCACCCGATGAAGACGGTCATGATCATCAGCGACGCCACCGGCGAGACCGCCGAGCGCATGGTGCGCGCCGCGACGCTGCAGTTCAGCGAGCCGGTGCAGATCCGCCTGCACTCGCGCGTCCGGCTGGAGAGCGAGCTCGAGCAGATCCTGGAGAAGGCGGCCGAGCTCCGCGCGCTCGTGGTGTTCACCGTGGTCAACGCCGAGGAGCGCGACCTGATCGGCAAGCTGGTCGAGCGCTACGACCTGGAGACCGTCGACCTGATCGGCGCGCTGATCAGCAAGCTCGCGATGTTCCTCGGCTCGGCCCCGGCCGGCGTGCCCGGCCTGCTGCACTCGATCACCGACGACTACTTCCGCCGGATCGAGGCCGTCGAGTTCGCGGTCAAGAACGACGACGGCGCCGAGCCGCGCAACCTGCCCAAGGCCGACCTCGTGCTGGTCGGGATCTCGCGGACGTCGAAGACGCCGCTGTCGACCTACCTCGCGCAGCGCGGCCTCAAGGTCGCCAACGTGCCGCTGGTGCTCGGCGTCGACCCGCCCGAGGAGCTGTCGCTGGTCGACGACCGCAAGGTGTTCGGCCTGATCGTCCAGCCCGAGATGCTGATGCGGATCCGCCAGGCCCGGCTGTCTCACCTCGGGATGCCGCAGGACTCGAGCTACGGCCAGCGCGCCCACATCGAGAACGAGATCGCGTACTCGCGTGAGATCTTCCGCAAGCACGCCAACTGGCCGGTCATCGACGTCACCAACCGGGCGATCGAGGAGACCGCCGCCGACATCCTGCGGATCTACCAGGAGCGGATCGAGCCGTCGTCGCGGGCGTCCAGCACGGGCTGAGCCGGGCCGCCGCGCACGCAACCCCCGGGCTACGACGCTCCGCGCGACGCGCGCGCCCACGCGGTCAGCGCGAGCCGGCTCGGCGCGACCCGGACGTCGACGTGCTCGAACCCGGCGCCGATCAGGCCGCGCGCCAGCGACCGCCGCGAGAACCGGGTCGGGTGGAGATCGCGCCGGGAGAACCCCGAGCGCCGGGCGATCAGCTCCAGCACGGTGGACTCCAGGGCGGCCAGCCACGGCTCGCCGTAGTTCGGGGTCGACAGCCAGACCCGGCCGCCCGGCACCAGCGCGCGGCGCAGCCCGGTGAGCCAGCCCGGCCACGCCCGCACGTGCTCGACGACCTCCTTGGCGTAGATCGCGGCGAACCTGCGGGCCGCGCCATGCGCGAGGCTGTGCGCGAGGCTGTGCCCGAGGCTGTGCCCGAAGTTGTGCCCGAAGTTGTGCCCGAAGTTGTGCCCGAAGTTGTGATCGATCGGCCGCTCGGGGTCAACCACCGTGCCGCCCGTGATCCGCGGATCGCGCCGGGCGAGCACGGCGGCGACCGCGCGCTCGTCGATATCGGCGACGTGGAACGCCAGGCCGCTCGGCGCGGCGTCGATCTCGTGGAGCAGGCCGCAGCCGACGATCAGCACCTCGCCGTGCGGGTGCTCGGTCGCGACCTGGCGCAGGAACCGCGCGAGATCGCGCTCCAGCGGCTGGTGGTACAGCGTCCACGGGAACCGCCGCGCCCGCGCATGGTTGACGAAGTAGTCGGTGGTCATCGCGCGGGCAGCTCCGCCGCGTCGGCGATCAGCAGGTACTCGTACGCGGTCGGGGAATCGACCGGGACCAGCGGGTCGGACACCGCCCAGCGGACCAGCCGGACCACCGGGCCGAGCGCGGCGCGCGGCAGGAACCGCGCGAGCTTCGAGGGGTAGAACCCGGTGACCCGCTTGGCGACGAACTCGAGGAACGCGGGCGGCAGGAACGCCCGGAACAGGAACTCCGAGCGCGCCGAGCCCAGCCCGTAGGCGGCGCGGACCTGCCAGCCGTTCTGGGCCAGCAGCCGGGTCCAGACCTTGGCGTCGTACAGGTGCCAGTGCTGGAAGAAGCCGTTGAGCGCGCCCGACAGGCTCATCGCGATCCGCGGCGCGCGCGCGAGCAGCCACGACTGGATCCGGCCGTGGTACGCCCAGCGCGGGGTCGGCACGAACATCAGGAGCCGGCCGCCGGGCGCCGCCGCGCGCCGCAGGTTGGACAGCGCCGCGTCGATGTCGGGCACGTGCTCGAGTGAGCAGTTGCCGATGATCTCGGCGAACTCGGTGCCCGGGAACGGCTGCTCGCGGGACACGTCGGTGAGCGCCGCGTGGATCCGGGTCCGGGCCTGGGCGATCTCGCTCGCCGAGATGTCGATGCCGTAGATCTCGCGGTGATCGCCGCCGCGCAGCGTCCACCAGAACCCGTCGCCGCAGCCGACGTCGAGCACCGGCCGGCGCGCGCTGGCGACCGCCTCGACGGCGATCAGCCGGTTGATCTCGCGCAGGGTGAGCGACAGCGGAGCGTGCTCGAGGTAAGCGCGGATCCAGCGCTCGAGATCCTCGTCGCTCGGCGGGTGCAGGTCCTCGGGCGGTCGGGTCACGGGGATCGGATCGGAGGCAGCGCGAGCCACGCCTCTGCTTACCACTGCCGGCAGGCGGACGGGGAGATCGCCGGCGATGGCGCGCCTCACGGGCCCAGGCGGGCGCGGAACGGCTGCTCGCGCGCCGGATCGGGCGTGCGATCGAAGTACAGCCGGCGGAACCGCTCGAGGTCCCGGCGAACCTCGGCGTCGGATCGGGTCGCGATCCCGGCGAGGTAGGCGTCGATCTGCGCCGGGACGTCGGGGACGCGGACGCCGCGCGCCGCGAGCGCGGCCATGATCGCCGGGTCCCAGGTGATCACACGGCCGCCGATCCGGCCGAGGTCGATCGGCACGTCCGGCAGCTGATCGTCGAGCCGGAGCAGCTCGTTGGCCCAGTCGCGGGTCAACAGGAAGTCGACGCGGCGCGCGACCAGGTACGGCAGCTTCGCATGCTTCTCGTGACCGACCCGGCCGCGCTCGGGGAGCTCCTGGTGCGCGATCGCGGCGTCGGTCAGCCCGGTCTCGCACTCGATCGCGGTGGCGACCCGGCTGCGATAGACCAGGCGGGCCTGCAAGCCGAAGAAGCCGACCGCGATCGGCAGGCCGTCGAACAGCCGGGCGAGCTCGGCGCCATTGGTGTCGGCGCGCTCGGCCCAGTGCGGGAACGCCACGGTGTAGACGTGGTTCTCGTCGGTGATCCCGCGCCGGGTGTGGCCGCCGGCGACTGCGGGCGGCATGGCGACCAGCGCGATCCCCAGCCCGGCGATCGCCGCCGCCGCGATCACCGGCCGGCGGCCGAGCAGCGCCCCGAGGCCGCGCTCGACGAGCAGCAGCAGGAACGGCGTGATCGGGATCAGCAGCCGGCCGAACATGAAGTCGCCGCCGACCCGGATCACGTAGATCGCGTAGGCCGCGGCGAGCGCGAGCTCCAGCGCCGCGGCCCGGCGCGGCCGGACCAGAACACACGGCACCGCGAGCATCAGCGGCCAGTAGCGCACGAAGTAGATCCGGGCATAGAACGCGCCCTGCGACCACCACGCCACCGCCGCCGACTTCGCGTAGTAGGTGTTGGGGAACACGTCGCCGTAGTAGGCGATCCGCCAGATCGTCACCGGCAGCCACAGCACGGCGAACCCGCCCGCGAGCGCCAGCGCGCCGCGCAGATCGCGGCCGGCGAGCACCCAGACACCGCATACTGCCGCGAATACCACGCCGTCCGGCCGGGTCAGCGACGCGAGCGCGAGCACCAGGCCCGCAGCGGCGAGCCGGCGCGGCGCCGCCCGCGCCCCGGGCCCTCCGACCGGACAGACCAGCAGGTAGCCGGCGAACGCGAGCAGCGTGAAGGCGCTGGTCTCCAGGCCGCTGGTCGCGAACACCGTCCACTCGTGATGGATCGCGCCGAGCAGCGCGGCGGCCGGCAGCGGCCACACCGCAGCAGCCGCGCGCAGGCCGGCCGGAGCACCCGGCGCACCCGACGCACCCGGCGCCTCCGACGCAGCCGACGCCTGCGCGATCGCCCAGCCGCGGTGGGCGAGCAGCGCCAGCGTCGCCGCGAAGCACGCGATCCCCCACACGCCCGCCCAGGTCTCCGCTGCGAACCCGAGCCGGAGCCCGAGCGCCGCCCACAGCGTCCAGGCCAGGTTGGTGAAGCCCTCGACCCGCTCGCCGAGGTTGAACACCAGGCCGTGGCCGCGCACCAGGTTGTCGGCGTAGCGGAAGCTGATGAACGCGTCGTCGCATACCCACAGCCGCACAGCGGCCAGCACGGCGCCGGTGACCACCGCGGCGATCGCACAGGTGAGGAACACGGCCCGGGGCGTCCGCACAGCGCGGCGAGCATCGCACGCAATCGCAGGTCGCCGCAGCGCCAGGTCGCTCAGGGGCTCGCCGCGATCTCGATCGCCGCGATCGCGGTGCCCGGCGGCGCGCGGATCTCCAGCGTGTTGATCCCGCGCAGCGGCGCGAGCCCCGCGAGATCGATGGTCGCCGCGCCGGCGACGTCGCGCTCTGCGACGGCGGCCCCATTCCAGCTCACCGCGACGCGCCCGGTGCCGGTGACCGGCACGCGCAGCACGATCGTCCCGCGCCGGTTCAGCCCGACCAGCACGCGCTGGACCGGCCCGGTCATCGCCCCCGGCGCCGGGATCGTGTCGCGCAGCCTGTCGGGGTAGCTGTTGAGCCCGGGGTAGGTCTCGCCCAGCGCGTGGACGCCGACCAGCCGATCGTAGGCGCCCAGATCGACGCCGTGGCGCCACGCGAACACCGCGCGCACCGGCGCGGTGGCCGCGCTCGACAGCGCCGCCGCGAGCCCGCCGCGCACGCCGCCGACCTGGCGCCGCCACACCGCCGCCGCCGCCTCGCCGCCGAAGATCCGCGCCGAGTTGACCGAGGTCCGCGCCGCGAGCTCGACGGTCGCCGCCGCGATCAGCGCCCCGGCTGCCAGCGCACCGCCGGCCAGCCCGCGCACGATCGCCCACCGCGGCCCCCACCGCGGCCCCCGCCGCGCCAGCGCCCGCCCGGCCGCCGCGATCCCGACCGCGGCGCCGACCGCGAACGCCGCGTAGCACGAGTCGAACCGCCGGCCGCCGAACGAGCCGCCCGCCCACCAGTCCCACGCCGCGCCGTTGACCACCGCCTGCCCGAACACGCCGAGCAGCAGCGCGAGCGGCAGGCGGACGCCCCGGCGCGCCAGCGCGATCACGCCGATCGCCATCGGCGCGTACAGCGGCGCCCACGGAAACAGCCCGTTGCGCGACGAGAACAGCGCCTCGCTCCACGCCGGCGCGTCCCAGCGCAGGAAGCCCGGGCCCTGGGGCACGACGTACCACGCGCCGTACAGCAGCTTCCATGCCGCGAGCTGGGGCAGCACCACCAGCGCCGCCGCGGCGGCCCCCGCGGCCCAGCGCGCGGCGAGCCGGCCGACCCCGACCGCTCCGCGCCGGCGCACGTCGTCGATCGCCGCGACCGGCAGCACCAGCGCCCACAGCGCGAGCTGCGGCCGGGCCAGCACCGCCGCTCCCGCGGCCGCCCCGAGCACGACCCAGGTCGCGAGCCGGCGCGGCGCCGCGCCGTACGACGCGTCCCAGCGCTCGATCAGCAGGGTCGCGAACAGCGCCGCGAACGGGTGCGCGTAGCCCGGCTGGCGGATCGCGTAGTAGACCAGCGAGCCGGCCAGCGCCGCGGCCAGCGCGCCGAGGTACCCGGCCGCCGCCGAGCCGACCTGGCGCTGCGCAAGTCGCGCGGCGATCACGAGCGCGCCGAGCGACGCCAGGATCGAGGTCCACAGCACCAGCGTGGTCTCCCAGCGCGAGAACCCATCGCGCCGGGCGCCGGCGACCACCGCGAGACCGTGGCCGGCGGCGAACGCCGGCAGCGCGAACACCGCCGGCCCGATCCCGAACACGTTGCCCGGCCGGCCGAGCGGCGTCGCGCCGAACCGGTACCAGTTGCCGGTGACCTGGTACTGGTTGGCGAGGTCGAGATCGCCGTCGAGCACCAGCGACGGCAGGTACGCGTAGTAGTAGGCCGCGTCGGCGGTCGGCTCGCGCAGCGTGCGGCCCCAGTCGTCGCGGCCGGCCGCGAACGCGACGGTCGCCACGACGGCGAGCGCGGCGGTGGCGATCCAGGTGGCGCGGGTCACGCCGCGAGCATCACACAACGCGCGCTGTGCGGCAGGGGTGTCAGCGGAGCACAGTCAGGGTCGGGGTCTCCTCGGGTGCGCCCACCGGTGGACGCTGACCTGGGCCTTGACGTTGACCTGGGCCTTGACCTTGGCGGCCGTCGTTGAGCTTGACGTGGCCGTACGTGGCCGTAGACGTTGAGCCCATCGTCGACCTCGACCTTGACCATCGGTCGCGATGCTTCGACGAGGATCCGGAGACCGCCGGAAGGTCCACGTACAAGGTCAAGGAGGGAGTCGACGCCAGCGGCCGCCGTTCAGGTCAACGTCCTGGGACAACGTCAAGGTCCACGTACAAGGTCAACCCAACGACGTTCCCGCCGGTTCATTCCGACATCACCGCGCCGGCCGGCGACCGCGACTCCTGCAGCACCGGCACGAACGTGAACGGCGCGTTGAACACCTCGAACAGCCCGTGGGTGATCTTGCGGGCCGGCTCGGAGCGGCCGCCGAGCAGCCAGTCGAACAGGCCCTGCGCGTTGAGCGACACCCCGAGGTAGAGGTTCTGGTGGTGCTGGTAGTCGGGCAGCATCAAGCCCGACGGCGGATCGGGCTTGTAGCCGCGCGTCCCGAACCCCGCGGCGACGTCGACGAACCGGGCCCAGCCGCCCCACGGCTGGTCGCGCAGCGCGTGGATCGCGCCGAGGTGAAGCGCGAGCAGGTAGGTCTCGCCCGAGTAGTCCTCGGCGATGTTGACGTTGCCGCCGTCGAACTGCCGGCGGTACTCGACGCTCGGCCAGTACTCGACGCGGAAGTCGAACAGCTCGTCGACCCGCGGCCACAGCGAGAACGCGACGGCGGCCAGCGCGCCCAGCGTATCGCCGGTTGCGTCGCTGAAGGAGAACTCGTAGAAGTAGCCGTCCTTGACCTCGACGCCGAGGAACAGTAGCTCGCTGAGCGCGGTCGCCACGAGCGTCGACGGCACGCGGTCGAAGCCGCCCCACTGGTTCAGCATCTCGGTGCCGAGGCGAGCCAGGCTCATCGTCGCCCACGCGTGGCCGAACTTGTCGGCGCCGCCGGCGTAGGTCTGCAGCCCGAGCCAGCCATCGCCGCCCCACTTGAACTCGTTCAGCGGCCTGTGCTTGCGGTACCACGCGAAATAGGTCCACGTCGTGAAGCCCGCGTACAGGCCGCCGAGCGTCAGCGCCGCTGCGATCTTGTGATCGCCGGACGGGGCGGCGCGGTCGTCCGATGGCGCATCGATCCCGGGTTCGATCGCGGGTTCGATCACGGGGTCGCTGCGGTCCGTGATCGGCGAGGTGCCCTGATCCACCCACGGCGTGGGTGCGGCAGCCGGATCATAGTGCGGATCCGGAGTGGGCGGCTGTGCGGCGACGGGCCGCTGCAACCACGCGATCAGCAACGCCGCAACCGCGAACCCACGCACGGGGCGCGTCATGTCATAGGGGGAGGGTGAAGACAAGGTCCAGGTCCTCAATATCCTGAGGGGGGGTATTTTCGGTCACGCTCCAGGTGGCAACCTGCGTCAACCAACTTGAGTTACGCCGCGAAGCATAATAGTTTGCGTCGATTACTAGGCCTCGGACCATCGCGCTTAATTTTTGGTTGTGTCTCGCGGTGCCCCGGGTCTCTTAACCGCACCCATAGCCTTCCGTGAAAGCTCGACTCGACTGTCAGCCGTTTTTTGGCGTGGACCTCGCACGTGAGGTGCAAGGATGACGGTCCACGTTCTCTGGGTGATCGTCCACTCCCTGGCCGTGGTGGTGTTCGTGAACCGCTACATCGCGGGCATCATCCTGCGGCTGTCCCGGGGCAAGAACTGGGATGAGACGCGGGACGACTACGAGCCGACCGTCACCGCCGTGATCCCCATGTTCAACGAGGGGGCGGCGATCAAGGAGACCCTGCAGAGCCTGATCGACTCGGCCTACCCGGTGAGCAAGCTCAAGGTGATCTGTGTCGATGACTGCTCGTCAGACGACAGCTACGAGCATGCGCGCCAGGTCGCCAGGAAGTCGGGCGGCAGGCTGAAGATCCTTCGGAACCGAACCAACCTCGGCAAGCGCCGGTCGATCATCCGGGCGACCCGCGAGGCGGACAGCGAGATCATCGTCTCGGTCGACTCCGACGTCGTGGTCGATCCGGATGCCGTGCGCCAGCTGGTGCGCCGGTTCACCGATGATCGGATCGCCGCGGTCGGCGGCTGGGTCGACGTCCGCAACAAGCAGGACAACTGGCTGACCCGGATGCAGGTGGTGAAGTACTGGTACTCGTACTTCTTCCTCAAGAACCTCGAGTGGGGGTTCCGCCGCGTGATGTGCCTGTCGGGCTGCCTCACCGCGTACCGCCGGCGCGTGCTGGTCGAGCTCGAGTCCGTGCTGGAGAACCGCTCGGTGCTCGGCGTGCCGATCAAGTACGGAGAGGACCGCTTCCTGACCCGCCAGATCGTCAAGGCGGGCTACCTCACGACGATGACGCTCGACGCGCGCTGCTGCACGTTCGTGCCGTCGACGCTGTCGGCGTACTTCTCGCAGCAGCTGCGCTGGCGGCGGTCGAACATCATCGACTACACCGGCGGGTTCAGCCACGTGTGGCGGCTCAACCCGGTGCTCGCGATCCACTTCTTCTCGCTGTTCGCGCTGCTGCTGGTCTATCCGATCGCGGTGGTGCGCGCGCTGGCCGCCCACAAGTTCTTCCCCGCGCTGGTGCTGCACACCGAGGCGGTGGTGTTCTTCGGCATGCTGTACCGCTGGCGCAACCGCAAGCTGCCCCGCGCCGAGCGGGTCGGTCCGCTCTCGTTCATCCCGCTGTCGCTGCTGATGCCGGTGACCTACGCGCTGCTCACGCCGCTCGCGCTGTTCACGCTCGACACCGCCAGCTGGGAGACCCGCAATCACGAGGACACCGCACTCGAGCCGCGCGAGCCGGCCCGCGACGCCATCACCGCCGAGATCCGGGTCGGTGAACCCGCGCCCGCGGTGGCGCGTGCGCGATCGCACGCCCAGCTGCCTGCCGCGTGACCCGCGTGTGGGAAGGAACCATGGAAATGCAATCTCGATCGAGTCGTCCGCGGATCTGGATCGCGCTGCAGCCGTCGATCGTCCGGCTGTACAAGGCGGCGGGCCTGGTCGCGCTGACCGCGATCCTCGTCGGGCTGGTCGGGTTCCTGATCATCAACATCTTCTACTTCTTCGATCACACCTGGGTCCGCCCGGTCGTGCTGTCGCCCAACCACCAGAAGGTCGTCGAGGCGTCGAACCAGCTGTCCGACGCCAAGACCCGGTCGAGCCGGCTGTCCGGCGAGCTCGCCGCGTTCGAGGAGTCGCTCGCCGCCAACGAGCGCACGATCGCCGCCGACGAGCGGTTCCTCGCCGAGGTCGGCAACGCGGCCGATGCGCCGAAGACCGCCGAGCAGTGGCTGGTCCGCCGCGAGATCGAGAAGGCGCGGCTCGACAGGGACAACAAGGTCGGTGAGCGCGTGCCGCTCGGCCAGCAGATCGAGCAGCAGAAGCGCCTGATCAAGGATCAGGAGGCGGTGGTCAACCGGCTCGCCCAGTCGCCGTACCTCAAGGCGATCGAGAACAAGGTCACGCTCGCGTTCGTCGCCAACCAGAACCTGCGCAACATCAAGCTCGGCACGCCGCTGTACGGCTGCATCTGGGGCCTGGTGTGGTGCCACAAGGTCGGCACCGTGAAGGCCGTGCTCGACGGCGAGGTCCAGGACATCCACCCACACGACGAGAGTATCCAGCGCGGCGTGATGCTGGAGATCGACGTCACCGAGTGGGGCGCGAGCGAGACCGTGCTGTTCGCCGGCGCCAAGCCGCTATGGTTCCTGTGACGCCCCGGGCCGCGGGTCTCGCCCTGGGCGCGAGCGCGCCGGCCGCGTTCACATGAAAAAATCCGCGCCCGGCGCAAGCTCGGGCGTGGCGCAATTCGCTGCGGGCGCGCGCTGCAGCGGTTCCGCCGATCTCGATAGCTTGCGCTGGGTTATGCCCAGGCGCAGCGCTTTGCTCGCCACGCGCCGGCTGCCGCGGCAGCGCAAGAATTACCAGCCCGACGCTCGTCGCTCCCCGATCTGACGGTTGCCTCATGTACTATGGGCCCGTCTGGGGACTCGACAACATGTCGTTGTAGGGCACGGGTGCGCAGCTTCCGTGGAGGCAAACATCGCTTATGAGTGATCAGGATAAGACTCGTGCGGGAGGTGGACCGCCAGGTCCGCCACCCGCCGCTGGTAGCATCGGCGGCGGCGCTGCAAAATCCCCCGAGGTCGTCAGCAAGCCCGGCGATCCAACCGTGGTCGCGTCGGGGACCGGCGGCATGGCGCAGCCTCCGCTGAAGGGACGCACGATCATCGGCGTGGCCGCCAACCAGTTCGGCCTGACCCCGCGTGATCAGCCCAGGCCGCCGACGACGACCGCCGCGGGCACGCCGCCGCCCGGCTCGACGCCCGCCGTGCTGCAGCCACAGACCGTGCCGCCGCCGCAGGCCAGCACGATGCACGCCCGGCCCCGGCCGCGCACCACCTCGAGCGCACCGTCGGTGCGGCAGTCGGCGTGGGACACGTTCGACAGCGCCGGGCTCGACACCTCGGGCACGACCGGGGTGCACGCCACCAGCGCCGCGCCGCACCCGGGCGTCCGGATCAACCAGTACGAGATGATCAAGATGATCGGCGAGGGCGGGATGGGCAGCGTGTTCCTCGCCCGCGATCTCCGGCTCGGCCGCCGCGTCGCGATCAAGTTCCTGCAGTCCAACCAGCCCGAGCTGACCCAGCGGTTCCTGGTCGAGGCGCGCACCACCGCGCGCTGCCAGCACGACAACATCGTCGTGATCTACGAGGTCGGCGAGCACAACGGCGCGCCGTACATCGTGCTCGAGTTCCTGAACGGCAAGCCGCTGACCCACCTGACCGAGAACGGCCAGAAGCTGCCGTACACGCGGGCGGTCGAGATCATGTGCTCGGTGCTGCGCGCGCTGCAGTGCGCCCACGAGCACGGCATCGTCCACCGCGACCTCAAGCCCGACAACATCTTCATCACCGAGGCCGGCACGATCAAGGTGCTCGACTTCGGCATCGCGAAGGTGATGCAGCAGTCGCAGCAGGACGCCAGCGCCGAGAAGGCCGGCCAGGCGCGGATGCCGAGCCCGCTCGAGCTCGCGACCGGCACCAACACCAGCTTGACCCGGGTCGGCACGATCATGGGCACGCTGAAGTACATGTCGCCCGAGCAGTGGGGGATCGGGATCGAGATCGATCACCTCACCGACGTGTGGGCGTGCGGCATCCTCCTGCACCGCATGATCTGCGGCCGCCACCCGCTGCACCCGCTCGACGGCAACCAGCTGGTGGTCACCGCGATGCTCGAGCTGCCGATGCCGTCGATGGCCGAGGCCACGCCGGCCGACGTGCCGCGCGAGCTGATCCAGATCGTCGACCGCTGCCTGCTCAAGAACAAGGAGCAGCGCTGGCAGTCGGCGGCCGAGCTGCTGTCGGCGCTCGAGATGTTCCTGCCCGGCCGCCGCACCGGGACGATCAAGATCGACCAGAGCCCGTACGTCGGGCTGTCGTCGTTCCAGGAAGGCAACGCCGACACGTTCTTCGGCCGCAACCGCGAGATCGCGGCGCTGGTGACCCGGATCCGCGACCGGCCGCTGGTCGCGGTGGTCGGCAGCTCGGGCGTCGGCAAGTCGTCGTTCGTCCGCGCCGGCCTGGTCCCCGCGCTCAAGCGCTCCGGCGAGACCTGGGAGACCCTGGTGATCCGGCCCGGCCGCAAGCCGCTCGAGGCGCTCGCCGCCACGATCGCGCCGATGGTCGCGACCGCCGCCAACCTGTCCGACGACCTCGACGAGCAGAAGAAGCTGGTCGACACGCTCGGCCGCGAGCCCGGCCACCTCGGCCACGTGCTCCGGCTGCGCGCCCGGCGCGACAACCGCCACCTGCTGGTGTTCGTCGACCAGTTCGAGGAGCTCTACACGCTGTGCCCCGACCCCGCCGAGCGCGCGGCGTTCACCGCGTGCCTGTCGGCGGTCGCCGACGACGCGACCAGCCCGCTGCGCGTCGTGCTGTCGATCCGCAGCGACTTCCTCGATCGCGTCGCCGAGGACCAGCAGTTCGTCAGCGAGCTGTCGCAGGGCCTGTTCTTCCTCGGCGCGCCCAGCCGCGAGGGCCTGCGCGACGCGATCACCCAGCCCGCCGAGATGGCCGGGTTCCGGTTCGAGCGCGGCGACATCGTCGAGGACATGCTCAACCACCTCGAGACCACGCCGGGCGCGCTGCCGCTGCTCCAGTTCACGGCCGCCCGGCTGTGGGAGACCCGCGACGTCGCGCGCCGGATGCTGACCTACCAGAGCTACACCGCGATGGGCGGGGTCGCCGGCGCGCTCGCCAGCCACGCCGACCGCGTGGTCGCCGACATCGGCCCGCAGAAGACCGCGCTGATCCGCGCCCTGCTGCTCCGGCTGGTCACCGCCGAGCGCACCCGCGCGATCGTCCCGGTCGCCGAGCTGCGCGAGCTGTCGCGCGAGGTCGGCGAGGTCCAGCGGCTGATCGACCAGATGGTCGACGCCCGCCTGCTCGTCGTCCAGAACCTCGAGGGCGGCAAGGGCTCGACCGTCGAGATCGTCCACGAGTCGCTGGTCTCGGGCTGGCCGGCGCTGCGGCGCTGGCTCGATGAGAACCAGGACGACGCCGCGCTGGTCGACCAGCTGCGGGTCGCCGCCCGCCAGTGGCAGGCCAAGAAGTTCGACGTCGGCCTGTTGTGGCGCGGCGACTCGGCGGCCGAGGCGCGCAAGTTCCGCGCCCGCTACAAGGGCCCGCTGTCCGAGGTCGAGCGCGGCTTCCTCGATGCCGTGATCCACTACGACGCCGCCCAGGCGCGGCGCCGGCGCACCGCGATCATCGCCGGGTTCAGCACGCTGTCGGCGGTGGTCGTCGCGATGATGATCCTGCTGGTCGTGGTCCAGAAGTCGCGCAGCGCGGCCAAGGAGAAGGAGGCGGACGCGATCGCCGCCCGCCAGACCGCCGAGCAGCGCCTCGACCAGAAGGAGAAGGCCGACCGGGCCCGCGAGGCCGCGCAGGCCGCGCAGAAGCAGGCCGAGCAGGAGAAGCAGGTGATCACCGAGCAGAAGGCGGTGGTCGATGTCGAGCTCAACAAGTCCAAGGAGGACCTGATCAAGGAGCGCGACGCCGCCAAGGAGAGCGAGCTGGAGGCCCAGCATGCCAAGCGGCGTGCCGAGGACAACGAGAAGACCGCGCAGCGCGCCCAGAAGGAGGCGACCTCCGCGCAGGACGAGACCGCGCGGGCCAATCGCGAGCTCCAGCGGCTGTACGACAAGGAACACAAGCGCGTCATCGAGCTCGAAAACTCGATCGGCAGCAAGCCCATCAACGATCTCAGGAAATAGGAGCGATTGTGATCAAGGCTCTCGTTGTCGGGCTCGGCCTCGTGCTGGGCGCCGGAGTGGTATCCGCTCAACCCGCGCAACCCAAGCGCGCCCCCGCGAAGAAGAAGGCCCCGGCGGCCGCGCCGAAGTCCGGCGACAGCCAGCCGGCCGCCACACCGGCGACGCCCGGCGGCTCACCCGGGCAGCCGGCTTCCCCGGCGCCCGGGCCGGGCGCGGCTCCCGCGACGCCGGCCGTCCCATCGCCGGCCACCGCCGCCGGCTCGCGGGCCCAGCCGGCGCCGATGAAGACCGACGAGAAGGCCGGCGTCAACGAGGCGCTGCAGCGCAACAAGGCCGGGTACAAGACCGTGTCCAGGACCGACGAGGACTGCGCGAACCGCGCGTTCCATCAAGGCAACGACCTGCTCAACAACGGCCTGTTCCCGCAGTCGGTCGCGCGCTACCGCGAGGCGCTGCGCTGCTGGGACCACCCCGCGATCCACTACAACCTCGCGCTCGCCCTGATCAACCTCGACCAGCCGATCGAGGTCTACGAGCAGCTCAACGAGGCGATCAAGTACGGCTCCGATCCGCTCGACGAGGGCAAGTTCGAGCACGCCAAGGAGTACCTCAAGCTGGTCGCCGGCCTGCTCGCCGACGTCGAGGTGTCGTGCGACAAGCGGGGCGCCAAGGTCGCGGTCGACGGCAAGGAGGTGTTCGTCGCGCCGGGCAGCTTCAAGGCCAAGGTCCGGGTCGGCAAGCACACGTTCTACGGCGAGAAGGAGGGCTACAACGCCCGGGTCACCGCGCCGTTCATCGGCCCAGGTGAGACGTTCCGGATCGAGCTCAAGCTGTACACCGCCGAGGAGCTGACCCGGTACCGCCGGCGATGGGACAAGGACTGGATGCCGTACACCGTGATCGGCGCCGGTGCGCTGGTCGGCCTGATCGGCGGCGGGATGGAGCTGTGGGCAAGCTCGACCTACACGGACCTCAACACCTCGGTCGCCAAGTGCGACACGCCCGCGCACGGCTGCACGGTGGCGGACAACCAGCACCTGGTCGACATGCGCAACAGCGGTGATACCCGGCGGACGCTCGGTTACGTCGGCTACGGCGTCGCCGGGGCCGCGATCGCGACCGGCGCGCTGCTGGCGTACCTCAACCGCCGCACGCCCTACTCGATCCGCCCCGAGGACCGCGACGAGGAAGAGATCAAGCGGCAGGACAAGGCGCCTGCGGTTTCGTTCACACCGGTGGTGTCTCCCGGAATGGCGGGGGCGCTGATTCAGGGCCATTTCTAGGAGACGTCAAGCCATGGACTCGATTACCCGACAATTCGGACTCCTGTGTCTTGGCGCGCTCGCGGTGGCGCTCACCGCGTGCGCGTCGAACAACGTCTCGCAGTGCGAGGCGACCGGCATCCTGTGCCCGGC
>DATAPF010000489.1:0-6591 GCA_036265355.1 Kofleriaceae bacterium | reverse complement strand
CGCGTCGCCGTGATCCTCGAGCGCGGGCTCGATCTGGTCCCGGCGCTGCTCGGCGTGCTGCGCACCGGCGCCGCCTACATCCCGATCGATCCGGCGTTCCCGGTCGAGCGCGTCGCGTTCATGCTCGACGACGCCGACGCGTGCGCGACGATCACGGAGGCCGCGCTCGTCGATCGGCTACCGGCGCGCCGCGGAGCCGTGCTGACGGTGGACCGGCTCGGCATCGCCGAGGCGCCCGGCGTCGCGTCCGGCGTCGTGCCCGATCCAGCGGTCGACCCCGAGGACATCGCGCTCTACATCTACACCTCGGGGTCGACGGGGCGGCCCAAGGGCGTCGCCATCCGGCACCGCGGCCTCACCAACCTGCTCGTCGACATGCAGTCCCGGCTCGGCGCGACGGCGCGCGACGCGCTGCTCGCGGTGACGTCGCTGTCGTTCGACATCGCGGCGCTCGAGCTGTTCGTGCCGCTGATCTCGGGCGCGGAGGTCGTGCTCGCCAGCCGCGCGGTCGCTGCCGACGGCGCCGCGCTGCGCGCCGCGCTCGACGCCTGCGCCGCGACGATCCTGCAGGCCACGCCGACCAGCTGGCGCATGCTGCTCGAGGCCGGGTGGCGGCCCACGCCCGGCCTGCGGATGATCACCGGGGGCGAGGCGCTCACGCCCGAGCTCGCCCATGCACTGGTGGGCGCCGGCTGCGTGCTGTGGAACCAGTACGCTCCGTCCGAGACCACGATCTACTCGACCTCGGCGCGGATCGAGCCGGGCGACGACCGGCCGTCGATCGGGCTGCCGATCGCCAACACCCAGGTCTACGTCTGCGATCCCGCCGGCAACCTGGTGCCGCACGGCGTCCCCGGCGAGCTGTACATCGGCGGCGACGGGCTCGGGCGCGGCTACCACGGTCGCCCCGATCTGACCGCCGAGCGGTTCGTGCCCGACGGCTTCGGCGCGGCGCCCGGCGCGCGGCTGTACCGCACCGGCGACCTGGTCCGGCAGCGGCCCGACGGCGCGCTGGACTTCCTGGGGCGGCTCGATCATCAGGTCAAGATCCGCGGCGTGCGGATCGAGCTCGGCGAGATCGAGGCGGTCCTGGCCGAGCACGCCGCCGTGGCGGCGGCGGTCGCCGCGGTGCGAGGCGACGGCCCACGCACGCGGCTGGTCGGCTACGTCGTGCCCAGGTCCGGGGCGCGCGTCGACGAGCAGGACGTCCTCGCGCACGCGCGGCGGCGGCTCCCCGACGCCATGGTCCCGTCGGCCATCGTCGCGCTCGCCGCGTTGCCGCTGACCCCGAACGCCAAGGTGGACCGGCGCGCGCTGCCCGAGCCCGAGCCGGCGAGCTCGCGCCTCGCCTACGCCGCGCCCGCGACCGCCGCCGAGGCGCTGCTCGCCGAGATCTTCGCCGAGGTGCTCGGCGTGCCCCGGGTCGGGATCGACGACAACTTCTTCGAGCTCGGCGGTCACTCGCTGCTCGCGACCCAGGTGGTGTCGCGGGTCGAGCGCCGGCTCGGCCGCCGGCTGCCGCTGGGCGCGGTGTTCCACGGCCCGACGGTGCGCGCGCTGGCGCTCGAGGCCGCGTCGACCCCCGCGGCCGGCCCTGCGCTGGTGCCCGGTGAGCCGCGGGCACGGTTCCGGCTGGCGCCGGCGCAGGAGCGGCTGTACTTCCTGCACCGGCTCGCGCCCGACGACCCGCGGCTCAACGTCCCCGGCGCGGTCCGGCTCGCGGGGCCGCTCGACCGCGCCGCGCTGGAGGCGAGCCTGGGCGCCATCGTCCGGCGCCACGACCTGCTGCGCGCGACGATCCACGAGCGCGAGGGGATCGCGAGCTGGGAGGTCGGCGATCGCGCGCTCGCCTTCACGGTCCACGACCTCACCGCGGTCCCCGAGGCCGAGCGCATGGCCGCCGTCGCGGCGGCGATGCTGCGCGAGGCACGCGCCTGCTTCGATCTCGAGCGCGACCCGCCGCTCCGCGCGGTGCTCTACCGGCTGGGCGAGCGCGACCACGCGCTCCAGATCACCCTCCACCACATCGCGTGCGACGGAGCGTCGCTGGGCGTGCTGGTCCGCGAGCTCGGCGCGCTGTACCCGGCGCTCGCGGCGGGCCGGCCGGCGCAGCTCCCGGCGCTCGAGCTGCAGTATGCGGACTATGCGCGCTGGCAGCGCGCGGCGCTCGACGCGCCGGCCGCGGCCGACGAGCTCGCGTACTGGCGCGAGGCGCTCGATGGCGCCGTGGCGGTCACGCTCGCGCTCGATCGGCCGCGCGCGCGGGGACCGCGCACCGGGGCCCGGTGCGGCTTCGAGCTGCAGCCCGCGCTGTGCGACGAGCTGCGCCGCGCCGCGCGGGCCCGGGGCGTCACGCCGTTCGTCGTGCTGCTCGCCGGCTTCCAGGTCGCGATGTCACGCCACGCCGGCCAGCGCGACGTCACGATCGGCACCGCCACCGCGAACCGGCTGAGCGCGCAGCTCGAGCCGCTGATCGGCTTCTTCGTCAACACGCTCGCGATCCGCAGCGCCATCGATCCCGCGCTGGCATTCGACGACGTCGTCGCGCAGGTCCAGGATCGCGTGGCCGGCGCGTTCGCGCACGCGGCGACGCCGTTCGACCGGGTGGCCGAGCGCCTGGGCCGGGTCGGGGACGGCGCGCCGCCGCTGGTCCTGGTCGTGTTCTCGCTGCAGGAGTCGCCGCTCGCGGAGCCGGCGATCGGCGACCTCGCGCTGTCGCCCTGGCCGATCGACGCGGGCACGGCGCAGTTCGACCTGTCGGTCGACCTGGTCCACGATCGCGGGCGGATCGCCGGCTCGATCGAGTACGACGCCGGGCTGTTCGACGCGGCCACGATCGCCGGGTTCGTGGCGCGCTACCTCGCGCTGCTCGCGAGCCTGCTGCGCGCGCCCGGCCGCGCGGTGGCCAACGCCGCGATGCTGTCCGCCGCCGAGCACGCGGCGCTGATCCAGCGCGGCGTGGGCGCCGTGCGCGACCTGGCGCCGGATCGCACGCTGCACGGCCTGTTCGAGGCCCAGGTCGATCGCTCCCCCGATGCGATCGCACTCCACGCCTCGGGCGCCACGCTGACCTACCGCGCGCTCGACGATCGGGCCAGCCGCCTCGCCGGTCAGCTGGCGGCGCGGGGCGTGGGGCCGGAGGCGCTGGTCGCGGTGTGCATGGCGCCGTCGTTCGAGCTGATCGCGGCGCTGCTCGCCGTGCTCAAGGCGGGTGCCGCCTGCGTGCCGCTCGACCCCAAGCAGCCCGCGTCGCGGGTGGCCGCGATCCGGCGCGACTGCAACGCGCGGCTGCTCGTGCTCGATCGCGACAGCCACCCCGACCTCGCGGGGCCCGACGTGCTCCGCCTGCACCCCGGCGCGGACGTGGGGGCGGCGGCGGCGCGGCTTCGGCGCCGGGTGCTCGGCGACCACCTCGCGTACGTGATCTACACCTCGGGCTCCACCGGGACCCCCAAGGGCGTGATGGTGGCGCACGCGAGCGTCGCCAACCTGCTCGATGCGTCGATCGCGCTCTACGGCGGCCCCGGCGCGCGCGTGCTGCTGACGTCGTCGATCGGGTTCGATACCTCGGTCGAGGAGATCTTCACGCCGCTGGTCTCGGGTGGCACGCTCCACCTCGCGCCGCGCGACGCGCTTTTGCCGGGGCCCGCGCTGGTCCGGCGGCTGCGCGACGAGCGGATCACGACGATCAACTTCACCGCGTCGGTGCTGGCGGTGCTGGCGGCCGACGAGTTGCCCGCGCTCCACACCGTGGTCACCGGGGGCGAGCGGCTCACCGAGGACCTCGTCGCCCGCTGGCAGCCGGGCCGCCGGCTGATCAACGTCTACGGCCAGACCGAGACGACGATCGAGGCCACCTCCGGGGACTGCATCGCCGACGGGCGCGAGCCATCGCTGGGCGAGACCCTGCCGAACTACCGGCTGTACGTGCTCGACGAGGCGCTGCGGCCGGTCCCGGTCGGCGTGGCGGGCGAGGCGTTCGTCGCGGGGGTCGGCGTCGCGCGCGGCTACCTGGGGCGCCCCGAGCTGACGGCGGCGCAGTTCGTTCCCGATCCGTTCAGCAGCGTGCCCGGCGCGCGGATGTATCGCTCCGGCGACCGGCTGCGCCGCGCCCACGACGGCCGGCTGCTGTTCGTCGGCCGCGTCGACGAGCAGGTCAAGCTGCGCGGGTTGCGGATCGAGCCCGGGGAGGTCGAGGCGGCGCTGCGCGCGGCCGCCGGGGTCAGCGAGGCGGTCGTGGTGGCGGCCGACGATCGCGGCCTCGCCGAGCGCGGCGCTGCCACGCGCCTGCTCGCGTACGTGACCCCCCGGCCGGGCGCGGTGGTCTCGCCGGCGGAGCTCCGCGCCCACACCGCGGCGCGGCTGCCCGACTTCATGGTGCCGAGCAGCTTCGTGGTGCTCGACGCGTTCCCGCTGACCACCAACGGCAAGGTCGACAAGCGCGCCCTGCCCGTCCCGGCGAGCGACGGCGATGGCGACACCGCGTTCGTCGCCCCGCGCGATCCGATCGAGCACGCGATCGCCGAGATCTGGTGCGAGCTGCTGGGCCGGCGGGTCGGCGTCGACGACGACTTCTTCGCGTCGGGCGGCCACTCGCTGCTCGCGACCCAGGCCGTGTCGCGGATCCGCGACGTGCTCGGCGTCGAGCTCCCGCTGCGCGAGCTGTTCGAGACCCCGACGATCGCGGCGCTCGCCGGCCGGTGCGGCGAGCTGCTCGGGCTGCGCCTGCCGGCGCCGGTGGCCGGCGATCCGCAGGCGGCGCCGGTCCTGTCGTTCGGCCAGGAGCGGCTGTGGCTCGCCGAGCAGCTCGAGCCGGGCACGTGGACCTACAACATGGCCGCGGCGATCCACCTGCGCGGTGCGCTCGACGTCGCAGCGCTCACCGCCGCGCTCGCCGAGGTCGTCCGCCGGCACCAGGTGCTGCGGACCGCGATCGCGGCGTCCGGCGCGACCCCCACGGTGCGGGTGTGCCCGCCGGCCGCGCCGATCACCGTCGAGGACCTGCGCGAGCTTCCGGCCGCGCGCCGCGACGCCGAGCTGCGCCGGGTCGCGCGCGCCCGCGCGACGCAGCCGCTGGATCTGGCGAGCGGCGCGCTGCTGCGCTGCCACCTGATCCGCACCGCCGCCGACGCCGCGACCCTGGTGGTCGTGATGCACCACATCGCCTCCGACGGCTGGTCGGTCGGGGTGCTCGTCGAGGAGGTGCGCCGGCTCTACCGCGCGGCGGTCCGGGGTGAGGCGTTCGATCTGCCCGCGCTCGGCCTGCAGTACGCGGACTTCGCGCGCTGGCAGCGCGCGTGGCTGAGCGGCCCCGAGCTCGGGCGCCAGCTCGCGTACTGGCAGGCGGCGCTGGCCGGCGCGCCCCACCGGCTCGCGCTGCCGCTCGATCGCCCGCGCCAGGCCCGCCCGCCGCGCGCCGCCGGCGCCATCGAGGTCCGGATCCCCGCCGAGGTCGCCGGCGCGCTCCCCGCGCTGGCCCGGCGCGAGGCGGTCACGCCGTTCATGATCCTGCTGGCCGCGTACCAGGCGGTGCTCGCGCGGTACTCGGGCGAGCGCGACATCGTGGTCGCCACCCAGGTGGCCGGGCGCCGGCACACCCAGCTCGAGGCGCTGATCGGGTTCTTCGTCAACCAGCTACCGATCCGCACCCGGTGGGACGGCGACCCGTCGTTCGCCGAGCTGGTGCGGTGCGTGCGCGAGACTTGCCTCGGCGCGTTCGCCCACCAGGACGTGCCGTTCGACAAGCTGGTCGAGGCCATGCGACCGGCGCGCGAGCTCGGGCTGCCGCCGCTCGCGCAGGTCGGGTTCGGCATGCTGCCTTCGCTCGACGTCGACATCGACCTCGCGGGCGTCACCGCCGCGTTCGAGCCGCTCGATCGCGGTGTCAAGCTCGACCTCATGCTCGAGCTCAGCGGCGACGCCGCCGGGTTCGCCGGCGCGCTGTTCTACGATCCCGCGGTGTTCGACCGCGAGACCGCGAGCGATCTCGTCGAGCACTTCGGGGTGCTGCTGGCGGCGGCGCTGGCCGATCCCGCGACGCGGATCTCGGGCCTCCCGCTGCTGTCGCCGGAGGCGCGCGATCGCGCCCGTGCGGCGGCCGGCGCCGGGGCCGCACCGACCACCGTGGTCGACCGCTTCGTCGCGCACGCGCGCAAAACACCCGACGCGATCGCGTGCACGCAGCGCGGGGTCGCGGTGAGCTACGGCGAGCTCGGCGACCGCGCGTGCCGGCTGGCTGCGATCCTGAGCCGGGCCGGCGTTGGGCCGGAGTCGCGCGTCGCGGTCCTGGTCGAGCGATCGCCGCGCGCGATCACCGCGATCCTCGGCGTGCTGCACGCCGGCGCGGCCTACGTGCCGATCGACCCGCAGACCCCGGCCCATCGCGTCGCGCTGCTGATCGCGGATTCCGGCGCCGCGGCCGTGATCGCCACGCCGGAGCTGTCCGGCGCGGTGCCGCCGGGCACGCGGGTGATCTCGCCCGACGCGTGGCAGGACGAGCCGCCCGCCCCGCGCGCGCCGGTGCCGTGCCGGCCCGAGCACCTGGCGTACGTCATCTACACCTCGGGCTCGACCGGCGCACCCAAGGGCGTC
>DATAPF010000488.1:0-6454 GCA_036265355.1 Kofleriaceae bacterium | reverse complement strand
GATCGCCTCCACGGCGCCGAGCCCTTCGCACCAGGTCGCGCTCGACCTCGCCGACGACGCCGCCTCGCGCTTCATGCTGGAGCCGCCGGGCTTCCAGCTCCACCTGTGGCGCGAGGGCGCGGGAGTGGTCACGCATACCGCCGCGATCGGCGACTTCGCCGGCCCCTATCCGTTCTTCGAGGACGGCAAGCTGATCGACTAGCCGCGCCGCCGTTTCAGCGCTCCACTGCACGAACACGATCGGGCGCCGGCCCGATCCGCGAGCTTCGCGTAGGTGCCCTCGACATCCGCCACCGGCCGCCCCAGCGCCGCGCTCCAGAACACCGCCGTGGTGAGGTCGGCGTCTGACAGTCGATCCCGATCGCGCAGAGCCGGCTCTTGTGCATGCGCGCAGCGCCTGGGTGGCGCAGCCGAGGCCACCGACCGCGGACCGAACGCCGGCGATCAGCGGCGAGCGTTCACGGCGCGCAGGTCGCCGACCGGGCCAGCCGGCTGATCACCGGCCCGCTGCCCGGGCCGTCGAACGTCGAGGTGACGTAGACCGCGGCGGTGTCGATGGCGATCCCCGGCTGGCCGACGTTGTTGGGCAGGCGCCGGCCGAGCTGCGTGACCAAGCCGCTGCCGATCGTGGTCGCCTGCGGCGGCTGACCGACGCTGATCCACGCCAGCGTCGTGCCGCTCACCGCCATCGCCATCACGTCGCGCGCAGCGACCACCGGCTCCACCGGCCCACCGGCCTTGGGGACGCGCGCGATCGCCGCCGGCACCGGCTGGCTGCGCGCCCAGTACAGGTAGGTCGCGTCCTGGGTCATCACGACGCCGCCGCCGATGTCCCGCACGCCGCTGACCGGCACCAGCGTCACCGCCGCGCCGCCGCCGATCGGGAACTTCTGGATGCTGTCGCCGAACCAGTAGATGCTGGTGGCGTCGACGGCGAGGTTGGCGCCGAACGACCCCGGCACGGGGGCGACCATCACCGGCGTTCCGCCGGTCTTCGCGACCTTCATGATGCTCGTGCCCTGCAGGGAGAACACGTCGGTGGCGCCGAGCGCGATCGCGCCGAAGCCGAGGTTCGGCGCCACCGACTGCCGCACGCCGCCGGCGTAGCGCGCCAGCTCGAACGGCGGGTCAAACCCCTCGAGCCAGTACGCACCGCTGGTGTCGGCGGTCAGGTTCCACATCGGCACGCCGGTGAACACCGCCAGCGACGGTGGGCTACCGTCCAGCGGCGCGTGGAACAGCGCGTGGAGGCCGAAGTCATCGCCGATGAACAGCTCGGTGCCGACCGCCAGGCTGGTGCCTTCGGTCCCGAAGCCGCCGGCGTCGACCACCAGCGCGTCGATGCAGCGGTCGGCGAAGTGCGCGGTCACGGTGTCGGCGCCGGTCACGGTGCACGGGCCGCTGCCGGTGCAGGCGCCGGTCCAGCTGGTGAACACAGCGGCCGGCCCGGGGATCGCGGTGATGCGGGCGCTGCCGCCCGTGACGACACCCTGGGTGCACGGAGGCGCCTGGCAGGTGACGCCGTCGATCGCCACCGCGCCGTCGCCTTGCGTGGAGGCGGTGACCACGAAGCCGGCGCGGCACCCGTCCGGCGTGCACAGCAGGCCGTCGCCGCAGGTGCTCGGCGGGCTGAACTCGGTGCAGGGATCGCCGTCGAACTCGCCGCAGCTCTCGATCACGTTGGTCGCGCCGCTGCAGCGCACACCGCCGAGCGGACATTCGGGCGTGCAGTAGGTCGCCGCGAGGCTGGTGACCTGGCTCATCGTCACCGTGCACGGCGCCAGCGAGCCGACGCAGGCCATGGCGTTGGTGTCGCCCAGCGGCAACAGGGCCCAGCCGGCGAACACCGCCTCGGGGTCGGAGGTGGCAGTCAACGTCACCTGCTCGCCGTCGGCGTAGGTGTGTTGACACTGCGTGCCGTCGAGGCCGCAGGTGATGCCGCTCGGGGTCGAGGTGACGGTGCCGACCGCCGCCTCGGGCAGCGGCAGCACCGACAGCTCGTGCTCGGCGCCGCACCGACCCAGGGTGCACTGCTCGACGCCGGGGCACGCGATCGGCGGCGACCACTCGCGGCACGGATCGCCGTCGAACTCGCCGCAGGTGATCTGGCTGGTGGCGGACAGGCACAGGCTGCCGCCGGCCGGGCACTCGTCCACGCAGCCGCTCGTGAACGTCGCGCCCACCACGACCGCGCCCGCGGCGGTGACGACGCACGCGCCGTTGCCGGTGCACGCGCCGGTCCAGCCGGTGAACGTCGCGCCCTGCCCCGGCGTCGCAGTCAGGGTCACCTGGGTGCCGGCCGCGAACGACGCCTGGCACGACGCGCCGCAGTCGATCCCGGCCGGCGCCGAGGTGACGGTCCCGGCGCCCGTGAGGTTGACCGTGATCATCGGCATCGTCGGCATCGGCGCATCGGCTGACGCGTCGACGGCCGGCACGGCGACCGACGCGTCGACGATCGGCGCGACGGAGCTGGCGCCGCTGCCGCCGCCACACGCGGCCAGCACCGGCGACAGTGTGAGAGAGGCGACCAGACCGAGGTGGGCAGGCTTCATGCGCAGCGACCCTAGCAGGGTCACGGCGCGGCTAACTAACCAGCTATGCCATCGACGCGACCAGCAGTAAGACGGGCGCGGCGCCCGGACGACGTCACAGGATTGGATCCACACCCCTCAGGCCACACGTCGGCTCAAGCCATCGTCGGGTTCGCTTCACGGCCGGCGGGCCGCGATCGCGAGCGCCTGCTGCAGCACCGGATCGTCGATCGACTCGACCACAGGCGTTTCGATTGCGAGGTCGGGCACCACGCCGCGCGGCGCGAGATCGCCGTTTGGCCGCACGATGTACGCCTTGGGGAAGCCGACCTCGAGCCCGCTGTGGCTCAGCGTGAACGTCTCCATCGCGCCGTAGGTGGTCGCGAGGTCGGCGGTCTCCTCGCCGAGCACGGTGCCGAACCCGTAGTCCTGGACCAGCGCCGCGACCGCGACGGTGTTGGAGAAACTGTGGCGGTTGATCAGGACATAGACCTTGCCGGTGAATCGCGGGGCGGGATGCGGGGCCGCGGCGGACACCGCGAACGCGATCGTGTCGCCGAGCCGGGCCCCGGCATACGCCGCGGCGAACCGGCGCGATACGCTGTGCGCGTCGTCGGGCGCGAGCTCGACGCGTTTCTGGTTGGACGCGATCGCCTGGGCGCTGACGCGGATCTGGAACGATGACTCGAACGTGAACGGCCGGTCGGCGAACCAGCCGACCATGAGGTCGCTGAACGAGCTGTCGCCGCCGGGGTTGTCGCGCAGGTCGATCACGAGGGCGGAAGCGCCCGCGGCGAGGAAGCGATCGAACGCGCCGTCGATGAAGCGCCGGAACGCGGTGTTGTCGTACTCGTTGGTCGCGCCCGGATCGACGTTGTAGAACGGCCCAGGCCGCAAGTACGCGAGCCCGGAGCCCACCATGTGCGCGATCCGGGCGTTGCGGTCGAGCGCGAGCACAGGTGGCTGGGTGCGCGCAGCGACCCGCATCTCCGCATCGGTGCACGCGGGGAGAGTCACGTCAAACGGTGCGCCACCCGCCCGCCGCGCCGAGATCGCAAACCGATCGACGCGGCCGAGCTCGATCCACAGCAACATCGGGAAGTCGCGCTCCATGAGCGCGTGCGCGAGGTACGGCGTGTCCGCAGACTGGTTGCGCGCGAGGCGCGCGAGCCAGTGCTCGACAGGCTGCCCGTCGAGTGCGACCAGCTCGTCGCCGCGCTCGATCGCGGGCAGCCCGCTGCGGTTCTCGGTGATGAAGACGCGGTCGCCGACCACCCGGATCAGCAACGGAAACGCCGAGCCGCCGCCGGCGAGGTAGTGGTCGAACGCGTCGTACGTGGCGTCGATCCGGGCGTGCGCAACCTTGCCGAACGCCACGAACCGCTGGAATCGGGTCGCGACCTCGAGTGCTGGCTCGGGCTCCGTGATCCTGCCGCGCATCGCGGCGTAGAGCGCGTCGTAGTCGTGGTGTGGTGCCCTCGCGTAGAGGTCGTAGTGCGCCTGTTGCAAGGTCATGTACAGCTGCGCGAAGTCGGCGCGGATCTCGTCGGGTGACAGCGCGGACTTCGCGGCTCCCGGTGCGGTCGGAACATGAGGCGCGCAAGCTGCAGCGACGATGCATGCGACGGCGGACCATCGCGGCGGCCGTGGGAATCGGATCGAAGGCGTGATCATGGTTTCAAAATTATGGTATTTTTTGAAATGCGCAACCGCCATGCAGAAGCACCCGCGATCTGTCATCGAACACCCCGCCCACATCGCGTTGCTCGCGTCGCCGGCGCGTCAGGAGCTGATCGATACGCTCGACGCCCTCGGCGGCGAGGCCTCGGTCAGCGAGCTGTCGGCTCAGCTCGGCCGGGCGGGCCCCGGGCTCTACTATCACCTGCGACTGCTCGCGCGCGCGGGCCTGATCGAGGAGCTCGCCGGCGAGGCCGGGGAGCGTCGTTACCGGGTGCCGAGCGCCATGCGGCTGCGTTATCGCCCGGGCAAGACCGCCAACGCACGCGCCGTCTCACGGTTCGCCCACGGGATGGTGCGGATCGCGACGCGCGACTTCGACGCGGCGCTCCGCGATCCCGGCGTCATCAGCGAGGGGCCCAAGCGCACGCTGTGGGCTGCTCGGGTCAAGGGTTGGATCGGCGAGGCCGATCTGGTCGAGCTCAACCGGCTGATCGGGCGGCTGTCGGTGCTCATCAGTCCGCAGCGCATGCCCCGCCGCGACCGGCTCGTCGCGCTCACGTGGGTGCTCGCGCCGCTGGGCGCGAAGCGGGCGCGTGGCCCACGTCGGAGACGCCGAGCCAAGCCGCGAACCCAGTGACAGAGCGGCGCCTGGCGACGCGGTTTCTCGAGGACGCGCTGAAGTGAGGCCGCGAACGGATCACGCGGGCACGGCGCACGCTCGGCTGGCCGGCCGCCTGGCTACACCACACACCATGTCGTCAAGCTGATGTACCCCCCGCCGGCGATGGGTGCCAGATCGGAAGTATTCAGCGCCTTGATCGTCTCGGCATTCAGCTTGATCTTGCGCAGAGTGCCTTGCAGGCTTCGGCACCGTACTGCGTGTCGCGGAACTGCGACGCGCGACGCAAGCAACGCAGGCGCTGCGCGGTATCACCCCGCTTCTCGGCGATCATCGCGAGCCACCATAGCCGCTCGGCGGCCAGCCGCTGCTGTCCCGGCAGCAGGTCGGCACCGGCCGTCTGCAGGTGGCCCGCTCCGAGGGCAAGGGCACGCTCGAGGTGGATCTCGGCTTCGTCGAGGGAGCCGCCGTGCAACAGCGCGATTCCGCGCGTGCCGATGATGCACGCCGCGAGCCGCTCGACGAGCTCCGCGGGCACCGGCTCGGTGTCCTCGATCCCGATCAACAGCTCCTCCGCATCGCGCAGATGCTCGAGCGCTTCCGTCGTGCATCCCATCAACCCGAGCACGTAGGCGCGTGCGTTCAGCCAGTGCGCGATGTCCCACGGTGACAGCGCGTGGATGTCCACATCATCGAGCGCATGGACGGCATCTTCGTGGCGCGTGACGACGTGCTCGACGATGGCCTCATTCATCGCCCATTGCGCGCGCGCGCGTCGCCGCTCCGCGGTCCTGGCGTTCCTCCTGCGCGTGATCCACCGGCCGATCATGTGGCGCCTCGGGGTCGAGAACATATCATGGCTCGTAACGGCTGGAAATCGCCCGAATCGCTCGCAGAAAAATCTGCATCGCGGTTGTCGATCCGGCGGCGGGTCGATCGTCGCTCGGATACACCACCCGGGTCACAAGGAGACACGCGATGAAGGTCATGATGATCGGTAAGGCGACCAAGCAAACCGAAGCGGGCCAGATGCCGACCGAGGAGGCGATGGTCGCGATGCACAAGTTCAACGAGGAGCTGCAGAAGGCCGGCGTGCTGCTCGATCTCGCCGGCCTCACGCCGACCAGCCGCGGCGTGCGCGTGCAGTACAGCGGGAGCAAGCGCACGGTGATCGATGGCCCGTTCGCCGAGGCCAAGGAGGTGATCGCCGGCTACTTGCTGATCGAGGTCAAGACGATGGCCGAGGCGATCGAGTGGGCCAAGCGCGCGCCGTTCGGCCTCGGCGTGCAAGACGGCGAGGAGCCGGAGGAGGTCGAGATCCGGCCGCTGTTCGACCCGACGGACTTCGACGTGCCGGGCGAGGCCGAGGAGCGCGCGAAGCGGCTCGGCGAGAAGCTCGGCCAGGCGTAGCCGCGGCGCGGCATCGCGGTGGCGTCACGTTCACGCCTGCGCTGCGCGACCGGCGCCAGGACATTCACATGGCAGATTCGCGTGTTACGAGCCCCGGGTCGTCACAGGCCCTGGTGCCGCGCGCCCCCGGGGTCCATGCGCGCCAGGCGCACCCGGAAGTACCGACGGCTGGGTGAACCTCGCACCACCGGGCAGGCACCAGAATGGCGTT
>DATAPF010000487.1:0-29542 GCA_036265355.1 Kofleriaceae bacterium | reverse complement strand
GATCGCCTCCACGGCGCCGAGCCCTTCGCACCAGGTCGCGCTCGACCTCGCCGACGACGCCGCCTCGCGCTTCATGCTGGAGCCGCCGGGCTTCCAGCTCCACCTGTGGCGCGAGGGCGCGGGAGTGGTCACGCATACCGCTGCGATCGGCGACTTCGCCGGCCCCTATCCGTTCTTCGAGGACGGCAAGCTGATCGACTAGCCGCGCCGCCGTTTCAGCGCGCCTGGGCGACCGCCGTAAGCTCCTTCAGCGTGAACGTGCAGCTCGCGTTGGAGAGCGGCTTGGGGTCCCAGCCCCCGACGAGCGAAATGTTACTCCAAGGACTCGAGCTGGTCGAGGTCGCGCTTCGGCTCCTGCGATCGCTGGCTTCGAGCGCGCGATCAGCCACGAGCTGCCCCCGGACTACCGGGCGTTTCTCGACATCGGCAGCGCGATCGGATCCCCCATCATCGTGTGCGTACCGCTGCTCCACCGCCGTCAGACTGCCGGCGCGACCAGGTCGACGCCGCCGGCGCAGCACGAGCAGCTCGCCGCCGCCCCGCCCGGCCGCGACGATCGCCGAGATCGACGGTCTCGACGCTCTCGCCCTGCTCGCCCACCGCCGCCGCCCGGCCGCGACGATCGCGCGGTGGGGCGCACCGCCGCACAGGCGAGCGCCTGCGCACCCGGTGGCCGATGGTCAGGCCACCTGGCCACTTGACAGCTCGGCTTCCCGGCCCCTACAGTCCACGGCTACGTCCGGTCGCGCGCCCGTCCGCTCCGGCTCCGGTGGCCGGCACGCGCGGCCGGTCGCCCGGTCCGGCAGGAGGTACGATCATGGACTGGCAAGGCTTCGGTTCGAGAGCTTCGATCCTCGCGTTGATCATCCCGCTGGGCGCTGCGGCGCTGGCCGCCGCCGGGTGCATCGCCCCGCCCGGTGACCCGGCCGAGGCCGAGACCGACTCCGACGCGATGTACACGCCCTACGAGTCCGACGCGATCCAGCCGGTCGACAACGCGCCGTTCCCGGTGCCGGCGTTCGCACGGCCGCGCTTCCACCGCCGGCAGTTCAACATCGCGGAGTTCGGCGCGGTCGGCGACGGGGTCACCAAGAACACCGCCGCGTTCGCCCGCGCGGTCGCCGCCGCCAAGCGGGCGCACGGCGGCCAGATCGTCGTGCCGCCCGGCAAGTGGCTGACCGGGCCGATCCAGATCACCAGCGAAGGCGGGTCGTGCGACGGCATCGACCTCCACGTCGAGGCCGGCGCCGAGATCCTGTTCTCCACCGACTTCGCCGACTACTTCCCGGTGGTGCCCACCCGGTGGGAGGGCATGGACGTCATGAACTACTCGCCGCTGGTGTACTTCCGCGGCTGCAAGGACGTCGCGCTCACCGGCGAGGGCACGCTGACCGGGCAAGGCTGGGTGTGGTGGCTGTTCAAGAACAACCTGCCGGTCGGCGCGACCAAGGACTTCACCAAGCCGTTCGCCACCGCGGTCTACAAGAAGTACGTGCGGTCCGACGCCGGCGACGTGCCGGTCTCGGCCCGCGTGGTCGCCGCGCTCAACGCCAGCACGCTGCCGCTCGAGCTCCAGCCGTCGGCGGTGCCGGTCCCGTCGAGCATGCCGCCCGGCATGACCGGCCTGCTGCGGCCGATGTTCGTCGAGTTCAACACCTGCCGCAACGTGCTGATCGAGGGTGTCACGGTGCAGTTCGGGCCGTTCTGGCAGATCCACCCGGTGTACTCGGAGAACGTCATCGTGCGCCACGTCAACGTGATCAGCTTCCCCGACGGCGGCACGCTGACGTTCACCGACGCCAGCGGCACCCACACGGTCACGCCGCAGAACGGCGACGGCTGCGATCCGGACTCGTCGCGCAACGTGCTGATCGAGGACTCGTTCTTCAACACCAGCGACGACGTGGTCGCCGTCAAGTCCGGGCTCAACGAGGACGGCCAGCGGGTCGGCATCCCGAGCGAGAACATCGTGATCCGGCGGATCCGGTCCGGCAACGGCCACGGCGGCGTCACGGTCGGCAGCGAGATGTCGGGCAGCGTGCGCAACGTGTTCGCGTTCGACAGCGATCTGACGGGAGACACCGCGCTGCGGATCAAGACCCTGCCCGGCCGCGGCGGCGAGATCCGCAACATCCACTACGACCACATCCGGGTCACGGCGCGCAATCTCGCGCTCGAGGTCACCACCAACTACCCGTCGCCCACGGTGACCGCGCCGAACTTCACACTGGAGACCCGCCAGAAGATCCCGGTGCTGCGCGACATCTTCTACGATCACATTTCGGGGACGGTGGTCGGCACCGCGGCGCTCGGCAAGCTCGGCAAGGCCGCCGCGATCTACATCGAGGGCGTGCCGCCCAACGTGCTCCAGCTGCCGTACAACGCCGTCGCCGGGGCGCCGGCCACCGCGGCCGCGCCGGTCCGCAACGTCCACATGCACGACTTCGTGATCACCGGCGACAACACCTGGAACTGGTTCGACTCGGCCTACATGACGCGGTTCCCCGACGACTACAACACCAACACGACCACGGCGGTGTCCGCCGCCGAGCTGACGCGGCTCGACACCGCCGTGCCGGGCTACCGGCCGTCGCAGCCGTACGGCGCGGGCAGCACGTACAGCTTCAAGAGCTGCCTCGACGTGTGCCCGATCGAGATGCGCGGCGTCAGCGTGACCGCGACCGCGGCCGGCAGCCCGTCGCTGGCGGTCGACCGCGGGACGTTCTCGTGCGTCGTCACCGACGTCACGGAGTGCCGCTGACCGTCGCGCGGGCCACCTGCACGCGGTTGTCGTGGAACACCGCGCCGCCGCCCATGTCCGAGTCGCGCTCGGCGATCGTGACGTTGACCGTCGCGCCGTGCCGCGCGTCGACCGGCCAGCGCCCCTTGGGGCTGGCGACCACGCCCGGCCGCACGCGATCGGTCACCTCGGCGATCGCGTAGAACGCGCCGCGCGCGTTGCCGACCCGGACCTCGTCACCGGCGGCGATGCCGCGCGCCGCGGCGTCCTCGGGGTGGATCAGCAGCGTCGCGAGACCCGCGCGGCGCTGCTGGTGCGCGACGTTGGCGAAGATCGAGTTCAGGAAGTAGTGATTGGCCGGCGAGACCAGCGCGAGCGGGTAGTCGCGCGCCAGCGGCGTGTCGCGCTGGCTGGACTCGTACGCCGGCGTGTACCCGGCGACCGGATCGAGGCCGGCCTGGGCCATGCGCTCGGATACGAACTCGAGCTTGTGCGACGCCCCCGGGAACCCGTTCGCGAACGGCACGAACGGCGCGGGGTAGTTCAGCCGGATCCAGCCGCGCTGCCTGAGCTCGTCGAGCGTGATCCCGGCGAGCGAGGGGTGGCCGCTGCTCAGCGCCTGGCGCGCCAGGTCCTCGTCGCTGTCGTACAGCGCGGGCTCGTTTAGCCCCATCGCGCGCGCGAGCCGCCGGAACAGCTCGGTGGCCGGCAGGCACTCGCCGGGCGGCGGCCCGGCCGGCTCGTTCCACGACAGGTACAGGTGGCCGTACGCGATCAGCAGATCGCGGTGCTCGGTCATCATCGTCGCCGGCAGCACGAGGTCGGCGTGGCGCGTGGTGTCGGTCAGGAAGTGCTCGACCACGACGGTGAACAGATCGCTCCGCGCCAGGCCGCGCAGCACCCGGCCCTGGGCGGGGATGCTCGCGGCGGGGTTGGAGCCGTACACGATCAGCGCCTGGACCGGCGGGTCGTCGACCTCGAGCAGGCCCTCGCCGAGCCGCGTCATGTGGAGCTCGCGCGCCGGCCGCGCCCGCAGGTCGTCGCGCCACAGCGCCGGCCAGTTCAGGCCGTAGAACCCGCGCGTGTCGTAGCACGCGCCGCCGCCCGGATAGCGCCAGTCGCCGGTGACGCCCGGGATGCAGGTGATCGTCCGCACCGCCATGCCACCGCCGCCGTGGCGCTGCAGGCCGATGCCGACCCGGATCCCGGTCGGCCGGGTGTCGGCGATCCACCGGCCGAGCTCGACGATCGACGCGGCGGGCAGCCCGGTGATCTCGGCGGCGCGATCCGGCGGGAACTCCGCGATCCGCCGGCGAAACACGTCCCAGCCGACCGTGTGCTGGGCGATGAACTCGCGATCCTCCTTGCCCTCGGCGACCACGACGTGGAGCAGGCCGAGCGCGAGCGCGGCGTCGGTGCCCGGCATCGGCGCGAGGTGCCAGTCGCACGCCGCCGCGGTCCGGGTCCGGATCGGATCGATCGCGACGATCATCGCGCCGCGGCTCCTGGCCTCGAGGATCGATCGCCACAGGTGGACGTTCGTGGACAGCATGTTGTTGCCCCACAGCACGACCAGCCGCGACAGCCGCAGGGTCTCGGGATCCATGCCGACCCGGTTGTCGCCCAGCGTGTAGCCGGTGCCGTAGCCGCCGGCGATCATGCAGATCGTCTGGATGTGGCGCGATGCGCCGAGCACGTTCCACAGCCGGCGCCCGGCGCCGTAGGCGCCCTGCAGCACCCCCATGTTGCCGGTGCCCAGGAACGGCCAGATCGCCTCGCCGCCGTGGCGCGCGATCACGTCGCCGAGCTTGTCCGCGATCTGCGCGAGCGCTTCGTCCCACGAGATCCGCTGGAAGTCGTTGCTCCCCTTGGGTCCGACCCGGCGCATCGGGTACAGCACCCGATCGGGCGAGCGCGTGTACGCCAGGTAATCCGCGACCTTGTTGCACAGCGCCCCGCGGGTGTAGGGGTGGGTGGGGTCGCCGCGAAGCGCCACCGGCCGGTCGCCCTCGACGGTCACCAGCCAGCTGCACGTATCGGGACAATCCAGCGCGCAGGCGCCCCGGATCTGCCGGTGGTCGGATGGGCGGCTCATCGGTTTCAGATATTGTAAGCCCGTCCAGGCGCCCAGGGTCAGATGGGCGATTTCCGCTGGGCCAGGAGGACGACGATGCACGGCTCACGATGGTCTCTGCGATTCGCAATGCTCGGTCGATGCTTGCCCTGGGTCTTGCCCTTGGCCTTGGTCTTGGTCACAGGGCTCGCCGGGGTGGTCCACGCCGAGCCGGCGGCGGTGCCGGTGATCCTCGAGGGCGCGCGGCTGATCGACGGCACGGGCAAGCCGCCGCGCGACAACGCCGCACTGGTGATCGAGGGCGACAAGATCACCGCGGTCGGGGTCACCGGCAAGCTGGCCCGGCCCAAGGGCGCCCGGGTCGTCGACCTGCACGGCCGCACGATCATGCCCGGCCTGATCAGCGCGCACGCCCACGCCGGGCTGGTCATCGGCGCCGCCAACAGCGCCGATGCCTACACCCGCGAGGCGGTCCAGGCCGCCGCCCTGCAGTACGAGCAATACGGCGTCACCACGTTCGTCACGCTGGGCCTCAATCGCGACCTGGTGTACGAGCTGCGCGATCAGCAGCGCCGGGGCACCGTCCCGGGCGCGAGCATCTTCACCGCCGGCCGCGGCATCGGCGCGCCGGGCAGCGTGCCGCCCACGCCGGTGCAGCCCGATCAGGTCTACCGGGCGGCCACCGCCGACGAGGCGCGCGCGCAGGTCCGCGAGATGGCCGGCCACCACGTCGACATCGTCAAGCTGTGGGTCGACGACAACTTCGGCAAGGTCCCGAAGATGGCGCCCGAGGTGTTCCGCGCGGTGATCGACGAGTGCCACAAGCACAAGCTGCGGGTCGCCGCCCACGTGTTCTACCTCGCCGACGCCAAGGCGCTGGTCGCCGCCGGGGTCGACGTCCTGGCCCACAGCGTGCGCGATCAGCCGGTCGACGACGAGCTGATCCGCGCGCTCAAGGCGCACGGCGTGTTCTACATCCCGACGCTCAACGTCGATCACAGCTTCTTCGTGTTCGTCGACCACCCCGAGGTGATGGCCGATCCGTTCTTCCAGCGCGCGGTGAACCCGGAGCAGCTGCGGATGCTGCAGAGCCAGGCCTACAAGGACAAGGTCGCGGCCAACCCGATCGTGGCCAAGGAGAGGGCGGCGTTCGCCACCGCGTCGAACAACGTCAAGGCGCTGCACGCCGCCGGCGTCCAGATCGCGTTCGGCACCGACTCGGGCGCCAACCCCGAGCGCATCTCGGGCTGGGCCGAGCACCACGAGCTCGAGCTGATGGTGGCCGCCGGGCTGTCGCCGATGGACGCGATCGTCGCGGCGACGAAGACCAGCGCGGCGCTGATCAAGGCCGGCGATCGCGGCACGCTGGAGCCGGGCAAGCGAGCCGACCTCGTCGTGCTGGCGGCCGACCCGACCGTCGACATCCGCAACACCCGGCAGCTGGTCATGGTGTGGCACGGCGGCAAGGAGATCGAGCCGCGCGTGCCGGCGGCCGCGCCGAAGTGACGCGACCGCGGGCTCACCAGGTCTCGCCGAACGGGCGCGCCTCGAGCTCGAACGTCCACGCCGAGCGTGGCTGGCCGACCAGGAACGCGGCGGTCGCGGCGACGTCGTCGGGCCGCACGAAGAACGCGTCGGGCTTGTCGGGCAGGCGCTGGCGGGTGCGCGGCAGGTCGACCACGCCGTCGATCACGATCAGCGATACGTGGATCCCTGCGGGTCCGAGCGAGCGGGCCATCGACTCGGCGAGCGAGCGCTGCGCGGCCTTGGCGGGGGCGAACGCGGCGCTGCGGATCCCGCCCCGCCGCGACGCGGTCGCGCCGATGAACACGAAGTTGCCGCGCCCGGCCTGCTTCATCGCCGGCACGACCTGCTTGGCGACCAGGAACGCGCCGAGCGCGTTGACCCGCCAGCTCGCCTCGAAGTCGGCGGCGGTGACGTCGTCGAAGCTGCCGAACAGGCCCGAGCCGGCGTTGTAGATCACGACCTGGGGATCGCCGAGCTCGCCGCGGATCGCGTCGAACGCGCGCTGGACCGACGCGGCGTCGCCGACGTCGCACTCCCAGGCGCGGGCGCCGGGCAGCGCGGCGGCGAGCTCGCGCGAGCTGGCCAGCGAGCGCGCGAGCAGCGCGACGGCGTGGCCGTCCGCCGCGAACCGGCGAGCGAACGCCGCGCCGTTGCCGGGTCCGACACCGACCACCGCACAGACCGGTCCTGTCATGCGCCCACCATACGCCGCGGCCGGCCGCGATCAAGCGGGCATGGCGCGCTGTCGGATCGTGTGGCCGCATGTCGTGGCGCGCAGCGGTTCGCGCACGATGTGCGCCGCCGCCGGGGGGCCACCGGCCGCCGCGCGCCCGGCGAATCGTGAAATGCTCCGCGCATGAGCTTCCAGGCGACGTTCTTCGGATGGCAGGGCTGGCTGTTCGAGACCGGGCGCACGGCGATCGCGATCGATCCGCTGCTGGTCGATCAGGTCGGGCGGGGACCGCGCCACACCCGGATCGACTTCATGTTCCGCGAGACGCGCGCGCTGACGCTCGACCGGCTGCCGCCGCTCGACGCGCTGGTGCTCAGCCACGAGCACGAGGACCACTTCAACGTGCCGACCCTGGTCCGGCTCGACCGCCGGATCCCGCTCTACGTGTCTCGCCGGGTATCGGCGGCGGCGCGCAGCCTGCTCGGCGAGCTCGGCTTCGCGGTCCACTACGTCGACCACGGCGAGACGCTGGCGATCGGCGACCTCGAGATCCGGCTGTTCGGCGCCGACCAGACCGCCGGCATGGCGAGCTTCGACGAGTGGGACGTACTGGCCTACCTGGTGCGCCACCGCGGCGGCGCCGGCGGGCTGTTCTCCAACGTCGACATCGCGATGTCCGGCGAGATGGCCGAGGCGGTCCGCGCCACCGCGGCGCGCGATCGCCGGCTGCTGCTGTTCGTGAGTGGCGAGGTCTCGCTGTCGAGCGGCGCGGTGCCGGCCGCCGCCGATGGCGAGCACCCCCGCAGCACCGCCGCCACGCCGATCGAGGAGGTCGCCGCGCGGCTGAGCGCCGGCGAGGGCGTCGTGGCGCGCCCCGGCATGGTGTTCGAGCTCGACGGCGGCGAGCTGGTCGGGGTCGCGCCCGAGACCGCGTTCCTGCGCACGGTGCCGGGCGCGGTGCCGCGCCGCGCGTTCGCGCTGCCGAAGGGCACGATGCCCGAGCGACCGCTGCTCGGCACGCCCGCGAGCGAGCTCGATCGCCCCGAGCTCGAGGCCGCGCTGCGCGAGCTCGCCGAGCACCTGTACGGCCGCCACATCTATCGCTACCTGATGTCGCTGCCGGCGCGCTACGCGGGCAAGCGCACCCACTCGTTCGTGCTGGTGTTCCTCACCGCCCCCGAGGGCCCCGAGTGGCTCTACGAGTACGTCCCCGGCGCGTGCGCGTTTCGCGCGCTCGACATCGACTTCGAGGCCGCGGTCGAGCGCTACCTCGGCGTCGTCGTGCTGTGGGTCAGCGACTACCTCGCGGTGGCGCGCGGCGAGGTCGAGCCCCGGGCGATCCACTGCGCGACCCAGGAGGACTGGGCGATCGAGGACCCCGGGCTGGCCCAGGTGCGCGACGTGCTGTGGTCGTTCTACCACCCACAGCGGTTCCCGGCGCGGGTGCTCGCCCAGTACCGCCGCGCCGTCGCGCTGGAGGCCCCCGACGGGGTGTGGCGCGCGGCGAACCACGTACGTCGCCCCCCGGAACGGCCGGCCGCGGCCCCCGCGCAGAAGCCGCCGCCGGCGGCCCGCTCCGGCCACGAGCCACGCCGTGCCGCGCGGGCGCGCGCTAAGCATGCACGCGGTGCGCCGGTGTCCAAGCACCCGCGGCGCGCCGCCCACGGGCGCCGCCGACCTGCGGTGTGATGGCGCTGCCTTGACGCGACCGCCGCGAGTTCGACAGCATCGCGGCAGGAGGTCGTCATGAAGAAGACAACCAGGAACAAGCTTCGTCTGCCCAGGGAGATCGTGCGCGAGCTTCAGGTCCCGGAGCTGGAGGCTGCCGTGGGCGGAGCCACCGCCACCTGCCGGTGTGGGAGCTGCGGCAACCCGCACTCCACCTGCCCGGTGTAGCCGCCGCGCGCCCATGGCGCGGGCGTCGCGCGCCGGCGCGAACCGAGATCGCGCCCGACGATTTGTTCGACACGCGCGCAGCGATCGGCGAAACTGGGAGCGTGGCGCGTCTCGACGTCGTCCGTCTCGGTGCAGTCGCCGTTGCGGTCGCGTTGCTGGCGCCCCCGGCGGGCGCCGACGTCCGGACACCGGACGCAACCACCGTCCCGCGCGAGCCGATGCCCTCGCCGGAGCCGGCGCCGCCCGATCCGCAGCGCGCGCCGGTGCTCGACGCGGCGCCGCCGCGCGATGCGCTCGACGAACGGGTCGATGCCGGCCGGCACTGGCGCCTCGACACCGCGCGCGGCGCGATCCACGTCTGGGTCCCGGCGGGCTACGACGCCGAGACCGCCGCCGCGGTGGTGTTCGTCCACGGCTACTGGGTCGGCGTCGACGAGGCGTGGGACAGCTACCGGCTCGCCGCGCAGTTCGCCCTGTCGGGGATCAACGCGATGTTCATCGCCCCCGAGGCGCCGGCCGCCAAGTGGGAGCCGATCGCGTGGCCGTCGCTCGCCGATCTGGTCCGGACGGTCGCCGCCGGGGTCGACGCCGCGATGCCGGCGCACCGGCTGGTCGCGGTCGGCCACTCCGGCGCGTACCGCACGCTCGCGCCGTGGCTGGCGAACCCCGCGCTCGACACCGTCGTGCTGCTCGACGCGCTGTACACCGACTACGGCCTGCTCGGCTGGCTGCGGGCGTCCAGGCAGCGCCGGCTGGTCAACATCGCCTACGAGACCGGCCGGTTCAGCGACTACCTGCACCGCCGGCTGCCGAGCACGCGCCGGGTCGACGGCCTGCCGCCCGGCGGGCTGCCCGACGCGCGCATCCTCTACGTCCGCACGGCCGCCGGGCACTGGGAGCTGGTCACCGACGGCGTCGCGCTGCCGCTCGCGCTGCGGGCGATCGGCGTGCCGCAGCTCGCGTCCGCCCCGGCCGACCTGCCGCTCGGCCTGCCACCGCGCAGCGATCCGCCGCCCGCGACCGACGCGGTGATCCCGCTGCGGCTGCTCGAGCGCGGCGCCGAGTTCACGCCGTGACCGCGCGCCGTCAGCCCACCGGCGGGGCGAGCCGCTGGACCACCGGCGAATCCTCGCCGAGCCAGTCCGGGTGCCTGGCGGTCGAGTCGAAGTGGCTCGACGTCTTGAAGAACTCGTACTTGCCGTCGGTCGCGTACGGCCGGGTCTTGCCGACCAGCGCCGCGACCTGATCGGCCGACATCGGCTTGAACGCCTTCATCGCCTCGAACGCCTGATCGAGGATCTTGTCGCCGTCGATCCCGGTGATCACGACCGATACCGGCAGGTTCATCGCGTAGTGCAGGTAGTCGATCGCGGACAGCGGCGCGCCGGTCTTGAGCAGCACGCCGTCGCCCATCGTCTTCATCGCGAGGATGCCGATGTTGAGGTTCACCAGCTCGGGGACGACCTCGTGCGAGAAGCTGCGGAAGTGGGCGTCCATCGCGTTGATCGGCATCTGCACGGTGTCGAACAGGAAGCCGTGTCGCCGGGCGACCTCCAGCATGTAGAGGTGGATGCGCGGGTCCTTGTGCCCGGTGAAGCCGATGTAGCGCACCTTGCCGGCCTGCTTGGCGGCGACCAGCGCCTCCAGCGCGCCGCCGTCGGCGAAGATCCGATCCGGATCGTCGAACCGCAGGATCTCGTGAAACTGCACGAGATCGATGTGGTCGGTCCTGAGCCGCTGCAGCGACTCGTCGAGCTGCGACCGCGCCGCTTCGCGGGTGCGGCCATCGAGCTTGGTCATCAGGAACGCCTTCTGGCGGTAACTGCCCTGCGCCAGCGCCGTCCCCATCCATCGCTCGCTGTTGCCGTGGCCGTAGTCCCAGCAGTTGTCGAGGAAGTTGATCCCGCGATCGAGCGCGGCGTGGATCAGCCGGGTCGCGCCGCGCTCGTCGAGCGGCGCGCGGCTGAGGTGCGCGCCGCCCATGCCGATCAGCGACACCCTCTCGCCGGTGTGGCCGAGCGTGCGGTACAGCATGTCGCCGCGCCGCTCGCCGGGGTCGGTCACGCGCAGCAGCTTGTGCGGATCGAGCGACGATCCTGCGTCGGGATGGACCGCATGCGGAGCGCTCGGTCCGGCGGGCGCAGGCGATCCGCCCTGGCCGGCCGCCGGGGCCGGCGCAGCCATCGCCTGGACCAGCCCGATCGAGCTCGCCGCCGCGCTGACTCCGACCACGCCGGTCTTGAGGAAATCGCGTCGCGGCAAGGATCCTCGCGTCATGATCGATCGTAGCGTGGCGCTCGACGGCGGCGATCGATTCACCGCGCGACCACGCGGTCCTCACGCGTGCGCGTGCGCGCGGCGTCGAACCGCAGGGTATGCAGCAGCCCACGCGACGCCGCGACCGGGGTGGCCCGGCCGTGGCGTATCGTCGCGGTGTGCGCGGAGCAGCGAGTGCTGTGACCGGGGGCCACGGCTGGCTGCGGCGCATCCTCCAGGCGGGTGATGCAGCGGGCTCGAACCGGACCGGTCACGATCACCGGCCTCCGCTCTTCGCATCCAGCCACAACGCGATGAACCCGAGTGCGCCGAGCGGCGCCGGGAGGGAGGGATGCCGGCCTTCCGCAACTTCGATGATGGAATCGATGGATCCTGGATAAACGAGCACCGGCCAGCCGTCTTCGGCGAGGCACGCGAACAGGGCGAGCTCCTCGAGCAGGTACTCGTGCGCCAGGTGCTTCCATCGCTCGCTCGGGCTGGCTCCGCCACCCCCGAGGCTGCGCCCCGTCCGCACCAGGTATTCCCCTCCAAACGAATGCACCAGCGCCCGGAAGGCAGCGTCCGCCTGGTAGAGCCGATGCACCTCGTCCAGGTAGGGGCGAAAGCTCTTGTGAGCAGTGTACTCCGTCCCATACCGGATCTCGAAGCCGACGTCCTCGGTCGTGTAGTGCCGGAAGACGGCCTCGGTCTCGGCAGCGTAGCGCCTGCCGAGCGCGCATGCCTCACGCTTCGCGACCTCCGGCGCCAGCCCTTCGCGCACCTCCAGGCTGATTCGCCCCAGGCTGTCGCCCACCAGCACGCAGCAGTGAGTCGCGCGGGCGGCGATCCACCGGACGGTGGCCTCGAGCTTGGCGCCGTGGAAGTCGAGCGCGTTGCTGCCGCCCAGGCTGACCCCGAGCATGCAGCGCTCGAGCTTGTCCACCGAAGCGCGCAGGTGGGCGGGCGCGACCTGAGAGATCAGCGCCCGGTAGCCTGATCTGCCCGCGTAGAGCGGCTCCGGCAGCCGGCGCTTCATCCCGGCGCCGCGTTCCAGCTGCCGCTGCTTCCCCGCGAGCTTGCGCTTCGCGTCGATGACCGCGCGTACCTGGCGCTGGATGGCGGCCAGCTCTTCCAGCTCGAGTTGATCCCACGCGATCTGCTGCCACAGCGGGCGATCGACGTTTGCGGCCTCGATCGGAGGACATGGCCGTGGGGGGGTGGTGGCCGTGGAAATCGTGAGCATGTGTCGCTTCCTCAGCAGCATCCGTGCCGGGCAGGTGTCCGCACGATGAAGCCACCGACGGACGCGCGCACCCGATCCAGGCCGCCTCGCTGTCCATCAGCTGTCGACAGCTGCCCGCAATGAGTCGAGCACCTGTCGCCCAGCAGTAGACAGCGCGAGCTCCTGCACGATCCGAAGGGACGGGACGCTCGGCGCCAGCTGGCATCGGCCGACGCCACAACGCGAACCGCACCGGCATGGACATTGCTTGCCTGCGGATGCCATTGGACTCACGGCGATCTGCAGCGAGAGCAAGCCTGCTCTGGAACCAAGGGTTGTCTCCGCCGATCGCCGCGACACCCCGCGAATGCGTCACGACCTGACGTGCGGGCGGAGAACAGGCAACAGGAGAATGACATGCAGGGGACCATGGAACGTTTTACCTCGATATTCTGTCACTATACCTTATTAGGAATCGCATCTTGGGGGCTCGCGGCAGGTTGTGGCGATGTCGGCGATGATCGCACGGACCGCGACCCCGTGTCGCCAGCGACCTCCCAGCTCACCGCCACGTTCGCCACCGGGACGCTGATCATCGCGCTCGATCGGCAGGCTGACCACGAGAAGCCGCTCCTCGGTTACGGGCTCGCCTACCAGCTGCTCAAGAGCGACGTGCAGGTGCAGTGGGTGATCAAGGAAAACAAGCAGCACACCGACGATATCGATCTCCAGATCGACACCAGCGCCGGCACGGCAGTCCACGACCTCTTCACCAGCGCCGCGCTCTCGAACCCGATGTACCGCGGGGGCCCGTTCCTCGTCGATGCGGGCTATCGCGCGGCGGCGATGCAGGTCATCCAGACCTGGCAGATGACCCACACCGACACCCCCGTGGTCCATGATGTCACCGGGACGTTCGTCGCCCATGTCGCCAGGACGCTCAGCGCGGCGCCGCGGATCGCCGTGTTCAAGGATGGCAACGAGGATATCGCGACCAGGGCCTTCAACGAGGCGGGGATTCCCGACCCAGACGGCAACATGTGGTCGCCGGGGCTACCCAGGTCGAATCTTCAGTCCCCTGGGGTCCTTGCCCCCGAAGACATAGCCGGCACGACGAACAGCCACACCGACGGCGCGTTGTGGGACCCCAAAGACCATGCGCCCACCTACTGCCAGCTGTTCTCGATGCACTACAACGACGATCCAGATCCTGCGACAACGCATGAGGTCGTAAAAGAAGTGCGGGCCTGGCTCACGGCGATGCCCGGCAACCATGCATTCATGCAATGCCAGGCAGTGGCGAAGTTCGAGAACGACATGGAGACCGACGCCAGCGGCAACCAGCAGTTCAATGGGCATTTCCTGTCGACCGCCGGCCTCGTGGATGATCACGGCGGCAAGGCGCTGAGCACGCTGATCGACCAGGCGCCGGACGACCCGCTGACCCAGACCGCCGGCACGCTGGTGAGCATCGACGGCATGATCGCGTCGATGGGGTTCAAGGGAGGAGCGGGGATGCTCAGGCCCAACGTCCAGGTGATCGTCAACGACACCGCGAAGGCCAACCCCGGCGATCCGCCGGCGACCACCCACCTGTGGCTGCTCAAGGGCCAGCTCGATGACGACAACGCCAACGGTCGGATCACCTACCTGGGCGGCCACGACTACCTGGCGTCCAACCAGCCCAGCGGCGTGAAGGTGATGCTGAACAGCATCTTCGATGCCGGATGCGCCACCGCGATCGGTCAGCCGGTGATCGCGCTGACCAAGTCCGGACCGGCGACCGTCACCGGCGACCAGATGACGTACACGATCCACTACGCCAACACCGGCAACGGCGTGGCGAACAGCACGACGATCAGCGATCCGCTCCCGGGGGGGACGACGTTCGCGAGCGCCAGCAACGGCGGCAGCGACGCGGCCCACACCGGGACGGTGACCTGGGACCTCGGCAACCTCAAGCCGGGCGCGTTGGGCGACGTGACGGTCACCGTCCACGTGACGGCCGACGGCACATACACCAACCAGGCGACCGCGAGCTTCAAGATCGGCGTCTCGCCCAAGTCGGTCGACAGCAACACCACGAAGACGACCCGGTGCAGCGACGGGACCTGCGATCCGATCAACGACCGCGATGGCGACGGCGTCACCGATCGGGTCGACAACTGCCCGGACGTGCCCAACCCTGATCAGGCCGATCGGGATCACGATGGCAAGGGCGACGCGTGCGACTCGCTCGACGGCCTGCTCGGCGTGTCCGGCGGTGGCTGCAACGCCGGCGGGGATGGCCTCGGCCTCGGCGCAGCGCTGGCGATGGTCGCGCTCGTGGTGCTGCGCCGCCGGCGCGCGGTGGCCGCCGCGACGGTGGTCACCGTGGCGATGCTACCGCGCCTGGCAGCGGCCCAGACCGCGGTCATGGAGCCCAAGAACTTCGGGGTCGAGCGGTTCCAGCTGGCATCGGATCGCGAGGGCATGTTCGACGTCGAGTGGGCAGAGGTCCGGGGCGACATGACGGTGTCGGCCGCGCTGTGGGCCGGGCTCGCCAACGATCCACTCGTGCTCTACAGCGGCCAACCGGGCGACCGCGTCGGTGCCCTGGTGGCCAACCGGGCAGGCGGCGGCCTCAGTGCCTCGATCTCGCCGAAACGGTGGCTGCAGCTCGGCTTCGAGCTGCCGCTGACGATCTATCAGAACCGACCCAGCTCGAGCGTGCTCGGCATGATGGAGTCGCTGCACAGCTTCGGCACCGGGAACTTGCGCTTGATCCCCAAGCTGGTGGTGCTCCACCAGGCCGACCACGGCGTCAGCCTCGCGTTCGTCCCGACGGTCATCTTGCCGACCCGCAGCACGAGCGACGCGTACCTCGACGACCGCGGCTTCGGCTTCGCACCCGAGGTCGTGCTGTCCCGGCGGTGGACCGGGTGGCGCGCGAGCTTCGATGCCGGCTACCACGCGCGCCGGCGCGCCCAGTTCCTCAACCAGGTCGTCGACGACGAGCTGTTCGCTCACGCCGGCGCCGGCTACCAGTTCGCCGATCGCGGCGGCCCGCCGGTCGGCGTCGACGTCACCCTGTCGGGCGCGACCGCCGCGCGCGCACCGTTCTCGAACTTCAACGAGAATCACCTCGAGACCCTGGCCGGAGCGACCTACGATCTGCGCGCTGGCGCGCAGCTGTTCGCGGGCGCCGGCGTGGGCCTGCGCAAGGGCTCCGGCACGCCTGACTGGCGCGGCCTGGCCGGCGTGCGGATCGCGTTCGCCGCCGACCGAGAGCCGGCACCGCGGCCGCGCGAGCTCGACCGCGACGGCGACGGCATCCCCGACATCGCCGACCGCTGCCCCGATCAGCCCGAGGACAAGGACGGCTTCGAGGACCAGGACGGCTGCCCTGATCCCGACAACGACCAGGACGGCGTGCCGGACGCGGCGGATGCCTGCCCACTCCAGGCGGGGCCAGCCGCGAACCAGGGCTGCCCCGACCCGGATCGCGACGGCGACACCGTGCCGGATCGGCTCGACAACTGCCCCGACGTCAAGGGCTCGCCCGACAACGCCGGCTGCCCCGACAAGCAGCTGGTCCACATCGGCGATGACCGGATCGACATCCTCGAGGGAGTCCACTTCAAGACCGATCTCGCGGTGATCGAGCCGATCTCGTTCGCGGTGCTCGACAACGTCGTCGCCGTGCTCCAGGGGCACAGCCAGCTGAAGATCCAGGTCGAGGGCCACACCGACAGCCAGGGCGACGCCGCCTACAACAAGAATCTGTCTCAGCGCCGTGCCGAGGCGGTCGTCGAATACCTGGTCGGCAAGGGAATCGCCGCGGACCGGCTGACCGCGGTCGGCTTCGGCGCAGAGCGACCGATCGCCGACAACGCGACCCCGGACGGCCGTGCCCAGAACCGCCGCGTGGTGTTCACGGTGCTCGGCGGCGGGAACGGCGTGAAGAGCAGCGGGCAGAACGCCACCGTCATCACGAAGTAGCAGTGCCGCATGCGCTGCCTAGTTGTCGGCGGAGGACGCTGGCGCAGCGTCGCCGTGGGCAGCGCGGGCGCCGCCCGGTGGCGTCACCAGGTTGCGCGCCCGCGCCCAGTCGACCATGTTGAGCTCGCGACCGAAGAACGCATCGACCCACTCGACCAGCGCCTGGCCGCGATGCGCCACCAGCCAGCGCAGCTCGCTGTCGGCCTCGTCGGCGAACCCGCCCGCGCGCAACGCGCGCACGAGGGTCCCGTGCAGCTGAAAGAGGTCGGCATCGCCCAGCCCCCGACGCAGCGTGAGGATGGCGGCGGCGTGATCGCCCAGCGCCAGGGACAGCTCGCCGTCCAGCAGCGCGACGTACGCGCTCCACAACACGATGTCGTGGGCATCGAGCTGGGGCTTGAGGGTCGCGCGAATCTGCTTGGCCTCGGAGATCATGCGGTTGCGCGCATAGACCGCCCCGACCAGCGCGAGCTGCGGCACCGGGCGACCCATGAGCTGCTGGTCGTCGCTCACGGACAGCTCGGAGCGCAAGACCCGGGTGAGCTCGGTGAGGACAGCCCGCAGCGAGGGGACATCTCCGCGCAGGTCGAGGAGCGCCGCCCGGGCGAACAGCGCCCGGCTCAGGTCGTTCGGATGGCCACTCGCGCGGGCAAGCTCGATCGCGTGTCCGGCGGCAGCTTCGGCCGCGCGGGCGTTGTCGAGATCGGCGAAGATTGCCAGCCGCGTCAGCTCGCGCTCCAACGCGTCCACCTGGCCGTTCCGCGTTCCCACCGCCTGACGCTCCTGCAGCGCTGCCAGCGCCTCGGTGTGGCGACCTGCGGCGAGGTACGCATCCGCGCGCCCCACCCGTCCCAGGCGTGGATTGGCCGCGTACGCGCGTTCGAACGCCGCGATGGCCTCGTCGTATCGCCCTGCGCCGATCAAGACGCTGCCGAGATCGTGGAGCGTGCGAATGTTATCGGGCCGGCGGGAGACTGCCTTTTCGAAGCCATCGATCGCCTCGCGAAAGCGATTGTGATACCACCAGTAGACAAAGCCGAGGTTGTCGAAACCGATCGAGTCATCCGGGTACAGGGCCGTGTAGCGATGCCACACCGCGAGCATCTTGTCCGGGCTGCCCTCCCATTGCGCCGATCCCTCGACATAGAGCGCCTCGCGGTCGGACAGACGATCGCGATGCGCGAGGGCCTGCTGCCAGTGCTGTCGGCCGCGCGCGCGCTGATTGAACGTGTAGTAGTAGAGAACCCCGAGCTTGGCGTGCGCCATGGCAAAGTCGGGATCCCGAGCCACGGCCTGCTCCAGCAACTCGACCGCGTCCTCACTCGCCATCTGGTCCTTCTTGGTCACGCCGAGGGTGAACAGGCGCAGGGCCTCGATATCGCTGGTCGTCACCTTGTCCAAGGTTCGCCGGTCGCGCTTGAGCGCCTCCCGCGACTCTCCCAGGCGTCGGCGCAGGGCCAGGCTCAGCGTCTCGAGGGCGTCGAGCAGTCGGTCGCGACTCCCAGCTTCCACCGACTCCACGGCCAGGCTCGCGCCATTCTCTGCCGTGATCACTTCGGCGGCGAGCACGTAACGCGCGCCGATGCCGGTGATCGACGCCAGGATGAGCGCGCCGGCACCGGTTCGCTGGCAGAGCTCGAGCCCCAGCGCCCGGTCGATGTGGCTCGTGGGCGGCCTCCGCATCAGGCTCAAGGTCGCGCGCACCTTGTCGACCGACATGACGCGGACGTGCTGCGATTGCTCGACGCCGATCCGGAACGCGGTCGCGAGCGCGTTCGCCATCCCCGGTTCACCACTCTGATCGACGAAGTCCGCGAGCACGACCTCGACGGGTGCCTCGACCGGGGCGCTGCTCGCCGGGGGCTCGGGAGCCGGCGCCATCGACGCGCGCGATCTCGCCTCGACGACCAGGGCGACGACCAGGCCCGGCACCGCCAGCCCCAGCGCGAGGCGCGACAGCCGACGCCACGGCCCGGCCGCTCGCCTGGCAGGCGCCTCCTCCGGGCGGCGGCCATCCGATGTCTGCGCGCGATCCGGTGCCAGACGCGCAGCGGCCGCGTCGAGAGCCGCGAGCAGCTGCTGTGCCGAGCCGATGCGCTCGTCGACGCGCTTGTGCAAGCAGCGCTCGATGATCTCGCCCAGCATGCCGGCAACCTCGCCGACGGCGGGCATCGGCCGGTCGAGCTCGGCGATGTGCAGGAGCTCGTCCGGTGTCAGCGACACCAGCGGATGAACACCGATCACCAGCTCCCAGAGCATGATGCCGACGGCCCACAGGTCAGCCCTGTGATCGATGCGGCCGCCCGCGAGCTGCTCGGGCGCCATGTACGGCAAGGTGCCGACCACCATGCTCTGCGCGAGCATCTCCATCGACGGCGGCACGACCGGAGGTTCAGCGCTGCCCGGCAACGAGCCGTCCCGGGCGCCGATCGCGCGCAGCTTGGCGATGCCGAAGTCCAGCACCTTGAGCCCACCCGTGTGCGTGAGCATGATGTTGGCAGGCTTGAGGTCGCGATGGACGATGCCGCGCTCATGCGCGTACACCAGCGCGCGAACGACCGGGCGCAAGATGGCGATGGCGGCGTGCTGATCCTCCGTCGTTTGCGAGTTCTCGCGGCGCTGGATCGCCGCTGGAGGATCCTGAGCGACCGCCACGCGTCGCCGTCGAGATAGCCACTCGGCGAGAGTTTCACCCTCCAGATACTCCAGGACCATGTACGGGCGGCCGTGATCCTCGCCTACCTGGTGAATGACGATGATGTTTTCGTGCTGACAGCGGGCGGTCGCTCGGGCTTCGGTCAAGCAGCGATCGAGATTCTCGATCCCCTGCTCGGCGAGCAGCTTGACAGCCACGAAGCGGTCGAGCTCGTGGTCCCTGGCCAGATAGACCTCGCCCATGCCGCCGCGCCCGAGCTCGCGAACGATCTCGTAGCTGGCCACACAAGCCCCGGGAGCGAGGCCGTCCGCAGGCGCGGCCATGCCGTCCGGATCCTCGTCCAGGACGACGGTCCTCCGCACCTGGAAGGCAGGATGGGTGTGCTGGCTCAAAGGAGGGAACTCACCACGCCGATCAACCAGTACCAGTAGACTCCATTCTGTTCCTGCTGTTAAGCCAAGCCACGGCGCCACGGAAGCGTTCGCGCTGTCGCCCATCTGGGACCGGGTAGCGAAGCCACCGGTCATCACCGCCTGCCCCGACTTCTACCGACGATGTAAGACGCCGGCCCGTTGTCGCCAGGCAGTGGACAACGCAGGCCCCCTGTCCACTTCCTGTCGACGCGAGATTCCACGGCGTGTGGTCACCGGAGTGTGGATCCTGATCGGTGGTCCGACCGGGAGCGGACACCATCGCCATGGCGCCCGGTCCTCGATCATCGGCAGCCATGTGCCGCGAGAGTTCTGCGCGTCCTCCGACGAGTCGCTCGTGCCGCGATTTGCGACGTGTCCTCCTCGGTGCGCGGCGGGAGAAATGGCGTACCGTCGATAACCCGCGATGGGTGCGGGTTCGCTTCGTGCTGCATGTCGTCACCCCCGAGCTCAGACCATCCAGGTCCCACCGAGCGCATCCAGGAGGCGGGCGAGGACATGGTCGTGTTGCGCGGCTTCGCCCTCGAGGTCGTGGACGGCCCTGGTCGCGGGCAGCGCGTGGAAGCGACCGGCAAGCGCTGCATGGTCGGCGTGCACTCATCCTGCGATCTGGTCCTCGCCGATCCCGCAGTCTCGCGGTTTCACTGCGAGCTGACCAGCGGAGAGCGCCGGGTGCGCATTCGCGATCTGGGTAGCAGCAACGGCACCAAGGTCGATGGTCTGCGCATCCGCGACGCGGATCTACGCGGCGGCAGCCTGATCGGGATCGGTCGCATGGTGATTCGTTTCCAGTACCTGGGGCGCCCCACCCACCTCCGACTGTCGCAGCGCACCGAGTTCGGCATCGTGGTCGGCCGCTCGGTGAGCATGCGGCATCTGTTCTCCTTGCTCGAGCGAGCCGCGACCTCCGACCTGACCATCCTCCTGCAGGGGGAAACTGGCACTGGCAAGACCGCCACGGCCCGCTCCATTCACATGGAGAGCGAGCGCCGGCCGAAGGCCTTCGTCATGGTCGACTGCAGCACCCTGCCCGGGAACCTGCTCGAGAGCGAACTGTTCGGCCACGAGAAGGGCGCCTTCACGGGGGCCTACGGCCGGCGCGTCGGCGCCTTCGAGGAGGCCGACGGCGGTACCCTGTTCCTCGATGAGATCGGGGAGCTCGCCCTCGATCTGCAGACCAAGCTGCTCGGCGCGCTAGAGAATCGCGAGATCCGTCGGCTCGGCAGCAATCGCGGTCAGGCCGTGGACGTCCGGGTCATCGCTGCGACCAACCGCGACCTGCGCGGTGAGGTCAACAGCGGCCGCTTCCGGGAAGATCTCTACTACCGCCTCTCGGTGATCGACATCGAGCTACCGCCGCTGCGCGAGCGCGTCGAGGATCTGGCGTCCCTGGCCGAGAGCCTGCTCCGGAACCAGGGCGTACCCGCCGAGCGCGCCGCCGAGCTGCTCACGCCGGAGTTGCTCCATACTCTGCAGAGCTCGGCCTGGCCTGGCAATGTCCGCGAGCTGCGCAACTACTTGCAGCGATACCTGATCTTCGGCCCCGACATGCCGACCATGCCTGACGCCAGCGCGCTGCCCAGAGGGTCGCCGCCGCCCCAGCAGCTCCGCCTCGATCGGGATGTCGCCGGCGACGGGAGCGCTGCAACCTCGCTACCCAGCATCCCGATCGACGTCACGCGCACGTTCTCCGATGCGCGCCAGAAGGCCCTCGTCGCCTTCGAGCAGGGTTACGTCGTCGAGATCATGCGCGCGCACGATGGAAAGGTGTCACGCGCCGCGGACGCCGCCGGCATCAACCGCACGTACCTGTACCGGTTGCTACAGCGTCACAAGCTGCCCTACTGAGCAGGCACCGAATGGAACGAGGATTGCTTGGCGATTCACTCGTTCACTGCTCGCCATCGAAGGAGACATCGTGCGATCCGACCGTCCGGCAGAAAAGCGCTGGTTCGCCACCACGGCCCCAGGGGGAGTACGGCGCTACGACGACATCCACTTCCTGTCCGAGGCCATCGGCTGGGCCATCAACAACACGGGGCAGATCCTCAGGACCGTGGACGGCGGCGAGCACTGGCAAGAACAAGCGAACTTCGAGCGCTGGTTGCGCTGCATCAGCATGGTCGACGAGCGAATCGGCTGGGTCGGCGGCAAGCCCCACGATGCCTCGCTGGAGATCGAGGACATCCTGTTCAAGACCACGGACGGCCTGTCCTGGAACCCTGTGACCAACCTGCCCATGGAGTACCGCAGCCCCGACGACGCCGATTCGCCCTCGGCGATCTGCGGATTGTACGCACTCCCCGATGGCAAGCACGTCTTTGCCGCCGGTACGAACGAACGCTACAAGCCGACTCGATTCCTGCGGTCCAGCGACGGCGGCGAGAGCTGGACGTGCCGTGACATGGGCAAGTATGCAGCGCTCCTGGTCGACGTCTACTTCGAGAACGAGCGCGAGGGCTGGTTGGCCGGCGGCCGCAGAGATCCGCGCACCCCCGGCGACGAGAACGTTGTCGCGGCGATCTGGCATACGGTCGATGGCGGCGCGACCTGGCGAGAGGTCTTGGGGGACCAGGTCGACCGGCCGCCCGGAGAAGAGTGGTGGGGATGGAAGATCCAGTTCGTCGACCACGACTTCATCGCTGTCAGCACCCAGAGCCATTCGAGTGCCTCGATCCTCATCACCGAGGACCATGGCCGGCGCTGGTGTCGTCGCGAGGTCCCTTGCCAGGGCAACCTTCAGGGCATCGGCTTCCTCGACCGGCGGCGCGGCTGGGTCGGCGGCTGGGGCCCCGGCTGGGATGGCCGAACCAGCGTTACCGAGGATGGTGGAAACCACTGGTGCGACGCCACCAGTGACTTCGAGACACCGGAGTCCGGCGCGCGCCCGCCCCAGCTCACACGCTCGGTGAGCGGCCAGGACATCAATCGCTTCCGCGTCATCCGTGGGGACGATCCGGTGATCTATGCCGCCGGGAAGACCGTCTACAAGTACACGGATGCTCCGGTCCGGGCGCCGTCCCTCGGCGCCGGACATCCCCCTCCGCTGGTGCTCCCGCAGGACCTCCTGCGGGTCGCCGACGGGCCCGTATCGTTCACCGTCGAACTGCCCGCTGGCGCGCGGCGGCTGGTCATTCATATCTATGATCGTTTCGCCGACAGGAAGCGAACCATCATGGAGGACGACCCGCGACCGCCAGGCCCGCACCCGGTGGTCTGGGACATCGCCGACGACGACGGCAGACCGCTCCCTCCGGGTGCCTACTTCCTCCAGGTGAGCTGCGACGACCGCTGCGCGTCCCTCACGATCCTCGTCAGAGCTCATCACGAGCGCGGCGGCACCGGCAGCGATGAGCCCGAACGGTGATGGCGCGGGTCGCACGCCCCGCCGCCTCCTCTAGCCATCCTGGACCTCCATGCAAGTACGACGACCCAGCTTTCTCACGATCTACTTCCGCAGCCTGGAGGAAGGCGACCTCGCGGCGTTGCTGCGCGGCGAGGTCCGCATCACCCGGCGCTTCGATCCCGTCGCCATCACCCTGCTCGATCGCGAAGAGCACCCGCTCACCGCGAACGAGATGGCCGCGCTGGCTCGCCTTCCCGAAGACTGGGTCGAGCTGTCCGAGGTTGCGGCCGCTGACAGACCCGAGATCGCAGGGCTGGCCGCTCGGGGCGTCCTGCTCACCCGCCCCGGGAGTCTCGCACCCGCGACAGCAGCTGGTTCCGACGATGAGACGTCGGACGATGGCGCCGACGCGCGCCGACGCCGAGATCACGAGCTTGCTGCGACAGCGTGGAACCGCCACGCCGCGGTCTATCACTACACCAGCCGCTGGCACGGCCAGTACCGGCCACTGCCGCCGTCGCTCGATCAGGTGTGGAACGATCCATCGCCACGCCTCGATAGCCTCGTCTCGGTCCACGGGTCACCTGCGCCGGCCTTCCGCGAGCGTACGCCGGCAGCGCCGTACATCGACTTGCCGACACCAACCCCGGACGGCCCGCTGTTCGACCTTCTGCGCGAGCGCCGTGTCACCCGGCTTTACGAGCGAGACGCCGACCTGCCCATCGACGAGCTCAACCTCACCCTGCACACCGTATGGGGCGCCCACGGCTACCGGCGTCTGTCCGCGGATCTGGTGGTCCTCAGGAAGACGAGCCCTTCGGCCGGTGCGCTCCACCCCATCGAGGTCTATCCGGTGGTACGTCGGGTGGCCGGGCTCGAGCCCGGGCTGTATCACTACGACGTCGCCGGCCACGGCCTCGAGCTCCTCCGCGCGATGCCGCACGACGACGTGTCCGCGCTCGCCGAGCGCCTCGTCGCCGGACAATCCTACTTCGCCACCGCCCAGGTCATCTTGATCATGACCGCGCGCTTCTCACGCACATTCTGGAAATATCGAGAGCACAGCAAGGCGTACCGGGCGGTGCTGTTCGATGCAGCCCATCTATCGCAGACTCTCTTCCTGACAGCTGCCCAGCTCGACCGCGGTGCGTTCATCACGGTCGCCTTCAACGAGGTCGATATCGACGATGCACTCGGCCTCGATCCCTATCGCGAGGGCGCAATCGCAGTGTGCGGTTTCGGAATCAAGACCCTCACCGGAGACGGCCTGGCGCTGAATCCGGCTCCTTACCAACCGGGACGCGCGCGTCCTTAACCAACCATGCAAGGGACTCCACCATGTATGCCGATAATGCCAAGATCTTCAAGTACGCCCACCTCATCGCCAGGCTCGCCTACGAGGACGAGTTCCGTGAGACCTTCACAAAAGATCCCAACAAGGTGCTCGAGGAGATGGGCATCGGCAGTGTGAACTTCCCCCCCGGGAAGGCCTGCAAACTGCCCTCCAAAGAGCTCTTGCAGCAGCAATACCAAGATCGACTCAGTACCCTTTCACTCAGCGTGCATGAGCCTTCGTGGGCTGTGCTCTGTGACGGGAAGGTTACCGCACCTGCGCCTGGCAGCTCACCACGGAAGCCATGACCCGGTGACCGTCGCTCGAGCCCGGCGACTGCGGATCGCGCCGCTCGAAGGCTACCTGCCGCACGGACGTGGCTGCGGCTCGCCGGCTCACACCCGCGGGTGGACGCCGTCGCAGATCTTCGCCGGGTCGGCGCGGGTCAGGTCGTTCATCCAGTTGACCTCCCAGGTCTCGCCGTCGAGCGAGAACGCCTGCTCCCAGTGGGCGTGATCGGAGCCGTGCTTGATCCACAGACCCCATACTTGCCACCGCGTGTCATGTATGATCGGCATCGTCGAGATCCATGCGCGCGAGCCGGCTGGTGTCGATCCTCATGATGCTGCAGACCCGCGGCCGGGTCAGCGCGCGCGTGCTCGCCGATCACCTCGAGGTCTCGGTCCGCACCGTGTACCGTGACATCGACGAGCTGAGCGCGGCAGGCGTACCGGTCGTCGTCGAGCGCGGCGCCGCCGGCGGCTTCGAGCTGCTCGACGGCTGGCGGACCACCCTGACCGGCCTGACCCCCGACGAGTCGCAGACCCTGTTCCTGTCCGGGCTGCCCGGCCCCGCCGCGGAGCTCGGCCTCGGCGACACGATGGCCTCGGCCCACCTCAAGCTGCTCGCCGCCCTGCCGCCCGAGTGGCAGCGCGAGGCCGAGCGCGTCAGCGCGCGGTTCCACGTCGACCTCGCCGGCTGGTACCGCCGGATCGCCCCGGTCCGCCACCTGCGCGCGCTCGCCGATGCTGTGTGGGCCGATCGCTGGATCGCGATCCGCTACGAGAGCTGGCAGGGCCTGGTCGACCGCGAGCTCGAGCCGCTCGGCCTGGTCATCAAGGCCGGCGAGTGGTACCTCACCGCGCAGCCGCACGGCGCCGGACGCGGACGCGCCCCGTCGGCGCGAACCTACCGGGTGTCGAACATCCGCGAGCTCGCCGTGCATGGCGCGTTCACCCGCCCCGCTCGCTTCGATCTCTCCGCCTACTGGAGCGAGTCGACCCGCCGGTTCGAGCGCGAGATCTACCGCGGCACCGCCGACGTCCGCCTGTCGCCGCGCGGCCGCAAGCTGCTGTGCAGCGCGAGCGTCGCGGTCGAGGACGCGATCGATGCTGCGCTCGCGCACTCCCCGGGCGTCGCCCCCGACGGCTGGCTGCGCGTCACGATCCCGATCGAGTCGCTCGGCCACGCCACCGGCCAGCTGCTCTCGCTCGGCACCGACGCCGAGGTCCTCGGCCCGCCCGAGCTGCGCGCGGCCGTCCGCGACACCGCGCGCGCCGTCGCGGCGCAGTACCGCCCGCGCACGGCCGCCGTCCGCCGGAGCCCACGGCCGCGGAAGCTGGCATAGTGCGCGGCATGCCCGTCGACCCCGTGATCTCCCCACGCGAGCTCGCCGCCCTGACCGACCCCGTGATCGTCGACTGCCGCCCCGACGCGCGCGCCTACGCCGCCGGCCACCTCCCCCGCGCCGTCCACGCCCAGCTCGAGCGCGATCTCGCCGGCCCCGCCCCCGATCCGGCGCGCGGCGGCCGCCACCCGCTGCCGCTCGTCCGCGACCTCACCGCCACCCTCGGCCGCTGGGGAATCACCCCGCGCAAGACCGTCGTCGCCTACGACGATCAGAACGGCGCCAACGCCGCCTCGCGCTTCTGGTGGCTGCTCAAGGCGCTCGGCCAGCCCGATGTCCGCGTCGTCGACGGCGGCCTCGCCGCCCTGCGCGACGCCGGCTTCACGCTCACCACCGAGGTCCCCGAGCCCGAGCCCGAGCCGCCGTTCCCCGTCCTGGCCTGGGTGCGCGACATCGCCGACATCGACGAGGTCGAGCGCGCCCGGACCGCCGCCGACCGCCGCGTGATCGACGTCCGCGCCCCGTTCCGGTTCCGCGGCGAGAGCGAGCCGATCGATCCGATCGCCGGTCACATCCCGGGCGCGCGCAACGCGCCTTTCGCCGACAACCTGCGCCCCGACGGCAGCTTCAAGTCCGCCGACGAGCTGCGCGCGTTGCTCACCACCGCGCTCGACGGCATCCCCCCCGAGCGCACCATCGTCCACTGCGGCTCGGGCGTCACCGCCTGCCATACCCTGCTCGCGATGGAGCGCGCCGGCATGCGCGGCGCCAAGCTCTACGTCGGCTCGTGGAGCGAGTGGTGCCGCCAGCCCGACCGCGCCCGCGATCCGGCGTAGCGTGGCGGCGATTCGCCGGTGATCCTGGTGATCAACAAGACAGCGGTGTCCATGGACCTGCTGATGACGCCCTCCTGCAGCGCAGGCGCTGGCCTGCAGCGGTCCGGGCGCGGCACCGCGTAGATCCGGTGAGTTGGCACATTCATCGTGGATGGCCGTCGCATTGCAATACGGCTCGCCCCGGATCCACGCGGAGGTTCCCGATGACGGCCGCTAGACCCGCAACGCGATGCCGTCGCGCACGGCAGTGCGAAGCCGGGTCCCGGCCCATCCGGTGGCGATCTGCGCGCGGGCGAGCACGGCCCGCGGCGACGCGCTCCGGCGGCGCAACGGTGATGTGCGCTAAATTAGTTCTATTCAGCCATTATGTTCGTCCATCCAGTGGAGAGAAGTCCGCTGTACTGCGTTACGTCCGTGAAGACTCCGTTATGATCAAGTCGCCCGATAGCAGTATAGCTATCGGTTGCTCTGTAGAAGAGAAGCACGGTATTATTCACGCTGGCGACGATGCTATCCCATTGAGCTGACCACATTCCAGAGTTGATTGCCGTGAACACTCCGTTCTTATCCAGTCGGCCGATAACTCGAGATCCATTCGCTTTCTTGTAGAGGACGATGAGATTGTTAACTCCAGCAACGATCTGAGTGTAACCTGTAGCCCAACCGGAATACGCAACAAGGTCACGATACCCGCCGTTCTTGTCCAGGATTCCTGTTTGAGCGGCCCCGTTGCTCTCGTTGTAGAACAGGACGATGTTGTCCGTCGTGACAGCAAGGCGCGTGTACCCAGGACTGAAGGTGCCAACACTCAGCCGCAAGATCTCACCATCTGGCATTATCCGACCGATAAGGTAGTTATAACCAGATCCGCACGTTCCTGAACTGCTATAGAAAAGGACGATATTATCGGATGTTATTACGACATTGGTCCAGTTGAGACATTCAGTTCCAGACTGCAAATCTGTGAAGACGCCATCATGTCCGAGGCGCCCGACATCGAGCGCGCCGTTAAGCGAACTGTAGAACAATACGAAATGGTCACCACCTTCGACGACCAGGGTCCACCCCCAAGAGAACCCTGTTCCGTAGCTCTGGGTCGTAAACGTGCCATCGTCCCCAAGGCGCCCGACGGCATGGTAACCATTTGCGGTATAAGCGCTATTGTAGAATAGCAGCGCGTGATCTGCTCTGGGTCTGACCTGCACCGGTGTAGCAAGGGATGCGGTCTCGGTGTTCCCGCTATCGTCGGTGGCGCGACTCAGGACATTCACCGGTGCGTTCGCCGGCGCGATCATCGTCGGCGTCCACGAGTACGTCCAGGTTCCGCGTCCGGACACGGGATGCCAGGTCGATCCGTTGTCCACCGAGATCTCGACCCCGCCGACTTTGCCTCCACCGTTATCACTGGCAGTCCCGTTGATGGTGATCGGTGTACCGATGTCGACCACCGATGAGACTGTCAACGACGAGGTCGGCTTCATTACATCCGTTGTCTGCGAAGCAGAACTTAATGGAGGGGTATTATTCTGCAACGTTGATGGCTGCGCGCCCATGTCGGCCAACAGATTGACCGTTGCCTGTTGCAGGTCCGCTTCGATCGTTGGGGTTCCCGGTCCGCGCTTAGCCGGCCAGTCGTCATGGTTCGCATCAAGTGCCCATGCCCAATCAACGGTTCCGGCGCCAAATACCAAGGCGTGGTTCGTCGGTTCTCTATATAATATCAAACTATGAGTCGCGACTTTTGACCTTAAACCGGCGTTGGTGCCATAGTCAAACCACGCCAGGACGGTACTGGGCGGGTCCCCCGGTGGAACAGTACTGGACAAGCGTATAAGACCTGATGGCCTGAATCCATTGTCGATATCTTCGTCCCACTCATGCCCTATAATGCATGAGCAACCACCTGTGATTGCTGCGCCCTGGCTTGCGGCGGTCGTGTTCGCCCAGAAGTGCATTTTGCCTTCCTCGGATGAAACAGTGAGTGCCATGAAAGACCACGCGTCAACCATAGGCAGCGTGCCAGTCACAGCGTTTTCTGGTCTACCTCCATCGGAGGGTGGACTGTAGCTTGGGTCGCGCCAAGTTCCGGTCCATGCCGAACTGGGGTCGACCTTCCTTGGAATTTCCAGATCGTACTTCGTCTCTTTGTAAGTGACCAACGTCCGATACGAATCTTCCCACCTCGTCTTCCAGAACATTTCGTTGCCGCTGAAGAAGGCCAAAGAGACGCCCGAGTCTCGAGCAGCCTCGACATTCGCGCGCTGCTGAGGGGACCAATATTCATCATGGCCAGCTGTCAGAAATAACTTATGATTCGCGATCGGCAGAGAGTTCCTCTCAATATCCACGCCTGTTGTATAACTGACATCGTATCCGTTGCGTTCCAGGAATCGGATCATTGGGTATTCCGCGACGCGAAACCAACTAAATGGCATATCCGCTCTCGTCGTGAATGGACGATTGTAACTAACCTTCACGACACCAGGATCGTAAAGACTGAGTCCATAAGGACTGTCATAGCCTGGGTCATACAGGAATCGCGAACCGTTGTATGCCTGCCATGTCTCATCTGATGTCTGAAACAGGATATCAGATGTGCTGTTATCATCGCGTACTATGAATGTGATATGACTTGATACGCCAACGTGACCGTCGTCTTGGCGCACGAGTTTGCCAATGTAGAGACCGGAGACAGCCGTCGCCGGAACGTCCCAGGTGGCCGAAACGCCCCAATTCCCGCAATCCTTAAATCCGGTGTCGTCGCCTTGGCAATCCTCCTGACCATTGGGAGCATCAGGCAAGTGGCTCACAGTCGTTATATATCGCGCACCTTTTCCATATTTATAGTACCCCAATCTGTAAATATCGATATGGAAGTTATTGGTGGGAGGGTACTTCGCGTCGACCTTGAATGTGATCGTGCCCCCGCGATTGACGCTAATGT
>DATAPF010000486.1:0-22519 GCA_036265355.1 Kofleriaceae bacterium | reverse complement strand
GGCGGCGCCAGCGGCTGGTGTTCGACGCCACCACCGTGCCGGTCCCCACGTTCGTCGGCACCCGCAACGCCAGCGTGCCGCTCGCCGAGCTGGTGCCTTGGATCGACTGGTCGCCGTTCTTCCACACCTGGGAGCTGTCCGGCCGCTATCCGGCGATCCTCGACGACCGGAAGAAGGGCGAGGCCGCGCGCAAGGTGTTCGCCGACGCCCAGGCGCTGCTCCGCCGGATCGTCGCCGAGCAGCTGCTCACCGCGCGCGGCGCCTACGGGTTGTTCCCGGCCGGGTCGACCGACGACGACCAGATCATCGTGTTCGATCCCACCGACCGCGCGCGCGAGATCGCCCGGTTTGCGATGCCGCGCCAGCGCGAGGACAAGGACGTCTGCTACTGCCTTGCGGACTTCATCGCGCCCCTGGCCGGGGCCTCGCCTCCCCGGGACCACCTCGGCGGGTTCATCGTCACCGCCGGGATCGGCACCGACGAGCTCGCCGGCCGGTTCGAGCGCGACCACGACGACTACTCGGCGATCATGGCCAAGGCGCTCGCCGACCGGCTGGCCGAGGCGTTCGCCGAGTACCTCCATCATCAGGCGCGGGTCGACTGGGGCTACGGCGCCGGCGAGGCGCTGTCCCACGACCAGATCCTCGCCGAGAAGTACCGCGGGATCCGCCCGGCGTTCGGCTACCCCGCGTGCCCTGAGCACGCCCCCAAGGCCACCCTGTTCGCGCTGCTCGACCATGCCGATCACCACGGCGTGTCGCTGACCGAGTCGTACGCGATGTACCCGACCGCCTCGGTGTCCGGGCTGTACTTCGCCCACCCGGCCGCCACCTACTTCTCGGTCGGCCGCCAGCGCTGATCCCGCGCGTCCGCCGCCCGGACAGCTCGATCGCGGCTATCGTGGCGCCATGTCCGACCGCCTTGATGCCGCCCGCAACGCCGACGCCGAGCGCTGGCTCGATCTCGACGTCAAGCTCGCGTTCCAGGAGCGCCTGATCCGCGAGCTCGACGCGCTGGTCCGCGAGCTCGGCGACCGGCTCGCCAAGGCCGAGCGCGAGCTCGCCGAGCTCCGGCAGGCGATCCCGCGGCCGCTGCCGCTCGGCCCGATCAACGAGCCGCCGCCGCACTACTGAGCCGGCATCGCCGCGTTCTGCGGATCGTGTGCGGCAGACCACGGCACTCGGCACGGCGAGCCGCGGATCGTGTCGCCGCGCGCCGGGGCTCGGGTACCATCTCCTACATGCATCGCTGGCTCGTGGTCCTGGCGCTCACCGCGGGCTGTGGCAGCGTCCAGAATTCAGGTCCCGACGGCATGCCACCCGACGGGGCGATCGATCTGGCGCGCGGCTGCGCGCTCAAGGCCCAGATGGACGAGGCGTCGTGGCCGACCACCGGCAGCCCGGTGATCAACAGCTGTGGCGGCGCCGGTGGCCGGCTCACCGGCTCGGCGGCCATGCCGGTGTCCGACGCGATCCGCGGCCGGGTCGGCAGCTTCTCGGGCAGCGCGTGCGTCGACTTCACGAGCACCGCGGCGCTCCACGGCACCACCGGGCTGACGATGAGCGCGTGGGTCAAGCCGACCGGCCTCAACGGCGTGGACTCGAACGGCGTCATCACCAAGCGGGTCGACCGGAGCGTGCAGTCCGAGTACGCGCTGTTCGTGTGGACCGGCAATCACGTCTGGATCGACCTCGGCGACATGGATCGCTACTCCGGCACCGCGACCCTGGCGAACGGGGTCTGGGTCCAGCTCACCGCCGTGTTCGACGGAACGCGGCCGGCGACCGACCGGGTGCGGCTGTTCATCAACGGCACGGCCGACCCGTTGACGCACGCGATGGTCGGCAACCTTGGCACCACCCTGCCGAGCTACGACTCGCCGGTCCACGTCGGCTGCACGCCGGCGCCGACGACGGCCATGCCGCCCACCCAGCAGACCTTCCTCGGCGAGCTCGACAACGTCACGATCTGGAACCGCGCGCTCAGCGACGCCGAGATCGCGCAGCTCTACACCAGTGGGTAGCGTCGACCCGGCAACTGACCGATCGGTCAGCTGCTCGCGTGGCCCACCTGCTCTATCTTGAAACTGTGCAGAAGCTTCGCGCCGACGCCGCGCACCCGATGCAGCGCGCCCTGCAGCGCGAGCAGGCCCGGGAGCAGCTCGCGGCGCTGTCGCCGGGCGGCTCCCCGCAGCGCGCGATCCCGGTCGCGTCCGCGGCGGTGATCGAGGTCCGCGCCGCGGCGATGCCGTGCCCGCAGTGCGGCGGTCTGTACCGGCTCCACGAGCACACCCGCCCGGTCCCCGGCGTTCGCCGCGTGGACGTCGCGTGCCGGCAGTGCAGCACGCCGCGCGCGCTGTGGTTCCGGATCATCGACGACGAGCCCAGCTGACAAGCCGGCGCGTGGCGTTTGTGCTAGACGAACACGGCCCGTGATCCGCCGCAAACGCACCGAGCAGCGGGAGCGCGTGCGCGCCATGCGCAAGCTGGTCCGCGACCGCGAGAAGCTCGCCGCGCTGTCGGCCGGCGGCTCCGAGCAGCGGCCGATCCACGTGACGTCGGCCGCCGTGGTCGAGGTCCGGATCGGTCACCTGACCTGCCCGCAGTGCGACGGCGAGTACCGGATCAAGGAGCACCGCGCGCCCGCGTCCGGGCTGCGCAGCGTCGACGTGACCTGCCAGATCTGCGGCGTGCCGCGCACGCTGTGGTTCCGGATCGGCAGCGCCGACGCCAACTGAAGAGCGCGCGCCCGGCAGCGAGCGCGTCGAGCATTGGTGATCCTCGGATGTGGCCTCGCTCGACCGCAGGGTCGCAGCCGGACGATCAGACCATGTCCTTGAGCGCCGACACCGTCGGAAGCAGATCGGCGAAGCCGTGGCGGCTCGCCAGCTGCTCCGCCTCGGCCAGCAGCCCGCGGCCAGAATCGGGATCGCGAAGATCCTGGACGTGAATCGCACACTGATTGAGGAGGTTCACGCACAGCGGGCGCGGGCGCCGCGCTTGCCGGAAGATGGCCTCGCTGGCTCGCATCACCGCCAGGGACTCCCCCGGCCGACCGTCCAGGCGGAGGGCGTTCGCGCGCGCATCTGCGTTCTGTGCGGCGCGGTGGCTGTTACCCATCTCGTCCTCCAGCAGCTCGGCTTCGCGAAATGATCGGGCAGCATCGGGCTCGCGGTCGACCGCGAGGAACGCGTCGCCCTGCACCGCGAGCGCGAACGCGAGCGCCGGCCGGTAGTTCATCGCCCGCGCCAGCGCGATCTGCTCGGTTACGAGGGCGAGCGCGGCATCGGCCTCGTTGCGCCGGAGCTGGATCCGGGCGACGCTGCACGCGCTCCGCACGGCTCCCGCGCGGTCACCGATACGTTCGAACGCGCGCCGCTCCGCCTCGTGAAGCTCGAGCGCCTGGTCCAGGTCGTTGCGATAGAACGCGACGTTCGCCTTGCCGGCCAGCGCGAGCGCAACTCCCTGCCTGTGCGCGAAGCGCTCACAGATCGCCAGCTGCATCTCGTGGCATTCCCAGGCGGCGTTCAGGTCTCCGAGCTCGCGCAGGATCTGGCCCTCCGTGTTCTTCGACATCCCGACGCCCAGCATGTCGCCCGCGCGCAGCGAGACGGCCGCGGACCGCCGGATCATCTCCAGCGCTTCGGGCAGCGCGTGGTGCTTCAGCGCGTCGGCCATGTGGCTCAGGCTGGACGCGCGCTGCGAGACGTGCTCCGCGAGATCACCCGCGCGCGTGGCCGCGTGCAGCGCTTCCCGGGACGCACCGAGCACGGCGCTGAGCTTGGCCCGGGTCAGCAGCAGGAACGCCGAACCTGGCGGCCCGTCCAGGTTCATCAGCCGCTCCGCTTCCTCGAGGTGCACCGCGGCGTCCCCGAAGCTCCCGGCGTCGCATTCGAGATCGGCGAGGGCCGCAAGCGCAATTGCCAGCTCCGCCGGTTCCTCTGCTTCCCGGAACTGCGCCACGGCCCCCTGCTGCATCCGCAGCGCGTGGTCCAGGTGCCCGAGCGTCTTCAGCAGATTGATGACGAGAAGGTGGATCTCCTCGGTGACCAGGCCCTGGCCGCGGATCCGGGGGTACGCATCCACCAGCCGCAGTGGCGTGAACCGTTCGATCGCGCTCCAGCACTCGAGGATGCTGGTGTAGTCACGGCGGCGCATCGCGAGGAACAGATCGCGATGGGTCAGGACGAGGTACAGCCGAGCCCAATCCTCGGTCTGGCGGAGCTGCCAGAACAGCTCGACCGACTGCCGCCGGAGCGGGGCCGTGAAGAAGAAGTTCGCCAGCTGCTCGTGCACGGCGCGCCGGGTCGCAGCCGCTGGGAGATAGCGCTCGACGACCGCGCGCCGCACGGCGTCGTGGTAATAGTCGATCAGCGGGCCTCGCCACACCAGGTAGGACCGCAGCTGCCGCAGCATCGCGAACAGATCGCCTCGCGCAGGCCCGGCCGCCACCAGCGCCTCGAGCTCGGCCTCGGTGAGCCCGTGGCGAGCACACGCGATCGCGCTCAGAGCTCGTCTCGGGAGATCGCCGCCGAACCGGGCCTCGAGCCGGTCGAACACCTGGCTGAGCAGCTCCGCGAGCGCCGCTTCTCCCCTCGGGAGCTGGTCGATCCGCTCGTTCAAGCGCACCGGAGATCCCAGGCCGCGCAGCTCGTCGATCGCGATCTGGAGGAACAGCGGATTGCCGGTGGCCGGGTTGTCGAGCAGGCGCTCCTGCTGATCCTCGTCCAGGGTCTTCGCGGTGAGTGAGGGCAGCGACTCGAGGATCGCGCGCCGATCGCCCCGCGCGAGCGGTTCGATCGACAGCAGCTCGGCCGCCCGCCTCTGCAGCGCGCTCCAGACCGTCGACGGCGGCGGGCGATCGTCCGCGCAGCTCGCCAGGACGCAGATCCCCTCGGGGAACTGCTCGGGCAACCATCCGAGCTGCTCCGCCAGCCCCGCGGCGTCGATCTGGTCGAGGCCGTCCAGGACCACGATCAACCGGCGGCCGGGAGGCACGCTCGCCAGCAGGCGAGCCAGCGTGTCGCTCAGGCCATTCACGTCGTCTGGAATCGACGTCTCGAGCTCGTACAGGGCGGCGATGCGCCGGCACAGCCGCTGCAGCAGCTGGACGGGATCCGTCGAACGCCGGCCCGCCCCCAGAAAGTGGGCGACGACCTCCAGCTCCGGGTGGTCCCGCCGCAGCACCGCCGTGACGCTGGCCAGGATCGTCGACTTACCGATGCCGCTCGGACCGACGACGGCGTACAGCCCCGACCGCCCGCCAGCGCACAGCCCGACCGCGGCGCGGGTCACTTCCTCGCGACCGCGCAGCGCCCGCAGGTGGAGCTCGATGAACCGCTCCTGATCGGAGTCCTCGACCGCCAGCCAGCCGTCGTCGTCGTCGTCGTCGCCGTCCGCGGGTGGCGGATCGGGCGACAGCTCGAAGTGGCCCGCGATCGCATCCCACAGGCAGCGCTCGATGTCCCTGCCGAACGCATCCAGGCCGACCAGCCGCCCCGCCGTCCCGCTCGACGGATCGATCGCGTCGGGGTCCCACGCGCACGCATAGCCGTCGATCAGCGCGGCCCCGCGGCCCCGGATCGCAGCCTTGAGATCCTCGAGGCGTCGGCGGCGGCCGGCGGCGGCCTCGACGTAGCTGGTGGATCGCAGCGGCTCGGGAATGCCGTCGACCGCGGCGTCTGCCCGGAACGCGAACACCGGCCGGCTCCCCGGGACGAAGCCACCGAACCGGACCTCCAGCTCGGTGATGCTGACCCCGGCGTCCGCCGCCGGCGAGCCGGCTACCGCTGCGCGGTGCTCCTCGGGCACGCGCTCCACGACGTAGCCATAGCGCCGTCCGAGCAACCCGAGGAAGAACGGCTGCGAGGCGCGAACCCACGCCAGGCAGACATCGAGCGCTCGGCGGTTCTCCACCTCGGCGCGCGTCACGCCCCACCGCAGGTCGACGTCGATCAGGTGGATCCGGTGTCGCTCCAGCCGCTCCCGGAGACGCGGCATGACGTCGCGAACCAGGTGATCGCGCTCTGCCTGCATGTCGAGAAACGTCGACGAGATGAACACCCGCGCGGTCCGCCACCGCGAGCCGGACGGTTCGTCACCGATCACGCGGTGCCCCGCGCAGGCGCTCGATGCGCGCTCGCAGCTCCCCGGCCGCATCGCGCTGATCGATGCTCTCGTACATCTCGGCGAGGTACTGCAGGACCCGCAGATGCTCGGGGCTCGCCTCCCCGTACAGCTGGCTGGTGATCTGCAGGCATCGCAGGTAGCACCGCGCGGCGTCCGGGTAGCGACCCTGGCGCCGGAGGTTCAACGCCCCGTTCCCGAGGCTGATCGCGGTCATCGGATGGAGCGGGCCGAACTTCGCGAGGTAGATGCCGAGCGCGCCGGCGAGGAACGGCTCGGCCTCCGCGTGGTGGGACAGCGTGGACAGCGCCAGGGCGACATTGCTCGAGGCCTGGGCGAGCTCCGGGCTGTCACCGCCGTGCACCTGCCGGGCGAGCCGGAGCTGGTCCTGGAACAGCGCGAGGGCCCGCCCCGGGGCACCGGATTCGTGGAACAGGGTCCCCACGGTCCCCAGGATCGAGACCTGTTGATCCTTCCGGCCCGACGCCTTCGCCAGCTCCAGCGCTCGCTCCGCCAGGACCGCGGCCTGGTCGCCCTTGCCGGCCTTCCACAGATCCGAGGCGGCGCCCGTCAGCGCGATCGCCTGCTCGGCCAGGTTGATCGCAGCGGATTCATCGTCGGTCCTGGGCAGCCGGGCGCGCTCGGGCTCGGCGAGGGCGTACCGTTCGAGGCACGCGCTGGAGCTGGCGAGGCAGTCGTCGAGGACCCGCCGGGCATCGTCGATGCGGCCAACCGTATGCAGCCGCGCGCCGTGGTAGAACCGCGCCTGACAGCGCGCATCGTCGGTCGCGGCGGCGGCGACGGCGACCTCGCCATCGACCTCGCCGAGCGTGACTCGCAGCAGCAGCTGCTGCCATGGCCGGGTCGCGAGGCCGGCGACCAGGGGTCCGGCGATCTGGCCCGTGTCCGCGCCGAGGCGCTGCATGCTGATGAGCAACGCCTGTGCGACCTCGTGCGTGATGACGTGGCCCTCGAGCATCCGTGACGCGGCCGCGACACACGCGCTCAGATCGCCGTCGCGAAACGCGCGCAGCACCTCCATGACAGCCCGCTCGTCAGGCGCGACCTCGCTCATCGCCGCGGACAGTGTAGCGGACGCCCAGCTAGGAGTGTGTAGCCCGTAGAGTCTGCGAGACCCCGCGGCGCGCCGGTCCTGGCAGCGGGCCCCCACGTGGGGGCGTCAGGGAGTTGCAGCCGCTGCCAGAGCGGGCTTGCTGCCGCCACCGAGCGCTCGCCAGAGCTTCAGGAGGTTGTGGGTGGCGCAGATCAGCAGCCATTCGCATCGGTTCTTCAGGAGGCCCCGGAAAGACATCTGCCGGATGCTTCGACACGCGCGGATCTGGCCGAACACGGGCTCGACGGTGGCCTTGCGGCGAGCGTAGGCGGCGCGTCCGCGCTCGGTCCCGAGGAGAGCGCGCATGGCACGGCGCGCAGGGGTCTGCTGGTCCGGGCGTGCGAAACCGTCCTCGGGTAGCCCATTGCGCTGATGGCCACCCACGGCGATGAAGGGCTCGGTGCCCATGGCCTCAGCAGCCGCGATGTTGTCTGCCGAGAAATAGCCCGAGTCGCCGGTGACGCAGGTTGGAACGGCATCGCAGTTGTCGACGACGCGCCGGAGCATGGGCTCGAAGTACTTGGCATCCGGTGCCTGGTTGCTCAGGGCCGCGGCCACGATGATCTGAGCCCCCTCGTCGACGGCGATCTGCGCGTTGTAGGCCTGCAGAAACCCACCATCGCGGAGCATGATCCGGCTCTCGGGATCGGTGAAGTTACGCTGTGCCTTGGGCTGCGGTGTTCCGTCGGGCTTGGCCGGTGGCGTGTTGCGCGGCAGGTCGCTATCGGCGCTGGGCGGCGGCGGGTCGTCGTCGTCGATCTCCGCGGCTTGCTGGTCGTGCTGTGCCGCCATGGTCGTGAAACCGGCTTGCTGCGCCGGTGGCGTGGTCGGGCCCTCAGCCTTGGCCCGCAGCTCGTCGGCCATGTGCTGGAGCTCTGCCGCCCGGCGCTTCGCGGTCTCCTGCTTGAGCGCCTCTCGCACGGCGCGGATCTTGGGCGCGCCGGTCTTCCCGGCGCCGCAGCTCCGCGGGCAGGTCGTGCTGCTGCTGACCGACGCCGTACTGCCGATCCTCCTCGGCGTCGGCCGCGTCGGCCTGATCGAAGAACGCTTCGATCTCCGCCGTGAGCCGCGCGTCCTCCTGCTCCATGCGCTCGTAGCTCATGGCTTTGTGCTTGCTCGCGTTGGCTTTCATCTTGGTGCCGTCGATCGCCACGTGGCCGAGTTTGACAAGTCCCGCTGACATGCACTCGCGCAGGAGCTGATGGAACAAGTTCCCCAGTGCCTGACGATGCTTGGCGCGAAACTCGTTGAGCGACGTGAAGTGCGGCTGCTCGCCCGCCGCAAGCACCCGGAATGCCACGTCCTGGTAGGTGGCCTTCTCGAGCTTCCGCGACGAGGTCACTCCGACGGCGTAGCCGTAGAGCCACAACGCCGTCATCATCCGAGGCGAGTACGGCCGCTCGCCTCGGGGGTCCTTGGCCTGCAGCACCCGCTCGATGTCTCCCAAGTCGAGATCCTCGACCAGATCGAGGATGAAGTACGCTAGGTGCCCCTCGGGCAGCCACTCGCTTGGCGAGGGTGGCAGCAGGTAGGGCTGGCTGGGAGCGTACGGCCGATAGCTCTTCACGACGCCATTCGATCAAACCCGCTCCCCGATGTCGATCCCCCCACGTGGGCGTACCGTCGAGGTGAGCGGGCCCATGCGGCCCACGAGCGATGTCAACGCGCGGCCCGCCGTGGGCGACCGCGAGCAGGATGGGGTCGGACGCCGCGACCGTGATTACGATTCGCCCTCGTTGCACCGCACGTACCTAACGAGGTCCGCGCACGCGCCGGCGGTGATTCGGCGGGCGCGGTTCCGACGCCCATCCGCGCAGCAGCCCACGGCGCGCCGCGCGTGTACACGCTCTCCAGGTCGCTACGCCCTACACACTCCTAGCCGAGGAACGCGCGGAGGTCGAACCCGACGTCCTGCTCGCGCTGCTCCATCCCGGCGACGCTGCGCCACGACGCAGCGACCCCGCAGGCCTCGCACAGCGAGATGTCGCGCCCACCGGTCTTGCCGAGCGTGGCGTACTTGCGCACGGCCTGCACATGGCACGCGTCGCACTCGTAGAAGTGGCCGTCGATGCGGCGGAACCCGCGCTTGCTGAGCTTGTGCTCGATGGTGTCCAGATCGTCGATCGCCATGGCGCAGCGTACCGCGTGCGCGGCTACGACCGGAAGCTCGGATCGATGCGGTCGAGCTTGCGCAGCAGACCCGGCCAGGCCAGCGCGCCGGGGCCGACGCCCTGGGTCACCGTCGCGCGGGCCGCGATCACACCCTCGATGATCCGGGGGTCGACCCGGATCAGCTCGCCGCCGGCCTGGGCCCGGACCTGGATCGTGCAGGTCGCCTCGAACAGGTACATCGCGACGAACGCCTCGGCGACCGTCGGGCCGACCGTCAGCAGGCCGTGGTTGCGCAGCATCAGGAACGCGCGGTCGCCGAGGTCGCGCACCAGCCGCGGCTTCTCGTCGGGGTTGAGCGCGACGCCCTCGTAGTCGTGGTACGCCAGCGACGACAGCACGAAGGTCGACTGCTGCGAGATCGGCAGGACCCCGGCCTTCTGCGCCGACACCGCCACGCCGTTGATGCTGTGGGTGTGCAGCACGCACCGGGCGTCGTCGCGCGCGGCGTGGATCGCGCTGTGGATCGTGAAGCCCGCCGGATTGATCTCGTACGGGCTATCGATCACCTTGTTGCCGTCGAGGTCGATCTTGACCAGGCTCGACGCGGTGATCTCGTCGAACGTCATCCCGTACGGGTTGATCAGGAAGTGGTGCTCCGGCCCGGGCAGCCGCGCCGAGATGTGGGTGAAGATCAGATCGGACCAGCCGAAGTGCGCGACCAGGCGGTAACACGCGGCCAGGTCGACGCGCAGCTGCCACTCGGGTTCTCCGACTTGCGATCGCACATCCGGCTGGGGCATGCCGCGATGGTAGCGCAAGTTCGCCAGGCGGCGCGGGCGCGAACCGCGGCGGCCCGCTTCACTTCGGCGTCGGACTGAGCGATCGTTCCGGCGATGCCCGATCGCCCGATGCACACCGTGCCCGGCCTGTTCGACCGCCTGACCGCGCTGTATGCGGACGGCATGCGAGCGAGCGTCGAGGGCCGGCTGCACGATGCGATCGCGCTGTTCAGCGAGGCGATCCAGCTCGACGATCAGTACCGCCAGGGCAACGTCACGCTGTACGCGCAGCGCGCGTTCGCCTACCAGCGGCTCGGCGACAACATGGGGGCGATCCGCGACTACGGGCGGGCGATCGAGATGGAGCCGCCGATCAACCAGGCCCAGTATCTGTTCCACCGCGGCATGTGCTTCACGGCGCTCGGCGGCCACGAGGAGCATGCGGTCAACGACTTCAGCCGCGCGATCGCGCTGTCCCCCGATCAACCCGGTCCTTACCACCTGCGCGGCAAGCTGTACGCCACCGACCTCGGCCGCTACGTCGAAGCGATCGCCGACTTCGACCGCCTGCTCACCATGCACCCGGTCGCCGAGGCCTACCAGCTGCGCGGCTACGCCAAGCTCAACCTCGGCCACGGCCGCGACGCGATCCCCGACCTGCTGGCCGCCAACCAGCTCGAGCAGGACACCTACACCGATTACCTGCTCGCCTGGGCGGGCGCGATCGCCCCCGACGACGAGCTGTTCTACCACTCGATGCAGGCGGTGCTCGCGGTCGACGCCGAGGCCTACCGCCAGTACTTCCTGGACAACGACGACTTCGCCCGGTTCCGCCACCAGCCGCGGTTCCGCCAGATCATCGGCGGGTGACGGCTCGTCCGCCGCCGGCGGTGTGCTAACCACCGGGACGTGGAGCTCGGCGCGCTGATCCAGCTGTTGCACGGCCGGCGCGTCGTCGCGCTGACCGGCGCCGGCTGCTCGACCGAGTCCGGCATCCCCGACTACCGCGGCCCGGACACCTCGCTCCGGCCACCGCGGACCCGCCCGCCGATCCAGCACCGCGAGTTCGTCGACCGCGCCGACGCGCGGCGGCGCTACTGGGCGCGCTCGGTGCTCGGCTGGTCGCGGTTCTCCGCCGCGCGGCCCAACCCGGCGCACGCCGCGCTCGTCGAGCTCGAGCAGCGCGGCGTGGTCGCCGGCGTCATCACCCAGAACGTCGACGGCCTGCACGGCGCCGCCGGCAGCCGGGAGGTCGTCGAGCTGCACGGCGCGCTCGCCCGCGTGCGCTGCCTGGACTGCGCGGCGCTGACCTCGCGCGACGCACTCCAGGCCCGCCTGCTCGCCGCCAACCCGGGCTGGCTCGAGCGCACCCGCAGCGCCGCGACCGCCCCCGACGGCGACGCCGACCTGCCCGACGATCTGGTCGACGGCTTCACCGTGGTGGGCTGCGAGGCGTGCGGCGGCACCGCAACGCCCGACGTCGTGTTCTTCGGTGGCAGCGTGCCGCGCGCCACGCTCGACGCCGCCTGGGCGCTGTTCGACCGCGCCGAGGCCCTGCTCGTGATCGGCTCGTCGCTCACCGTGTTCTCCGGCTTCCGGTTCGTGCGCCGCGCCGCGGAGCGCGGCGTGCCGATCGGCATCCTCAACCGCGGCCCGACCCGCGGCGACGACCACGCCGCGGTCCGGCTCGATGCGCGCGCCGGCGTCGCCCTGCCCGCGCTCGCCCGTGCGCTCTGACCTGACCGACGCGCGACGAAGCCGCCACGGCTCCGCGGCTAGGTTCCCGGCGGGCCGCGCAGCTTGGTGGTCCGCGTCCACCCGGGGCCGCGGCGCTTGTCCTTGATCGCCCGCAGCGTGACGTGGTAGCCGCGCTCGCCGCCGCTCTTGTCCTCGGGCGCGTGCAGGCGAACCGCCTCGGCGCGCAGCGACACCAGCGAGCCGAGCGACGGCGCCTCGCCGGGCTTCTCGGTGATGCACACGACCGCGGCGTCGTGGGCCTGCGCCAGCGTGATCAGCCGGCCCTGGTGCGCGATCGGCACCTCGACGCCCTGATGGGCGAACGACTCGCCGCCGAAATCGATCACCACCAGCCCGAATCCGCCGGAGCGCAGCAGCCGCTCGGCCGCGCGCACTGCCGCGGTGGCGTCGTGGACCCGGACCACGGCGAGCGCCGCGAGATCGACGCCGCTGGCCGCCGCGTCGGGCGGAAAGAACGTGGCGTTGCCGAGCGTCACCCAGGCGACCGGCTCGGCCGCCTGCTGGGCCTCGATGACCAGCTCGACCGCTGCGGTCAGCGTGGCCGCGGCCCCGCGCGCCGACAGCTCGACCAGCCGGCCGCGCAGCGCATCGAGCCCCCACGGGCCCTCGCTCGCCGGCGCGGCGCCGCCCTCCTCGCCGGGCGCGCCGGCGAGCTCGATCGGTTGCCGGCTCGTCGGGAGCCCTTTGTGGGGCTGGAGCTGGAGCCGCTGCCCCTTCTGCATCCAGTTGCCGCGGGCGGCGGCGGCCACGCCCTTCGCCTTCGAAAACAGGTCGTCACTCATGGGAACATCTGTTCAGTATCAGACCACTCTGACAGCGTGTCCATCCCGATCCCATGCCGAGCCGATCTCCTGTTTGATCAGGGAGTTGAGAAGCGCGCCCGAGATCGGCGCGACGTCGGGGCGGTCCTCCGCGCGACCCGACCGCGCGGCGGAGCCATCACGCGCGCTGCGACATCTCCGGAGCGCATGCGCTCGATCCGGTCCCAGGAACCCACCAGACGGCACGTGGGTTGCTCCTTCAGCCGACATGCAGCCCTCCTACCCCACCGAAGCGGACCCCGGACTCGAAGGCCCGGACTATGTGGCCCTGGTGATCGAGTGGAATGACGAGGAGGAGAACTCCGCCGCGCTGGTCACCAGCCCCGAACCCGCGCACCTGCGTGGCACGATCCGCACGATCGCCGCGGTCGTTGGCGCACTGGGAGCGCTGATCCTGGCCGCGTGGGGGATCCGCCGCCTGCGCTCGGCGTGACCGGCACGTCGAGTGCAGACTCAGTCACCATGCCCGGCACCAGCTCCGACTGGGACATCGTCGATGAAGCGAGCCTCGAGTCGTTCCCGGCGAGCGATCCGCCAGCGTGGGGCTCGTATCACGCTGTGGCGTCGGCGGCGACCGTCGCGATCCCCGAGGCCAACGAGCTCGTCGTCCGGCGCAGCCCGCTGCGAATCGCGCTGTGGTTGCTCACCGCGACCGCCGCGCTGGGCGGTCTGATCCTGCTCGGCGCGAGGCTCCGGCGGCGCTGGCGCTGAGCCGGGCATGCACACGCGACGCGCGCGCCGTGCGCCGGCGGAGCACCGTGCGCGCCTGCGCGCTGATACGATGTGAGTGATGCGCTACGAGGACGCCGTCGAGTCGCTGTTCCAGGCTCCCCACGAACAGTTCGTGACCGAGCGCAAGCGGCTCGCCGGAGAGCTCAAGGCAGCCGGCGACAAGGTAGGCGCCGGCAAGCTCGCCAAGCTGGCGCGACCGCCGATCTCGGCGTGGATCGTCGACCAGCTGTGGTGGCGCGCCCGCGATGCATTCGAGGCATTGTTTGCCACCGCCGAACAGCTCCGCCGCGGCGAGCTCGGCGGCGCCGCCGCACACCGCGACGCGATCGCCACGTTGCGCACCCAGGCCGCCCAGCTGCTCGGCGAGGCCGGCCACGCCGCGAACGAGGCGACCCTGCGCCGGGTGACCCAGACCCTGTCGGCGCTCGCCGCGGCCGGCGGCTGGGCGCCCGACCTGCCCGGCGCGCTGTCGGCGGACCGCGATCCGCCCGGCTTCGAGGCGGTCGGGATCACCAATGTCATTCCGTTTCCGGTCCAGCCTCGGGCGCCCGCCGCCGCGCACCACACCGGCGACACCGGCGACACCGAGACCGCCGGCGAGCAGCGCGACGCCGACGAGGCCCGGCTGCGCCGCGAGCGCGAGGCCGCCGCCGCCCGCGCCGAGGCCGCCGCCGAGCTGCGCCGCGCCGAGGCCGAGCGCGCCCGGGCCGCCGCCGAGCGCCACCGCCTGGAGGCCGCGCTGCGCACCGCGCGCGGCGACGTCGCCCAGCGCGAGCGCGAGGTCGTCAGGCTCGAGCGCGACCTCGCCTCCGCCCGCAACCTGGTCGACCAGGCCCGCCAGGTCGTGCTCGGCCTCGAGGACCGGCTCGGGCAGCTCGACAACTGATGTCGATCGACAGGGGAGGCGCGTCGCGTCGCGCGGCTCACAACCCGGCGAGGAACTCCACCAGCGCCGCGCTGATCTCGGCCGGGCGCTCCTCGCCGACCCAGTGCCCGACGCCGGGCAGGACCAGCGAGCGGCGCAGCCCGGGCGCCACCTGCGACAGACCATCGAGCATCTGGCGCGCGGCGGGGAAGCCCGGGTCGGCGTCCCCCATCAGGAACATCGACGGCTGGCGGATCACCAGCCCGGCGAACGGCGCCATCAGCTCCCAGTTCCGATCGATGTTGCGGTACCACGCCAGCCCGCCGCGGAACCCGGTGCGGGTGAACGCCTCGGTCAGCGCATCGAGCTGGTCCTCGCCGAGCCAGGCCGGCGCGCGCCCGGGATCGACGAGCCCGGCGAGGAACGGACCCGGCGCGTCGGGCCGCCAGCGCTGGTCCGGCGGCGCGTCGCCCGACGCCGCGTACACCAGCGTCCGCAGCTTGCCGCGCACGTCGGTGGCGAAGTCCTGCTCGGCGACCCCCGGCGGCTGGAACCGCAGCTGGTAGTAGCTGTCGCCGTACCGCTTGCGCAGGAGATCGGTCGGCCGCAGCGGCGGCCGGTCGCGCGGCGGCACGCTCATGCCGACCACCGCGCGGACCCGGTCGGGCCGCAGCAGCGCCGCGTTCCACGCCACCGGCGCCCCCCAGTCATGCCCGACGACCACCGCCTCGCGCTCGCCGAGCGCGTCGAGCAGCCCGATCACGTCGCCGACCAGGTGGAGCATCGTGTAGGCGTCGTCGCGCTCGGGGCAGTCGGTCTGGCCGTAGCCGCGCTGATCGGGCGCGACCGCGTGATAGCCGGCGGCGGCGAGCGCGCGCAGCTGGTGGCGCCACGTGCTCGACAGCTCCGGGAAGCCGTGGAGCAGCACCACCAGCGGGCCGCTGCCCTCCTCGATCAGGTGCATCCGGATGCCATTGGACTGGATGAAGCGCGCCATGGGCCGAAGCGTACTGCGGCGCCGCGCGACCGCACGCCGGTTCGCCGGGTTGTTGCGCGGCGGCCGCCGGCCTGCCTCGGGTCAGCCGGGAACTGCTTGTTCGCGATCGACTCCTTCACCGGCACGTTCCAGATGTCGAACGAGCCTGTCCAGCGAGCCGGTCCAGCCCCATGAATGGCTGTGCTCCGAGGCTTCGCTCCACAGCTCCGCGTGTGTGAATACGAGCTCCGTGCCGTCCGCAACCGGCGCGAGATCGATCTCGATGCGCGATGTCCGACCGTGCTCGTCGGGCACGCCGCCGAACGCCCAGCGCCAGCTCATCACGATCCGGCACGGTGGCACCAGCTCCAGGTATTCGCCGCAGGCCTCGTGCTCGCTGCCGTCGAGCGTTCGAAACTGGACCCGGTACCTGCCGCCGACGCGGGCGTCGATCTCCGCGCTAACGATGGGCACCTCATCCGGCCCACACCCCCACCAGACAGCGACGCCTTCCACCGTCGTCATCGCCTCGAAGACGATCGAGGGACGCGCAGCGATCCGGCGGACGAGCGTGAGGCGCCTCATCGAGGCTTCCCCTTGAAGGCGCGGTCGAGATCGCACCGACAATTGTTCACCACTTTGTGTACTATGAGCGCGCTCGCCGAGGTTGTCAAGCGCCGCGCAACCATCGCTGCGCCTGTCCGGATCGGAGCTGTCCGAGCGGTTGCCGTCACTCATCGCCAGCCGCGCTCAGCGGGCACGGCTCGCTTGACAGGCGTCTTGGTGATCTGCCACAGCTTGCCAGATGGTGCACTATCGTGAAGAGCGACTGAACCGCATCTTCGGGGTGCTGAGCGATCCGACACGGCGGGCGATCCTCATGCGACTCGCCGATGAGCGCGGGGTCTCGGTGACCGAGCTGGCCGAGCCGTTCGACATCAAGCTGCCGGCGGTGATGAAGCATCTCGACGTCCTCCACGACGCCGGCTTGATCCGACGGTCCAAGGCGGGGCGTACGGTGACGGTCACGATCGCCGCGGGCTCGCTCAAGCCCGCGATGGACTGGCTGCAGCAGAGCGAACGGTTCTGGGCCGCCAGCCTCGATCGCCTCGTCCACTACGCGGAAGCCAAGGAGCGCGCGGAGAAGGCGAAGGGGCGATGACGCGGCGTCGGGTCTCGCGCCTCGAGCCAGCGCTCGCAGCCACGCAGGGGCTTGGCCGGCGCGCTCGACAGGCTGACGCGACGATTCGTCACGAGGTAGGCGCGCGCTCCTCGTCGCCGCCGACCGCGGGCAGGCCGAGCTGATCGGCGAGGGTCGCGAGCTCCACCACGCCCGATCCGTCCTCGTGGACGAGTGTGACCGCGTCGCGATACAGCGCCGGGGTCGTGAACACCGCGCGGAGCGCCGTCCCCCAGGGCAGCAGCGCGACCGCACTGGCATCGATCTCCCGCAGCTTCGCGCGCACCCGCGGACCAAACTTGTGACTCATGCGCGGGAACAGATGATGTTCCTGATGGTAGCTGAACTGGAAATGCCACCAGTCGAGCAGCCGCGGTGCGCGCACGCTCAGCGTCGATATCCGGGGATCGTCGCTGTGGACGAGCGGACGGATCCAGTGGTGCGTGGAGATGTAGGCCATGAACGTGAAGTTCGCGGTGGCGAACGGGATCACGAGCACCCAGAGCGCGTCCCACCCGAGCAGGATCGCGCCGGTCAGCCAGGCGCCGATCAAGAGCGTCGACAGGATCCGCTCGCGCGTCCGATGGAGCGCGATGCGATCGCGGATCGCCGGCTCGTCGCAGTGCGCCCACAAGAACACGTGGCCTTGCAGCGTGAACATGAAGAACATCGCCGCGACCGATAACCAGTGACGGTGACCGGGTGACATCCGCGCCCGCATCCGGGCCAGCCAGCTGTCGCGGTAGGCGACGAAGTCCATCAGCCTGTCGGGATCACGCGCCGGCTGGTTCGGCGCGCCGTGGTGCCCCTGGACGTGCCACGCCAGCCACAGGCTCGGCGTCACGAGCATCGGCAGGAAGCCGATCGTGGCGAGCAGGCGGACCGCGCGGGGCGACCGGAACACCGAGCCGTGCATCGCCTCGTGCGCCGCGAGGAGGACCGACACCATGAGCTGCCCGAGGACCAGCGACGCCGCGAGGCTTGCCCACCACGGGAGATCGGCGATCGCGACGAGGACGGCGATGCCGATCATGAGCACGAACTCGGCCCACGCGATCACGCCGCGCGCCGGCTGAGGCTCGAACGTGTCGGGCGGCAGCGCGGCGCGGAGCGCGCGGCGCAGATCAGCGATGTCCATGCGCGGCGCGCTCATGACAGCCTCCGGGCGACCGAGCCCTCGATGCGAAGCCGGACGCGTCCCCTGCGGTCGGTGACCTCGGCGCGCGCGCAGCTCACCGTGCCGTCGTCGGTGGTCGGCGCGGTCGCGCGGATCACCGGCGGCCCGTCGAAGTCGGGGCAACGCGCGGCCGTCACACGTTCCACCCTGACCGGGACGAACAGGGCGCGATCGGCGTCGCCCGCGTGCATCATCGACAGCCGCCACGCGGCGTCGAGCAGGAGCGCCGGAAACGCGGCACCCAGGCAAGCGTCGCGCTGGTCCGGCGGGACGAACAGCGCCTGCCGGCCCGCCGCGCCGATCTCGATCTCGCGCAGGCAGTCGAACGGCCCGGACAGCGACACCGCGCCGGCGGCGGCGTCACAGTACGGGTCGCGCGACGACCGATACGCGCCGCGTCGCGCGAGCGTCGGCTGCTCGCCGTCGAAGCCCGCGCGCAGGCGGACCCGCGCCTCGCAGAACGTGACGTCCTGCTCGAGGTCGACGCCGGTCACGTGCCGGAGGTCGCCGGCGAGGCGAGCGCGCCACGCGTCGCGCCCCTCGTCCGGTGACCCGGCGAGCTCGGCGCGTGCGGAGATCCGGTACGCGTCGCCCTTGCGGAGCAGCCGCGAGAACCGGATGTCCTCGAGCACGGCGATGTCCAGCGCGCCGTCACGCGGCTCGGCGGCGTCGACCGCCGCCTGCACGAACCAGTCGAGCGCGAACGCCCCCGGGAGCGTCGGCTGCCCGCGCACCTTGTGGTGAGCGAGGAACGCGAGCATGTCGGGATCGACGTCGCGGACGACGCGGACCTCGTCTCCCGGCGCCTGCTCCGGAGCATGGTCCGGCGCGTGCGCGACCACCGGCACGCCGTAGCGAGCGCGCTCGGGCGGCGCGAGCTGGACGTTGATCGCCGCCCGCGTGCGATCGTCGAGAACGTCGAGGAAGATCCTCCGGCCGAGGGCCGGGCCGACGCGTGACAGGCCACGCTCCTCGGCCAGCGCCGCGTATTCGCTGCCGCGCGTCATGCCGATTCCGTCCCACGCGAGCCAGCCGATCGACGACCACGGTCCGTGACCGTGCGCGCGCGCGAGCGCGCATAGCCGATCCAGCGTCTCGTTCGCCGCACCGTAGTCCGGCTGTCCGTCGTTGCCGTAGAAGCTGTACGCGGAGGTCAGCACGTGCACCGGGACCAGCGCGCCGCGCCGCGCGCCGCAGGCGGTCGCGAGGTGGTGCAGCCCGCCCAGCTTGACGTCGAGCGTCGCGCGGAGCTCCTCGAGGCTGCGGCGCTCGAGCCGCTTCGAGTACTGCACGCCCGCCCCGTGGACGATCCAGTCGACCGGTCCGTGCGCCTCGACGACCTCGGCGACCGCGCGCTCGACGTCCGCCGCGCGGGTCAGATCGACCGCGTGGTAGAACACGCGACCCGGGAGCCTCCGGAGGCGTTCGAGCTCCCGCCACACCTCCCACGCCGCCTGCTTGCGGGCGAACCGCGCGCGGAGCGACGCGAGGTCGACCTCGGGCGCCGCGCGCAGCGCCGCGGCGTAAAACTCCCGCTCGACCACCGCGGGATCGGTCTCGGCCGGCGGCTCCTCGGGGAGCGCGCGCCCGAGCGCGACGACGGTGCACTTCCATCGCGTGAGCACCGCCTCCGTCAGGATCGCCGTCACGCCACGCGCCCCACCGGTCACGACGACGACGGAGCGCTCGTCCAGCGCGGGCGGCCGAGCGTCGCCGAGCTCCGACTCGAGGAGACGCCGCGCGTTGCGCACGTCGCCGAGGTAGCCGACCTCTTCGCAGCTGGCGTCGCTCGCCGCCGCACGCTCCCGCGCGAGGAGGTCGAGGCCCGCGGCGACCGACGCGGTCGTCGTGACGATCGGGCGGATCCGGCCCCCGAGCTCTCGCGCGAGCGACTTCAGGAACCCCGCCGGCCCGCCCGACGCGGGATGGAGCAGCCCCGACGCGTCGAGCCCGCCCAGGCACAGGCTGAACAGGTCGATCGATCGCGTGCGCAACGCGGGCGCGCGCCGTCTCGCGATCAAGAACAGCAGCTCGAGCGATCGGCGATCGTGTGCGGCCGCGGCCAGCGCCGCCCGGAGGTCGAGCGCCCCGGGACGCTCGACGGCGATGATCGCCTCGGCGGCGAAGTCGTCGAGGCGCGCGAGCCCGGGCTCGGCGCGCAGCTCGTCGGCGACGTCGATCGCGATGACCCTGGGGTCCGACGAAGTCGCGCCGGCAGGGACCGCGATGCGGACCGCGTGTGCGAGGCGCGGCGCGGCGGCGAGCAGCTCCGAGATCAGGTCGGGATCCGCCGGGGCGACGACGATCGACGCAGCGTACGGTGCGGCGGGCGCGGCGCGCGATGGCACGGCCACCCAGACCGGGGTGTGCATCGTGACCGCCGGCTCGAGCTTTCGCTCTCGCCCGTCATCCTGGTCCTCGCGGCTTCGCCGCTCGAGCTCACGCTCTCGCCCATCATCCTGGTCCTCGCGGCTTCGCCGCTCGAGCTCACGCTCTCGCCCGTCATCCTGGTCCTCGCGGCTTCGCCGCTCGAGCGCTTCCGGCGCCAGCGTCGACGGCGGCGAGACGGTCCACGTCGCGCCGCCGTCGAACGCCACCGAGGTGGCGCGGCCGCGCGCCGCCGCGTCGACGGCGAGCAGCAGGTCCTCGGCCCCCGTCGCCCCGCAGCATGGCAGCGCGGCGCCGGCGCGAGGTACGGCGGGTGCGGTCGCGACCTCGGCGTCGCGCCACAGGCGAGCGAGGACCGGGAGCCCGAGCTCCGCGGCCAGCTCGGGCGTGGTCACCGCGAGACACACGGCCGACTCGCGGGTGTGCGGCGCGGCGTAGCGGGACGCACACACCGCGCCGGCGAGCACGATGCGCGCGCTGTCGCCGAGCAGGAGCGCGGCAGCGTCGAGCATCGCGTCGACGGACCGCGCGCCGGCGTCGACGACGAAGTTCGGTCCCCCCAGGTCGAGGCGCGACGCCGCGCGACCGGACGCGATGTTGGGCATCATCGCCTGGAGCGTGTACGTCCCCGACGGGCGGACCTTCGCGGCCGCGTCGCGGACCCGCGCAGCCTCGGGCAGTCCGTCGAGCTGCCGTGCGATCCGGCCGGCGAGGACGCGCAGCGTGGCATCCACCCCGCGCTCGCTCTTGCCGGTGAGCGCGAGCACCAGCGCCGTGTCGGCCCGGAGCTGCCGCGCGCTCTCGGGCAGCGCGTCGAGCGCCGCGGTCGCCGCGTGCAGCACGAGCCGCTGCGTGATGTCCATGTCGTCCGCGAGATCGGGCAGGACGGCGACGCCGTCGGGAAGCCGCACGCGGTCGCGATCGAACCCGGCGCGCGCGTCCGGGACCGGGCGACGCGCCAGCGCTCCGTCCAGGCCCGGGAACAGGCCGCACGTCGCGACGACCGCGAGCTCGTCGCAGGCAGCCTCGGGCGCCGGACCGGTCAGCGAACCGCGCCGGTACGCCTCGACGACGACGTGGGCGTCGGATCCGCCGAACCCGAAGCCGTTGATGGCGCCGCGCCGCATCGCCGCGGGCCACGCCTCGACGGCGCTCGACACCGAGAGCAGCGCGCCGGCCTGCTCGAGCGCCGTGCACGGCCGGCGGTAGTGCGCCTGCGGCGCGACCAGCCCGCGCTGGAGCGCCTCGCACATCGCGATCAGCGACGCCGTGCCGGCCGCCCATCCCGTGTGGCCGATCAGCGCCTTCAGGCTTCGCACCGCGACCGGGCCGCTCGCGCGGCGATGGAAGAACGACTGCAGCGACCGCAGCTCGGTGCCGTCGCCGACAGGCGTCCCCGTGCCGTGCGCTTCGATCACCGGGACCGACGCCGGATCGAGGCCGTAGCCGGCATAGCATCGCTCCATCGCACGGACCTGCCCGGTCGACTGCGGCGCGGTGGCCGACGGGCTCAGCCCATCACTGGCGAGCCCCGCGCCGCGCACGATCGCCTCGATCGTCGCGCCGTCGCGCTCCGCGTCGTCGACCCGGCGCAGCACCACGAACGCCGCCCCCTCGCCGAACACGACGCCGCTGGCGTCGGCGTTGAACGGCCGGCAGCCGTCGGCCGACAGCCCGCCGAACTGGGAGAACAGGCAGCTGTTCCCCGGGCCGGGGGCGAACACGCCGCCGGCGACGACGATGTCGGCCTCGCCGGTCTCGAGCGCGCGCATCCCGAGCGCGACGCAGTAGAGCGACGATGCGCAGGCGGCGTCCACGACCACCACCTCCGCACGGTCGCCGTGGAGGTCGTGGACGACCCGCACGATCGCGTCGTGCGCGCCGTGGGGACCGCCGAGACCGAGGCGTGCAGCGATCCGCGGGTCGTCCGGATCGACCCCGGCCGCGGCGAGCGACGATGCAACATCGTGCGCCGCGAAGCCGTCTGCGGTCGCGCCGACCAGGCATCGGATTCGCCCTGCGGCTGGCACGCCGGGCCGGCACTGCCCGAGCGCGATGGCGAGCAGCTTCTCGCCGCGCGAGTACGCCCCGAAACGCTCCGGGGCGAGCCCCGGCGGCGACACGAGGTCGTCGTCGTCGACGATCCCGGCGAGCGCCGAGGTCGAGCGATCGGGCGTGGGCGTCGGCGCGAAGAAGTCACGCTCCCAGTCTGGATCGACGGTGCGCTGGTCAAGGATTCCACCGATGCCGCCGATGAGGTTCTGCCACAGCGCTGCTCGATCGTGGCTCCCGCCGGGCAGCAGGCAGCCCATCCCGACGATCGCGACGGGCGGCCGCTCGCAACGCACCGGATCGATCGCCACCCGCTCGACGGTGATCCGGTCGCCGCCGGCGCGCCGCAGCAGTCGCTCGAGCGACCCGGTCGTGCCGCAGTCGACGAAGTGCAGCACGCCCGCCTCTGCGAGGTCGCCGATCGCGCCCTCGAGATCGA
>DATAPF010000485.1:0-3247 GCA_036265355.1 Kofleriaceae bacterium | reverse complement strand
GCCGGCCTGTTCTACTTCGCGGCCCGCCAGCGCACCGCGGGCGCCGCCGCCCAGTCGGTGGTGACCTGGCCCGACGGCAACGCCGCGCTGGTTCGCCAGCTCGCGGCGGGCGCGGCGATCGAGACCGGCGTCGCGGTCCAGCGCATCGACCCCGGCGGCGAGCTGGTCGCGATCGGGCCGGGCGGCGCGTTCGGCGTCCGCGCGCGCCGCGTGATCGTCGCGGTGCCGAGCTTCGTGCGGCGCCGGATCGTCGCAGCGCCGCCCGGTGCGGCGGTCCCGGCGGGCGCGGCCGACGACCACGGCGCCTGGGCGGTCGCCAACGTCCACCTGCGCGGCCGGCCGGCCGAGGCCCACCACGCGCCGCCGGCGTGGGACAACGTGTTTCGCGACAGCCCGAGCCTGGGCTACGTGTCGGCGACCCACCAGCGCGGCCGCGATCGCGGCCCGACGGTGTGGACCTGGTACTACCCGTTCCCGGGCGACGCCCGCACGGCGCGGACCCAGCTCGCCGGCGCGAGCTACGCCGACTGGGCCGAGGTCGTGCTCGCCGACCTCGAGCGCGCCCACCCCGACGTCCGCGGGCTGGTCGACCACATCGAGGTCGCGTTCTGGGGCCACGGTATGATCCGGCCGCGCACCGGCGCGCGGTTCGGCGGCGCCCGGATCGCCCTCGCCGCGCCGATCGGCCGGCTCCACTTCGCCCACACCGATCTGTCGGGGCTCGCGCTGTTCGAGGAGGCGTTCGACCATGGCCTGCGCGCCGCGCGCGAGGTCGCCGAGGCGCTGGCATGACGCACGCGCCCCGGTGCGTTGGCGGATGGTGGCCGAGCTTGCACGCGTCAGCTTGTTCCTCATACACCGGTCGGGCGCGAAGGTGTGGTCAGCCCGAACTGCGCGCGCCGCCCTGCAGGCATCCACACATCCAGGGCGCACCAGGTCGCAGCGGCAAGCGGGCTGCTCGGCGCCAACGTGTCCGCGATCAGCGTCTGCCAGCGCGCGGCGGCGTCAGTGTTGCGCCCGGCAGCGGCGTGTGCCTCCACCTCTTCCACGCTGGGTAGCACGGCGATCCGCAGGTGATGCTCCACCTCGTCGGCGAGCTCGCCGAGCTTGAGGATCGCGATTGTTGCGGTGCCCCGCGGCGTCAGCCCGGACGGCGACCACTTCCAGTCGCGACGCGCGAACGCGGTCTGCAGCGGCTTCCAGACGATGTGATCGAGCGGGTCATCGATCGCGGGATCGATCAACAGCGGCCGTTCTCCCGAGGTATCGAAGAACGGGTTACCTCGTCGACCACGGTGCGGCCGCTTCGGAACCGGTAGCGGCGACGATCCGGGCTCCAGCGGGAAGAAGTTCGCCTTGTGACCTTGATCGTTGCAGCGCGGGCACGCGAACAGCAGGTTCGCCCAGGTCCAGGTCAGCCACCAGTAGTGCCCGCGATCGGTCTGCGGCGGTGCGCCGCGATCGTGCCGCCAGGCACCGGCCTTGGGGCGATAGTGCTCCACCGGGCTGCTGCTGTAATGCACGCGGAGCTCACACCACGCGCATTTCGTGTGCTGAGCCAGGTACAGCACGTCCTTGATCGCCGGCACGTTGTACCCGACCAGCGTGTCCGATATCTCGGGACTACCGGCACCGTGACGGTTGTACGTCTTGACCGCTACCGACAGCCGGGTACTGCGGGCAGTCACGAGCGCGCTGGGCTCTTGACCTCGATCGATCCGGATCATCGCGAGCGACGGGGCACGGGGTCCTGGAACTCACCGACCCCCGAGGCGAGCAACTCCTTGCGCAGCCGGAGGAGCTCGCTGTGCTCGCGATCGGTGCGGAATGGATCTTCCGCCAGCACGAGATAGCGCCGCAGCATTTCGCCGTGCGGATTGGGAGTCAACCGGTCCACGCCGAACCACGTGTTGTAGATCTCGCTCCCTGTCATCGGCCTGGGATCGGGTTGTGGCCAGTTATGACCGTTCATCGTCGTCAGCTGCCCCGTGCTCGGATCCCAGCCTGCCCGCACGACGTCGCCGGATTCGGGATCGATCTGGAGCCGGACCACCTCATGTGGCGCCAGCCCCGCCAGGATCACCGGCGAATGCGTCGTCGCGATGAACTGGATTTTCGGAAACACGCGCCGTAGCGCAGTCACGAACGTCGCCTGCCACGACGGATGCAGATAGAGATCGATCTCGTCGAGCAAGACCAGGCCTTCCATGTCGATCGTGTGCAATGTAGCCTTCGATTCCTTCGATTCCAACAAGACATGGCCGATCAGGTCCGCGATCCATGCAAACGTCGACTGGTAGCCGTGAGACAGCGCTACGCCCGCGATCTTCTGCACGTGTCGCCCCATCCGCTGATGAAAGCGGTCGCTCTCGATGAGATCGAACGCGCGACTGGCACCGCCCTGTCCCCGGAGCTCGAGCTTGGTGATGTGCGGCAGGAGATCGGAGCCGCCGAGCTTGATCGCCTCGTTCAGGATCCGGCTGTACAGCCGCGAGGTCGTACCCTTGTTCCGGTTCTCCTGTGCGTCCTTCAGAGCGAAGTGATTGGAAAACGAGGTGCTGGCCAGGCGCGCCTGGGCGTCGAACAGGGGTTGAATGCGCTCGATCGATGGGCGATCAAACGGCGGCGTCGAGGTCGCATCGGGCAGCGCACGAGAGATGCCGTAGCCGGCGACGAACCAGCCGCGGGTGTGACGTTCGCGCGCATGATCGAGTGGATCTCCGGTGCCGGTGCTGATGTTCTCCGACTTCTCCAGGTCGAAATACCGAGCCTGGGCGCCCAGCGACGTCGAGCCGACCTCCAAGTTGACGCTGGAGCTGACCCCCAGGTGTGCCGGGATGTTTTTCAACAACGGATGGTTCTCGCCATCTCGCGCCTGAGATGGAAACTCGAACCTTGCATCGATCGCGAGCGGCGCGCTGCTGCGCCGATCGCGAAGATGCCTGACGATCGGGCCGGCGAGCGTGTTCACCTGCTTGGAGCCGGTCGCGGCCAGCGCTATCGCCTGCAGCAGCGTGGTCTTCGCGGTCCCGTTCTCGCCGATCAACACCGTCCACATCCGGGGCTGACCTGCATGGCAGAAGTCCACCGTGAAGAAACGGAGGCGCTTCAGGTTCTGGACTTGCAGCCAGCGAACGTACATACCGCAGGCACGATCCTACACCGGCTGCACGAGAGGCGCATGCCAGCGGTCATCGGACCGGCGCCCGCTACGTGATCGCCGGGAACCGAATCGCCTCGTCGTCAT
>DATAPF010000484.1:0-18623 GCA_036265355.1 Kofleriaceae bacterium | reverse complement strand
CTCGTGTTCGCGAGCGATGGCGACGTCGTGCGCGCCGTCGATCCTGCAGCAGGCAAGGTGTTCCGGCTCGCCGGTGGGGGAAGCGATCCGGCGGTCGTCGAGGGCCCGGCCAAGCTCGCCTGCTTCCGCGGCGTCAGCGGTATCGCGATCGACGAGGCGGGCCTGTGGTTCGGCGATACGAAGAACGGTGCGGTGCGCCGCCTGGACTTCGCGAGCGACCGCGTCACGACGCTGGCAGAGAGGCTGCCCGAACCCGTGGAGCTGGCCCGCGACGGGTCGACGGTGTACGTCGGCTGCCGGCAAGGCGAGCTGTTCGAGATCGATGCGGGCACGGCCGAGCGGCGACCGCTCGAGGCCGTTCGCGGGGCCATCGTCGGCCTCACGGTCGTTGCGCGCTCGCTGTACGCGGCGACGGCCGCCGGCGCGGTGCTCGGCATCGATCGTACAAACGGGCGCGTGACGCAGCGCTTGGAGATCGAGGGCTCGATTTACTGCGTCGCCCAGAACCCGCACTCGTCGCTGCCGTGGTTGTGGGTCGGGCTACCCGGTCGCATCAACAAGCTGAGGGTGCCCGACGGCGCTTTCGAGCAGCTCGCCCGCGACGGCGTCGTCGCGCAGCCGCGGGCCTTGGCGATCGTGCGCGAGTACATCGAGATGTTCTCGCACTTCAGCGTCACCGGATTGTACTTCTTCGACGCGGGCAACCTCTACCGGCTCGATCGGCACGCTAACAACGCGGTGACGACCGTCCTCGCACGCAGCGGCTAGGCGCCGTTACCGACCATCGTCCACCGGACGACCTGAGGGTGGGTACCGGCCGCCGAGGGTCAGGCGTGAGCCGCAGGACGAGCGCCGGAGGTCGAGCATCCGGTCGGCGATCTGGCACCCGTGATCACCGCGGTGGAGCGCGACCGCGACCAACTCGACGACCGCGACCAGCTCACCGAACGCGACCTCGGCTTGGGGTCTCCCCGGCACTTCAACCCGGTCGCGGCTCACGCGCGAATCACGGTCACCCGGTTGCCCGCAGGGCTCGTCTCCTCGCTCGCAGTGAGCCGCTCCTCCACCGGGGGCAGCCCCGGGCGGCGGTCGAAGATCACGAGCCACCCGCCATCGAGCCCGAGCCCCGCGAGGTAGCCGTCGAGCTGCGCGAGCCCCGCCGCCTGCGGATCCGGCCGGCCGGGGCGCCAGACCTTGATCTCGATCGCCAGCGTCTCGCCCGCGTAGCGGAGGCACAGGTCCATCCGGCCACGGGCGATGGCGTACTCGCGCTCGATCGAGCCGCCGTTGACCACCCGGTGCAGGAAGGCCATCAGTACGAGGTGCGGCGCCACCTCGTGGTAGGGTGCTGTGCGGAGGAGCGGCTCGCCGTGCTGGGCCCAGAAGTCCATGAAGGAGCGAAGGAGCCGGCTCTTGTCGAGCCGGCCTTCGGGGGTCAGCCAGGTGTTCGGGATCTGCGGGAGCGAGTCCGCGGCGCCTCCCGCGAGCGTCCTCACGATGACTTCCCGGTAGATGGGGTTGGCGACCTCTAGCCCTCCGGCCTCGGATCGACGGACCAGGCCGAGGTCGACGGCGAAGCGCCGGTCGTCTTCGGAGACCTCGCCCAGCGTCTCGCCTGCGAGCATCGGCTCGATGATGGCGCGCACCCGCGGCTCGCGGAGCCGCTCGATCAGGCTGTCGAGGTGCGTGTCCTGCCGCCGGATCAGGATCTCTGCGGCCTCGTCCACGTTCGCCGCGCCGATGGGTTCCGCCCGGTCCCGCACGAGCACCTGGGTGAGCTGCCGCGCCAGGGCGTTGACGAGCCACGGCTGGCCCTGGGTCAGCGCGAAGGCCCGGTCGACCGCCTCGGGGACGAAGACCTGACCGGTCTCCGTGGTGTGCTGGCCGTAGAGCGCGGCGATCTCGTCCCGGATGAAGTTGCGCAGGGTGATCGAGTCCGCCTTGATGTTGAACGGGCTCGACGTGCCCAGCCGGTCAGTTCCACCGGAAGCCACCTTGTAGTCTCGGACGTCCCGGAGCCCGACCAGCGCCAGGGAGTGGGGAAAGCTCTGCGGCCGGTCGATGTAGCCGTCGCGGATCTGGCGGAGCGCGGCCACCAGCGACTCGTCCCGCAGCGCATCGATCTCGTCGAGAAAGACGACCAGCGGCCGCGATGCCGCGCGGGCCCACGCGGCCAGGGCGGCGGCGATCCGGTCGCCAGGAGCCACGTCGGGCCAGGGCGGCGGCTGAAGCTCGGGGGGGAGGTGCGCCTCGGCCCGCCTCCGCCAGGCATCGAGGATGGCCAGCTCGGCAGCGCCCGGGTCGTGTGGGAAGGGTGCACCGACCTCCATCGAGACGAGGATGGCGACGTAGGCGCCCTCGGCCGTCAGCTCATGGCTGAGGTGGAGGAGCGAGGTGGTCTTGCCGACCTGGCGGGGTGCGTGCACGACAAAGTAAAGCCCCTGGTCGATGAGCTCGCGGATCTGCGGCAGGCGCGCGAGCACGGGCAGGGTGTAGTGTCGCTCGGGCTGGTTGGGACCGGCCGTGTTGAAGAAGCGGGGCACGGCACAGCTTGGGGTCGGGTGCGACCAGCCGTCAACCACAGGCGGCGACGCGATCACCAGCCTCGGGCGGGGTGACCGCACGGCGTACCCGTCCGTGCCGAACGTGTCGGCGGTCGTGGCGGCTACGAAGCGTCGTCGAACCAGATCGCGATCGGCCACCAATCCCATCGACCCGATCGCAGGACTTGCAGGCTCGGTATCGACAAGGCGCCGCGCGCCGAGCGCCGCGACGATCATGTCAGGCTCGGGTAGGTTATCATCTCTCTCAGGAGAAGCGTGATGCCATGCCGACGCTCACTGGAATGAAACCCGACGGCTTCTATGACCGCAACTCTTCGCTTCAGCAAGTCACCATGCAGGCGGTGATTGGCTGGGCGACCGAGGCGATCACCTCGATGATGCTTCCGGACGAAGCTCAGCCGATCGTCGCGGCCGACTTCGGCTGTTCGGAAGGACGCAATTCGATCGCCGCCATGGGCCACGTCGTCGAGGCGCTGCGAACACGGCGTAACAGTCAGCCTGTGTATGTGATGCATTGTGATCTGCCGAGCAACAATTTCAACCAGCTGTTTCGCAGCTTGTATGATCCGACGCAAGTCACCTACGCACAGTCGCGTGGACGCCGGAGCCCACAGGTTGTTCCGCTGGCGTGCGCCGGGTCGTTCTTCGAGCCGATGCTGGCGCCACGCTCGGTCTCGATCGCGATGTCGTTCTTGGCCGTCCAGTGGATGGACCGCGTTCCGGACGCGCCAGTCCCCGAGTTCATCGGATACATGAAGGGATCTCCGGCGGCACGTGACGCCTACGCCCGGCAGGCCGACCGAGAGATGACGCGCTTCCTCGAGGCCCGGGCGTTCGAGCTCGCACCCGGGGCCAAGCTGCTCGTGATCATGCCCGGCAGCGATGGCGCGTGGCATTGCGGCGATGGGATCTTCGACGTGCTCAACGATGCCGCGCTCGACCTGGTCACTGCCGAGCGCCTCTCGCGGCGCCGCCTGGAGGACCTCGTCCTGCCGATCTACTTCCGGACGCTCGAGGAAATGATGGCCCCGCTCACGCGAGCCGGCTCTCCCGTGAAGGGGAGCTTCCGGATCGATCGCGCCGAGACCCTCGAGGTGCCGGCACCATTTGAACAGGCGCTGCGACACAGCGGGGATGTCACAGCCTATGCACAGACCTACACCGGGTTCGTACGCGCATTCAGCGAGCCAGTCATTGCCGGCGCCCTGGTCGGGCCCGGGCAAGATCAGTCGATCATCGATGTGCTGTACGAGCGCGTCCGGGAGCGGATCATCGCCGCCTGCCAGCGTTATACGATGCGCAATATCCAGGTAGCCATGCTGCTCACGCGCGAGTCTTGATCGGTTGGCACCGCGCCGGGAACGGCGATCGCGCCGGCCATGCGCACGCCGTCGTCGCCCGGCTTGCCCTGTGACGGCCCGACGAGGCGCCGCCGTTCACCAGCCGCCCGGCGGCATCCCGAGGCAGCAACCGAGGTAGGCGCGGAAGTCGTATCCATAGTACAGGCCCCAGGTCGTGCCGCACACGGCTGCGTTGAGCGCATCGTGAGAGTCAGAGCATGATTGATCCCAGCCGAAGCGCTCGCGGTCACACTGCGACTTCGCGTAGTCGCGCTCCTCGTGATAGGAAGACGTGCACATCAGCACGCCGGGCAGCCACAGCAGGAAGCCGCCGCCGCGGACCGAGAACCGGCGCGGCGCAGGCGGCTGCGCGATCGCGCCGAGCTGGGCCGCGGTGGCGGTGGCGAATGTCATGGCGCAGGAGCCGTCGTCGGGCAACGTCGCGAACAGAGCCTCGACCTCGGCCTCGAGCTGGGTCCACGCCGGGCTGCCGAACATCGACAGCTCGGCGTAGCGCGCCTCGAGGGTCTGGTAGGTGATGCCGTCGGCGTTGACCTCGCTCTGCGCGCTCGCCAGCGTGCTGCGTGAGCCCGATGAGATCCCGGCTGCGTTCCACAGATCGTACCAGGCCTGGAGGGCCTGGCCCTGGTCGGGGGTCAGCTGGGCCGATGTCGAGGCCGAGACCGTGGTCCAGGCCTGCATGAGCGCGCACTGCGTGGGGGTACTGGCCGTTGCAGAGCCCGAGCCCGAGCCCGAGCCCGAGCCGGAACCCGAGCCGGAGCCGGAGCCCGAGCCGGAACCGGAGCCCGAGCCCGAGCCCGAGCCCGAGCCGCCCTGCGTCAACGACGCCGATGCGGCCGGGGAGCTGCCGCCGAGCCCGACGAGGGCCACGGCCGCGGCCGCGACGACGGCGGTCAGGGTGGTGATCGATACGTGCATGGTGCTGTCCTTTCTCGTCTCCCGGCGGGCCATGCGGCTCGATGACCGGGTTTCCATTGCGTACGCTGGGAAGATTGCAAATCATCGCCACGCGCCGGCGGAGAGGTCGGCTGCGGTGGGCCCGTGTCGCGCGAGCCCGGCATGCTGCTGGCGCTCTCGCCGCGGTACATATCCCGCATCGTGAAAGGCCTGCAGGACCAGCTCGCGAAACGAGGCGATGGTCGTGTAGCGATTGCGGACATCGGGTCCCAGACAGGGTGAGGCCGGGTTGTCCAGACGCGCTCGCGGGTTGCCGCCGCCGGAGAACACGCCGACCAGTGCACCACTGCCGGCGTCGAAGGCGGGGCCGCCGCTGTCTCCGAGGCAGGGACCCTCGCTGACCTCGAAGGTCGTGTCGGCGAGCGCGACGAAGCCACCGCCGCCGGGCGCCGGCCCGACGCGGACGACGGACACACCGTCGCGGCGATACCGGGTCGGCGGCAGCTTGCCTGCCTCGGTGCGACCGTAGCCGACGACGACGACCGGCTCGCCGGCCGAGACCCCACGCTCGAGGCGGAGCGGCGCGATCGCATACCGGGTCACCGGCCGGTCGAGCCGCAGCACCGCGAGGTCGCCGGCGCAGACCGATCCCGCCGCCGGCCGATACACGCGCGTGCCTCGCGCCGCCGGTGGCATCGTTGCCAGCGACGGTGCGCCGGTACCGGCGAACACCCGCAGCCGCTCGGGCGCGATGTCGGCCGTGATCCGGCCGCCGGTCGCTGCGCCGCGAGCTCCGACCGGACGGTTCTGGCCGTCACACGCGACCGGACCGCTCGAGATCTCCGTCACGCAATGCAGGGCGAGCACGACGAGGTCCGGTGCGACGAGCGTCCCCGTGCAGCGACCACCGTCGTCGCGCAGGACGAGCACGACCGCGTCATCGCGGGCACCCGACGGCACGCCGTGGACGACGGCGCGGGCCGGTGCGGCGATGCACAGCGCGAGCAGCATGCAGGATGTGGTCGTCGCAGATTGCATGGGTTGACCTCGTGGCTCGAGAAGCGGCATCGCCCCGGACGGCCCGGTGAACGTCGTCGGGCCGTGGTCGCCGCGCGGCTGGCCTGTCGCGCGCGACCGGAAGTCAGCTGCCGCGGCCGGCGCCGTGGTTGTTGGTGCAGTTCGCCGGGCATCCCGTGTGAGGGCCGCCGGCCTGGTTGCAGCAGTCGCGCCATCCCTCGCAGTGCGCGTTCGCCGCCGAGGCAAACGAGGCAGCGCTGTTCTGGTTGCCGCTTGCCATGAACTGCGAGGCGCCGGACACGGCGCCCAGCGCAACGCGCGTGCCCCGAACGCCGAACAGGCCCCAGCGGAAGACGCGGGCCGGCGACATCGCCAGCGCGGCGCTGCCGATCGAGAGCGCCATGTCGGTATTTCCGCGACCCGCTGCCCGGTCGCGGTTCTGCAGCGATCCGCTGTAGCGCGCTCCGTAGTTCGTGCAGTCGGCCATCAGCTCGACCGCCGCCGATCCAGAACCCGTGGACGTGCCCTGCGTGTAATCCTCACCGCACTGGCCGAGCCAGGCATAGTTCTGGTCGTTGGCTGTGTCGTCACCGCTCCACGACTCCTGGCCATTGACGTACTGGCCGGACGCGGCCCCGAACGAGAAGCCAAACGAGCTCGCGTCACCGTCGCCGTTGAACGGCATCGTGACAGACATGGTGAAGTCCTGACTCGTGATCGTCACGGTTCCGGACGCGGCGTTGCCGCCGTAGTTGTATGCCGTGTGCACGCGGCACGGGCCGGCATACCCGTCGAACGAGAAGCTATCGCCCAGCGGCGGCGGGTCCGGGACATCGCTGCCCGAGCCGCCGCCCGACCCGCTGCCCGACCCGCTGCCCGGGCCGCTGCCCGACCCGCTGCCCGAGCCACCGCCGCCAACGACGAGCGCGTTGCCCGACTGCGCTGTTTGATCGGGGTGATCCGACGAGGTGCATGCAGCAAGAAGCGACACGCCGGCGACCATCGGTATCACCGGAATTGAACGGCATCCTCTCAACACATCTGACAGCATCATCACATCCTCCGTTTCGGTCCATGGCGCTCCACGCACTGCGCTCGCCCGGCAGTCAGTCATTCCCCGACATCGGGCACATGGCAATGCGCCTGAAGCAGGAGTGCATATGCAGCGCGCGGCCACTCAAGGCAAGCGCGATATCATCAATCTCACGCGCGGCCCGCCAGGAGAGCAATCGACAATGCGAGAAGTTCTCAGCTCCCGTGTGGCGGACACCCACGAACCCATTGTGCATGGGGTCCGCGGTCATCGACGAACAACGCCAGTCGATCGCGCAAGCCGGCAATGACGCGAAGCAGTATGTACGCACGATGCGGAGTACTCGCATGCCGGACTTTTTGTGTGGTGGCACCCGTCGCGTTCGGTGCGCGATCCACGTCTGGCACAAGATGCGTGGCGCGATTTTCCCGCAGGTTGGCGCGGCCGGTCCTCTGCTCCATGTGGCCGCTCCCCGTAGGGTGTTGTGGGGCCTTCATCTCATTTGAAGGACGAAGCAAGGAGGAGATCCGATGAGATACTTGATCAGTGCGGTTGCCGTGCTTGCCATTGCCATGAGCTTCGGATGCGGAGCGTCCGATCCGGGCCAGACATCCCAGCTCGACCAGGCGGTCGTCCAGTCCTGCGCGGCGACCGCGGACTGCACGGCATTCGCCGCCAGCCAGTGCCTGTCGACGCAGATGGGTGCCTGTGCCCAGGCAGGCACCGCCTCCGCTCACTGTGTTTGCGTCACGGTGCACAATCCCGCGAATCCCGGCAACCCCTCGCTGCCGGGACCGACGTGCTGGGAGATCCGCAACGATTGCGTTGACTCGTGCGAGCCTGGGGACTGGGACTGCGAGGATGGCTGTTACATGGAGTGGGGCGCCTGCGGGGGTTGAGGCAAGCATGTGTGGCGGTGATGCCGCCGTCGTCGACGCAGGCGCGCTGGTGAATCATGGATGCAGACGGACAGGGCGCGACAGCCGATAGGCAGATGGGCTCTGGCCGGTCCAGCGCTTGAACGCGCGCCGGAACGCGCTCGGTTCCGAGAACCCCAGGCGGTAGCAGATGTCCTGGATCGGGATCAGCCGGTTTGCCAGGAGCTCGGTCGCGAGCCGCTGCCGGACCGTGTCGAGCAGGCCGTGGTATTCGAGACCGCGGTCCTTGAGCCGCCGCTGCAATGTCCGCACGCTCATTCCCAGCCGCGGCGCCACCTGCTCGATGCGGACGTCGCCTTGCGCGAGCTGCTCGAGCACGGCCGACTCGAGCTCGGCGTAGAGGGTGGCGTGTGCCGGCCGAAACGCGAGGTTGGCCCTGAATGCACGGTCGAGATAGAGCAGGAGCAGGGGGTCCGCGGAGGGCAGCGGCAGATCGAGCGCCGCCGGCTCGTACAGCACGGCATTGTGTCGCTGCTCGAAGAGGATCGGGCAGTCGAAGATCCGCTCGTACTCGCTCCGCTGCGGCGGCGGTCTGCGCTGCAGCCAGACCTCGCGCGGCCGGATGTGCCGCCCGGTCAAGCAGCGCGCCAGGCTCACGTCGCTGGCCACCGCGGCGTCGGCCATGTCGTCCGATAGCCGGCAGCTGGGCAGGGTCATGACCATTCCCGCGCCGGCTTGCCGCCGGCAATAGCTGCTTTCCAGGAATTCCGTGATCACCCGGCTGTAGCGATCGAGGGACGACAGGGCGGCGCCGAGCGTGGGGCTGCTCGAGGCGGCGTAGCCCGCAGGGCCGATGTGTCCCAGAGTCATCCACTCCCCGTGGTGCAGACCGAAGCAGGGGTCCTGGCTTCGCGCGCAGATCAGCCGCCACAGCGCGAGGTGACGCTCCTCCGGGATCTGCCCGTCCGGAGATTCGAGCTCCTCGGGGTCGAGGCCAGCCCTGGTGAGAAGTGCTTCACGGCTGAGTGAGACGCGTTCTGCGCTGCTCAGCAAGCTCCGGGTCACCCCGGCAAACACCATGGGCTGTCGACGCATGTATCAGTGTCGGTCTTTGCAATACTAACATGTACGGCGCGTCCGGACAACGCTTCATGCGTCGAAGGACAGAGCACCCGTGCCAGCGATCGATGGCGACCGCACCGGAACCCTCGCCAGGCGCGTGATGACGTCCACCGGGTCGACCGGCACGTCGACATGGCCCTGGTTCCTACGTCGGCCGCGAGCTCACACCCGACCACACTTGATTCCGATCACCGGCGCTCGCTGCGGTGCAGCTAGAAACGTGCGGAGACGGCGCAAGTGTGGCGCGAGCGCACGGCTCTACACACAACGCAACATTCCTTTGGCACGCGGCGCGTCCCGATCGCCATCGAGGTTCCTTAGGCTGAATCTCCCAGAAAGGAGATCTTCATGCATCAGGTTCTTGCTGCATTGCTGGTCACCGCACTCGCCATGGGCTGTCATTCGAAGGTGGAGGGTCAAGCCACGACGACGACACCCGCGGCAGATCCAGCGCCGGCAACCGACGAAGCCGAATCCGAGCCGGTGGTCAAGGAAGAGCCCAAGACCCTCGACATCCAGAAGGACGTCATCCGGCTCAAGCCCGGCATCAAGATCTTGTTCGCGACCGACTCCGACAAGCTGCTGCCCGAGTCGTCGCCGATCCTCGACGAGGTCGCGTCGGTGATGGCGCAGAACGAGAAGATCCACATCCGCATCGAGGGCCACACCGACAACAGTGGCAACAAGGACCACAACCAGGACCTCTCGACGCGCCGTGCGGCGGCGGTGAAGGCGTACCTGGTCGCGAAGGGCACGTCCGGCGATCGGCTCGACAGCCTGGGCTGCGGCCAGGGCACGCCGGTCGCCGATAACGCGACCGAGGATGGCAAGGCGCAGAACCGCCGTGTCGAGTTCGTCATCATCCGCAAGCGGCACCCGCGCGGCCAGTGCGAGCTCTACAAGCCGGGTGAGCACCACCGCCGTCGCGACAAGGACGCGCCGGCGTCTGGCCCGGCCCGCGGAGCGGCGAACTGACGTAGATCGGCTGGGCATCCAGCCCGGCGCAGCTGGGCTGGCTGGGCAGCGACCCACGCGGGGGAGATCGCGGCCAGCGCGAGACCTGATCCGGAGATGGAGCAGATCACGATCGAGGCCGCCGATTGCTCCTGGCGGGTGATGACGCCGGCTCCGCCTCCCGCCGGCAGCAGCTCGCCGTCAACGAGCCGCCGGTCCCGGCCCCGGCGGCCGTCCTGCGTGAACACCGCACCGGCCGCTCTGCTCGGCGGCCTGATCCGGCATGTCCAGCGCGGATCGGCGCGATCGAGACGCGGCGGTGGCGAGCGAGTGCCAGGTTCGCACGGCCGCGATCGAGCGCCAGGTAGATGAACAGCGCGTCGTTCCTGCCGAGCGGCCGCATCAGGTGGTACTGGCGGTCGTCCGCCTCGGCCCCCCGGCTCGGCGCCGAATATGCCATCGCGCGCCCGGGGTGCCCAGTGCGCCCTCGGTTGGCCGTATAGTCCGCGCCATGCCCGCCATCAATGCCGTGGTCCACCTCACCGCCGACGGCGACATCGCGATCCTGTCGGTCAACTATCCTCCGGTGAACGCGCTGTCCCAGCAGGTGCGCGCCGGCCTGCTCGAGGGCGTCCGCCAGGCGATCGCCGACACCTCCGTCCGGGCGATCGTGCTGGCCTGCGACGGCAAGACGTTCATCGCCGGCGCCGACATCACCGAGTTCGGCAAGCCGATGCAGCCGCCGTCGCTGGTCGAGGTCCAGGACGCGATCGAGGGCTCGCCCAAGGCGGTGGTCGCCGCGATCCACGGCACGGCGCTCGGCGGCGGCCTCGAGGTCGCGCTGTGCTGTCACTACCGGGTCGCGGTGCCGTCGGCCCGGTGCGGGCTCCCCGAGGTCAACCTGGGCCTGCTGCCCGGCGCCGGCGGCACCCAGCGGCTGCCGCGGATCGTCGGCGTCGAGCAGGCGCTCGACATGGTGACCAGCGGCAAGCACGTCGACGCCAGGTCGGCGCACGCCGCCGGGCTGATCGACGAGCTGGTCCCCGAGGACGCGCTGCGGGCGAGCGCGGTCGCGTTCGCCACGCGGCTGGTCGCCGAGCAGCGGCCGCTCAAGCGGGTGCGCGATCTCGACGACAAGCTCGCCGCCGCGCGCGGCAAGCCGGAGATCTTCGACGCGTTCCGCAAGGCCAACGCCAAGAAGTTCCGCGGCTTCCTCGCGCCCGAGTACAACATCCGCGCGGTCGAGGCCGCCGTCGACAAGCCGTTCCCCGAGGGCCTGGCGATCGAGCGCAAGCTGTTCACCGAGCTGATGGCCGGCACCCAGTCGGCGGCGCAGCGCTACGTGTTCTTCGCCGAGCGCCAGGTCTGGAAGATCCCCGACGTGCCCGACGACACGCCGGCGATCCCGGTGACCAAGGTCGGCATCATCGGCGCCGGCACGATGGGCGGCGGCATCGCGATGAACTTCGTCAACCTCGGCATCCCGGTCACGATCGTCGAGACCCGGCAGGACGCGCTCGACCGCGGACTCGGGGTCGTGCGCAAGAACTACGAGCGCAGCACCAGGAGCGGCAAGCTGACGATGGCCGACGTCGACAAGCGCATGCAGCTGTTCACCGGGACGCTCGACCTCGGCCAGCTCGCCGACTGCGATCTCGTGATCGAGGCGGTGTTCGAGAACATGGACGTCAAGAAGGAGGTGTTCGGCAAGCTCGACAGGATCGTCAAGCCGGGCGCGATCCTCGCGACCAACACGTCCGCGCTCGACATCAACGAGATCGCGACCGCGGTCCAGCGCCCCGAGGCGGTGATCGGCCTGCACTTCTTCTCGCCGGCCAACGTGATGCGCCTGCTCGAGGTCGTGCGCGCGCGCGCGACCGCCAAGCCGGTGATCGCGACGTCGATGCAGCTCGCCAAAAAGCTCGGCAAGATCGCCGCGCTGGTCGGGGTGTGCCCCGGCTTCGTCGGCAACCGCATCCTCTACGCGCGCTCGCAGCAGGCCAACGCGATGCTGATGGAGGGCGCGATGCCGTGGGACATCGACAAGGCGATCTACGACTTCGGTCTGCCGATGGGGCCGTTCGCGATGTCCGACCTCGCCGGGCTCGACATCGGCTGGAACCCCGAGACGACCCGCAGCTCGACGATCCGCGAGGTGCTGTGCGAGCACAACCGCCGCGGCCAGAAGACCGGCGCGGGGTTCTACGACTACGACGAGCAGCGCAATGCGAAGCCGTCGCCGGTCACCGAGAAGATCATCCGCGAGTTCGCCGCGAAGTCGGGCGCGCCGCAGCGCACGATCTCCGAGCAGGAGATCCTGGAGCGCTGCCTGTACGCGCAGATCAACGAAGGCGCCAAGATCCTCGAGGAGAAGATCGCGATCCGGCCATCGGACATCGACATCGTGTGGATCAACGGCTACGGCTGGCCGGTGTACCGCGGCGGGCCGATGTTCTACGCCGACACCGTCGGTCTGCCCCAGGTGGTCGCCCGGCTCGAGGACTACGGGCCGCGGCTGGGCAAGGACTTCACGATCTCGCCGCTGCTCCGCCAGCTCGCGGCCAGCGGCAAGCGGTTCCAGGACATGAAGTGACGCCGGGCGCGGCCCGCGCGCCCGCGCGACGCCTACGCGACGCGTCCGGCGGTGGAGTCTGCGCCGGGCGACGGCTCGGCCGGTGAGCTCGCCGGGGCGAGCACGTCGACGCCGAGGTCATCGTCGACACCCGTGCCGACGATCACGATCTCGGCGCCTTCCTCGTCGAGCAGCGCGGGCTCGCCGGCGGTGGTCCACCGCAACCGCCCGCCGGCAACGTCCCCGCCCTCGACCTCGCCTCGATTGATCCCACGGGGGGCTTTGCCCCCCGCCCCGCCGGCAAAGCCGGCAGGGTCCCCACCCCCCATCTCGCTTCGCTTGAACAGCACGAGGTCGCTGCCGGCCTCGGGGACCCGGACCTCGTCGGGGACATCGGGCTCGAGCTGCTCGATGCGATACACCAGGTGGACATGATCGCCGTGGCGGACCAGCGCGTAGCCGCCCTGGCCGATCGGCCGCGCGCCCGGCTGGTAGCGGTCGCCGCGCGTCTTGGTCTGGTACTCCTCGGCCTCCAGCTGATCGGCGAGCACGCGCTGCAGCGGGCCGACGCGCTCGACCCGCGCCCACAGCCGTTCCCCGGCCGCCGCCGGCATCCGCTTGCGGCCGACCCGCACCCGGCGATGGTGTTCGCCGCCCGGGCTCAGCACGAAGAAGAAGCTCTGGACACCGGGCGCGGTGGCCGTCCCGACCGGCGCGTCGGCCGGCTGGACGCGGGGCCGGAAGAAGAAGCGGATGTCTCCGCGCTCCAGGACGTCGACCATGCCGTCACCATGGCCCGGCGCGGCACGGCGTCAACCGGCGCGCCGGCCCGCACCGGGGCCATCTGCCGACGGCGCGCTCACAGCGCGTGCGACGCGGGCGCCGCCGGCAGCGGCATGCCGCCGGGGCCCGTGGTGAAGTCGAGCGGGGACACCGCCTGCTGCTGGCCGACGCCCGGCTTGGACCAGTCGCAGACGCCGTCGGGAAACACGTTCTTCAGCCGATCGATCAGCGTGGTATCCGGGTCGACCTGGACCCGCGGATAGTCGTCCGGGTTGAACGGCTTCAGCTGACACTTGAGGATGTCCTCGGTGACGGGGCCGCCCGCCACCTGGCGCGGTGAGCTGTGCGGCCTGAGGCCCGGATCGAGATCGCACTGCACCTGATCGGTCACCTTGCGCTGGAAGTTCGTGTCGTTTGACAGGTAGCAGAAGTCGAACGCGTCGCTGGGCTTGTCGGCGACGACCTTCTGCTGCAGCGTCAGGCCGCCGGTGTCGGCCTTCAGCGCCGCGAGCCACTTGTCCATGGCCAGGAACGACGCCAGCGTCAGACCCGAGGCGGCGGACGGGGTCAGTGCGCCGGGGAACCGCCACAGCACGTGGTTGCCGTGGCCGCCCGCGGCGTCGAGCCGGGCGCGCAGCGAGAAGCTGCGCCAGATGTAGTGAATGCCCTGCTCGTCGAAGCCGCGCACGTCGAGGATCGGCGTCTTGGCGATCTGCCGGCCGTCGGTCACGATGCCGGCGCGGTAGGCGATGGGCAGCGCGGCCGCGTCGGCGACCGACCGCGCGTCGGTGCGGTTGACATCGAAGTCGGCGCCGCCGATCTTCTCGTTCACCAGCACGAACTCCGCGGGCGTGATCGCGCCGGCCTGCAGTGCCTTGAGCCCGTACACCACGCCGACGTTGTCGCGCGTGCTCGGCGCGTGCACGGGGTGAACGCCGTCGTCGATCGTACCCCACACGGACGCCGCGTGATCCGCCGCCGTGCAGCGCGCGCCGGTCGGGTTGGTGACCGGATCATAGATCATCGACGCCGGGAGGCCGCAGTTGTTGATCTGGGTCGCGGCCTGCGTGATCACGCCGGTCGTGTTCGAGACCGTTTCGTGAAGGTACATGCCCGGCCGGGCAACTCCGATGAACGAGTTGAACCACGACCGGCAGCCGATCTGATCCAGGTGACCGTTGATGGCGGCCTGCTTGGCATTGTCCTGGGCGGTGAGTCCCTCGGACGTCAGCAGGTCTTTCCACGGCTGCGACGCATAGAACCGGACCAGCCCCTCGCAATCGGCGACCTCGATCCCGGTGGTCTCGGAATCGGGATAGGTGCAGCTCGGCTGCAGGCCGTCGAGCAGGCCGGGATAGATCGAGGTCATGGTGAGCTGGTTGATCGACCCGCCCGAGCAGCCGGCGCCCATCGAGTAGCGCATCTCGCCGTAGGTGTCGATGATGTGCTCCTTCATCATCATCACGGTCTCGGACATCGTGACGCGGTTGGAGTTCTGCAATGAATCGGTCATGCCATTGACCGCGACCAGGAACCCGCGCTTGAGCGCCTCGTCCTGCGACGGCCAGAACTGGGTCGAGCGCAGCTGGAATCGCGGCTGGTTGGTCGACGGGCCGAACACGTAGAGCATCTTGCGGTTCCAGGTCGTCTGCGGCGCGAGCGGGTTCCATGTGCTGCCCTGGCTCGGATCGAACAGCACGGCGATGTCGGCGATCCCGCGGTTCAGCATCAGCCGCTCGACCTGCACGATGTACGGGACGGTGACGCCGGTGTCGGTCGTGGTCATCGCGATGTTCGCCGGCAGCGACGCGGTCGGATCGAACGGCTGGAAGCACCCGTTCACCGGCGGGGGCAACCGCGGGGAGCCGCGCGGGCTGGGCGCCGGATCCGGCAGGCCGAGCGTGCACGACGTGCTGGTCGTGCGGTAGTACAGCTTGAACTCGGTCGGGGCGTTGCACTGGGCGTCGGTCGGCGGCGACGACAGGCCGCTGTCGAACGAGCCCGGGTCATCGGCGTTGCCAGGGTCCGGCACGGCGCCGAGTGGCGTCGCGCAGACCCACGGCGTGATCTGCGTGCCGGAGAACACCGGGCCGCCGATCGGGTGGTTGATGACCGTCAGGCTGGCGCCCTGCTTGCCGCCGAGGTCCGCCTTGATCTCGGTCGACCCGCTGGCGAGTCCGGTGATCACGCCGAGCGTGCGACCGTCCGGACGGTGCGAGAACGCGGCGGACACGTCGGTCGCCCCGGCCGTGACGTGGACCGTCCCGGTCGCCGAGCCCGGTGGGATGACGATCTCGACCAGCACGTCACCGCCGGAGATCAGGTCCGCGCGGTTGGACAGCGTCTTGATCTGGAGCGCGGCTGCCGGCGCATCCGGGGGGATCGCTGGCGGCGCGTCGGGCTTGATCGCCGCGTCGGCCGGGGGTGTCCCCTGGTTGTTCGCGTCACCACCGCAGGCGCAGAGCAAGGTTCCCGCCGCGACCGCAGCTGAAAGACAGACTCGTGCCAGAAGACATCGAATCATCATGGTCCACTCCTGTTCGTGAGATCGGCTGGTTCGGATCAGCGTCGTCGGCGCACGGGGTCGGCGCCGCGGCGATGGTCGGCCCGTCGAGATCGCGCGTCAATCGCCATCGATTCGCGAACTGCGCATCTGACAGAATCGTGGCGAGCGGCTGTCATGCTGCAATGCGTCGGGCCCCGGGCGGACTCGCACGAGTGCGCCGTGCGATCGCGCGCCTTCGCTCAGGAGACGATGTAGGCCGGCGTGCGTCGCGGGCCAGGCGGCCGGCGATGCGACGGCTTGCGCGAAATCGGCGTCGCCGCGGCGGCTGGTCGGCTTCCTGCAGAAGCCCCAAAGATGGCGTTGCGGGCCTATGTCCTTAGAGAATGTCAGCCCGGTGATCTGATCGACGGACGCTACCGGATCGCGCAGAAGCTCGCGGAAGGCGGCATGGGGGTGGTGTACCTCGCCGAACACGTGCTGATCCGGCGGCGGCTGGCGATCAAGCTGCTCCACGCCGAACTCGCCTCGGACCGCTGGATGGTGCAGCGCTTCCTCCACGAGGCGGCGGCCGCCGGCAGCCTGGTCCACCCGCACATCGTGGAGTCGACCGACATGGGCTTCACGCAAGCAGGCATTCCGTACATCGTGTTCGAGTACCTGGAGGGCCGGCTGCTCACCGAGGAGATCCGCCGGTGCGGCCCGCTGCCGCTCGGGCGGACGCTGGTCATCGCGCGCCAGATCGCGTCGGCGCTGCATACCGTGCACGAGGCGCAGCTCGCACACCTCGATGTCAAGGGCGACAACGTGCTCCTGACCCGGCGCGGCGAGCAGCGCGACCACGCCATGCTGATCGATTTCGGGATCTCGCGGTTCACCGCGACCTCCGGGCAGAAGGCACCGCTCGGCATCCTGATGGGCACTCCCGAGTACATGGCACCGGAGCAGGTGAACGAGCCCGACCGGGCGGACGGTCGCGCCGACGTCTATGCGCTCGGCGTGCTGATCTACGAGATGCTGTCGGGCCGCTGCCCGTTCGAGGGCAACGATCCGCGCGGCGTCCTGGCCCGGGTCCTCCACGACGAGCCGCCGATGCTCGATCGCCCGGTGCCGCCGCTGCTCGAGCAGCTCGTGTTCGACGGCCTGCTGGTCAAGTCGCCCGAGCAGCGGCTGCAGACCATGGCGGACGTCCTCCCCGTGCTCGACGCCCTGCTCGCGGCGTCGCGGCGGGAGGCGGACCGGTTCGACGCGTCGGCGCGCTCGGCGGCGCCGGCGCCGCCGGTCTGGACCCTCGATCCCCTCGACATCGCCCTCGACGCCCCCGCGTAGCGCCCGGCGCGCGTACGATGGCCGGCCGATGGCGGGCCCCCCGACGGCGCACCGGATGCTGCGATGGATCGCCGGGCTGTCGCTCGCGCTCAACGCGGCCGTCGCCGGGCTATGGGGCGCGCGGCACCTGCGCAGCCCGCGGCCCGCCCCGGCGCTGCGCGAGCGGGCGCGCAACGATCTGTTCCATGCGCTTGCGGCCGCCCCCGTGACGCACCGCGACGTCGTGGTCGTCGGCGACAGCCTGACCGAGCGCGGCGAGTGGTGGGAGCTGCTCGATCGCCCGGTCGCCAACCGCGGCGTCGCGGGCGATACCGTGGCGGACGTGCGGGCTCGGCTCGACGACGTCGCGGCGCTGGACCCGCGGGTCGTGTTCGTGCTGGTCGGGATCAACGATCTGCTGGCCGGTGCGTCGCCCGAGGCGCTGGCGGCGCGCCACGCCGTGCTGATCGCCGAGCTGCACGGGCGGCTGCCGCGGACCCGGATCGTCGCCGAGTCGCTGCTGCCGATCCGCGACGAGCTGATCGCGCGCGACGCCGAGCTGACCAGCGCGACGGTCCGGCGCGCCAACGAGCTGTGCCGGCGCGGCGCCGCGGCCACGGGAGCGGACTGGCTCGACGTCCACGCACGGCTCGCCGATCCGGACGGCGAGATCGACCCGCGGTACTCGAGCGACGGCCTGCACCTGTCGGGCGCCGGATATCGCGCCTGGGCCGCGGCCGTCCTGCCCTACCTGCCGTGACCGGCAGCGGCGTCACTTCCTCGCGGCGGGGTGCAACGCGGCTACTTGCTCACGGCCTGCCAGCGCTTGTCGAGCACGGCCCAGTTGACGTTCGCGAAGAACGCGTCGATGTACTTCGCGTGGGCGGAGCCGTAGTCGATCGCGTACGCGTGCTCGAACATGTCGAGCACGAGGATCGGCGTCCCGGCCGCGAGCGCGGGTGCGTGCCCGCCGCTGCCGATCACGCGCAGGTCGCTGGTCAGCGGCGAATGCGCGATCACGACCCAGCCCGAACCGCCGCCCAGCGACATCGCCGTCGCGCGCACGAGCTCCTCCCAGCGCCCGGCGGACCCGAACTCCGCCGACAGCGCCTTCGCGAGGTCACCGGCCGGCTTGCCGTCCCCGCCGAGGTTCTCGAAGTAGCGCTCGTGGAGGTACGCCGAGTTCGCGTAGGTCAGCTCGCGCTCGCGCAGGCCGGCGACCTCGAAGCCCGGCGTGTCCTTGGTGACCTTGGCGAGCTCGAGCTCGACCGCGTTCAGGTTCTTGACCGCGCCCGCGTAGTTGTTGTCATGGTGGGAGGTCAGGAGCTTGTCCGACAGCCCGGGGAGCTTCGCGGGGTTGAACGGCAGCGCGACCGGCTTGTGCCCGCCGGGCGCGACCGGCGCGAAGCCAGGCCTGGCGTCCTTGGCGTGTGCAACGCGCACGGCCGCGGCGGTAGCCGCAACCGTGCCAGCGATCGATCCGATGGCTTGGCGTCGATTCATGGCGGCGAATCCTAACATGAGGGAAACATGCGTAACACCGTGTTATGGCGGTTTCATGCCAGCGACCCGCGCGCGTCGCCTTCTGTATGTATCGGGATTCATTCGCGCTGTGGCGCGCGTTTCGTTTG
>DATAPF010000483.1:0-2854 GCA_036265355.1 Kofleriaceae bacterium | reverse complement strand
CCCTTCTCGGCCAGGAAGATTCGCACCCGCCGCGGGTTGGGGGCTCGGGTATCGTGGTAGAGCAGCATCGCCGCGGTCATGACCGCACTCTACCAAAACCGCCGCTCGGGCCGAGGCGCTGTCGTAGAATTGCCCGGAATGCGGATCGCCGGGGTCATCGCAGCGCTGGGGCTCGCCGTCGGGCTCGCGGCCTGCAAGGACCGCGGCGAGGCCAGCGCGGATCCCGATCCGGCGGCGCTCAAGGCCCAGCAAGATCTCACGAAGCGGCGCGACGCATTGCTCGAGCAGCGCCAGAAGCTGGAGAGCCAGCGCAAGGTCGTGCTCGAGCAGATCCAGAAGGCCGAGGCGTCGGGCGGCGACACCCAGGAGCTGACCCGGCAGCGCGACGACCTGACCGCGCAGATCGACGGCCAGTCGGCCGAGCTCGGCCAGATGTCCGAGAAGCTGTCGAGTCTGTCGACCAAGCTCGACTCGGCCGCCGGGCTCGCGGGCCGCGAGGACCGGCTGGCGCAGCGCGAGGGCAGGCTGGCAGCGCGCGAGGCCGCGATCGGCGACCGCGAGCGCGGCCTGGCGCAGCGCGAGGAGAAGCTGGCGCAGCGCGAGAAGGAGACCTGCAGCACCGCGCCGCCGATGATCATCCAGACCGCGCGCGCCGACGGCAAGTACGGCAAGGCCGACGTCCAGCCGCTGCTCGCCCGGGCACGCGCGACGATGTCCAGGAAGGGCATCCTGGTCGCCGACCTGCCGGCCCCGGCGCAGGACCTCGAGGGCGAGTCGACCCGGGCGATGGCCGACGGCGACTGGGGCAAGGCGTACTTCGCCGCGGCGCAGCTGGTCGCGATGGTCGACGCGGTCAAGATCGACCGCGCGTTCATCCAGGCCAAGACCGCGCGGCTGTCCAGCCAGGTCAAGGCGAGCAAGCCCGACGACGCCACCAACCAGCAGCTGACCGGCGTGCTGTCCGACGTGATGCAGCGCTACAACGACGGCAACTTCGCCGCGGCGAACGCGCGGCTCAACCAGCTCGCGGCGATGATGAAGTAGACCGAGCCGGCAGGATCTAGCAGCGGCCGCCGCCGAGCTTGCGGCAGTCGCCGGCCGGGAAGTCGTGCACGGCGTAGCCGACCACGACGCCGGTGAGGATCGCGAGGCCGACCGCGGCGGGGCCGACCACGTACCACCGGCGCCACACCGGCGGATCGATGGACTCGATCCGATCGCGGTGGATCGGCGTGCCGAGCACGTCGTGGCGGAGGATCGGGTAGTGCTGCAGGTCGACCGCGACGTCGGTGGTCTTGCCGAACTCGGCGTCGATGAACCGCACGAAGTCGTGGTACTCGGGGTGGGTGACGCGCACGGCGTGGGTGCCGACCGGCAGCGCGAGCTCGCCGCGCGGCGACAGCGGGGCCTTGCTGCCGTTGACGTAGACCGTCGCGCCGGCGATGTCGATCGCGAACCGCAGCGTGCCGCGGTAGCTGTCGGGGTCGAGCAGCCGCACCGCGGCGCCGGCCGGACCGCCGCCGTCGTCGCGCGCGCCGCCGACCGCGAGGGTGGTCGAGCGCAGCTCCTTGCCGTTCTCGGTCGCGGCGAGGTAGACCACGCGGGACTCGCCGAGGCCGCCGACCTCGCCGGAGATCACGATCTGGGCGCCGACCAGGCCGGCGAGCTCGGCCAGGCACACCGCGTCGCCCTCGCAGGCGCGCAGCTGGGGCTTGTTCGCGCGCTTGATCGCGTCGGATACCTGCTGGGCGCGCACCACGCGGGTCCCGGGCAGCGCGGCGATCGCGGCCTCGATCTCGCCGGTCAGCTTGCGGGTGCCGGCCGAGGTGTCCTCGGCGCCCAGCGTCGACAGCGGCGCGATCGCGATCACGCGGTCGGCGCGCGCCGCGGTGACCGAGGTGGCGATCAGCGCGACGGCCCATGCGGCGGGGCGCGCGATCGAGCGACCGGGCGGCCTCAGCATCCGCTCGCGTCCCCCCCGGGTCCGACATGGCAGGTCCGGACGTGGCCGGCGGCGTAGCCGATCGCCGCGCCCAGCCCGACCGCGGCGACCCCCGCGGCGACGAGGAACCAGGTCCGGGTGTAGAACGGCCGGCGCTCGATCCGCTCGATCCGGCCGGTGCCGATCACCTGGGTCGACGGCACGAGGCGCACGACCACCGGGCTGACCTTCTGGAAGTGGACCTCGACGGTGTCCTGGTACGGCGCGTCGTGGCCCGGCGCGGTGACGGTCAGCGCATGCTTGCCGAGGGCGAGCTGGCCGATCACGCCGTTGCCGGGCAGCGGGGTCTTGCCGCGCAGCTCGCCGTCGAGCCGGACCTCGGCGCCGATCAGGTCGGTCTGGATCTGGATCGCGCCGTGGAGCTGGCCGGGGGCGAGCAGGCGGTAGGCCGCGACCCGCACGCCCTCGATCAGCTCGTCGGGCTGGCCGCGCAGCGGATCGCTCTGGATCCGCTGCAGCGTGCGCGCGCCCGCGACGTCGACCGCCTTGATCGTCAGGACGTAGTTGTCGCCGAGTTGGCCGACCGTGCCGGCGACGATGACGTCGACGCCGAGCTTCTTGCCGATCGCGGCCAGGCAGCGGTCCTCGCCGGTGCAGTCCCGGGCGTCGCCGGTGATCGCGCGATCGATGTCGCGCCGGCTCGGCATCGGCTGGCGGTCGAGCCGGTCGAGCTCCATGCGGAACAGGGTCTCGAGCCGGGCGACCAGCTCGGGCTCGATGCCGAGCGCGTCAAACCGCCACACCGCCAGCTTCTGATCGATCCGCGGTTCAGGCCGGGGTTCAGGCCGGGGTTCAGGCCGGGGTTCAGGCCGGGGTTCAGGCCGGGGTTCAGGCCGCGGTTCAGGCCGCGGT
>DATAPF010000482.1:0-2442 GCA_036265355.1 Kofleriaceae bacterium | reverse complement strand
TTCCTCGTCGTGCCACTTGTCGCCGTGGATCACCGGCAGTGCACCGGCGCGCGCTGCGCCGTCGACGGTGCCCGGCGTCGGCGCGGCCGGCGCCGCGGCCGGTGCGACTCCCGCCGGTGCGGGGGGCGCGCTCGCCGTGGCCGGGGCCGCGGGGACCGCGGTCGCCGTGGCCGGTGGCGGCGTCGACGGCGTCGACGGCGTCCGCTGCACGAGCCCCGGGTCGACGCGCGCCTGTCCACTCACCGGGGCGGCCGACGGCGGATCGGATCTGTTACACCCGGCCGCGAATACCACACTGGCAGCGAGGACACACAACCTCATGTCGCGACACTACGCGAGGGTCTCGTCGGGCGCCAATGGGCCTGTACACCCCGAGCCATGGGGTGATGGGCCCCCAGTGGCCGCGCGGGTTGCCTCGGAGTCCGCGGCTTGTCGCCCCGGCGTGAACCTTGCTATCACTGGTCCGCATGCTCCGAACGCTGAACTTCACGCTGGTCGTCGCAACACTCGCATCCGGGTGCGGTGTGGGCGGCGGTGACCAGCAAGGGACGCCTCCGGGCGGAGGATCGAATCCCCCGCCCGATCCCGTGGCGAAGTGCACCGCGCAGCTCACGCTGAGCGGTACGTTCACCGCCTCCGCCACGCTCGATCCTGTGGGTGGTTGCCAGCCCGACGGCATGTGGGTGGTCATGGCCACGGTCGCCGACGCGGGGACGTGCACCAGCGTTCCCCTCAAGGCGTCCTACACCTATACCCTCAGCGGCACCGGCCGCTCGACCATGCTCATGTACACCAAGTCGGCGGGCGAGGAGTTCACCGGCGCGGTCAACGCGACCGGCAGCGGCGGCTGCGAGGGCTCGTTCGATCATGTCATCGCCGACGGCAGCAACTTCGACGAGATCAACCTGCACCCGGCGCTGCCCATCCCGACCGCCGGCGGCACCACGCTCACGATCAGCGGCACCGGCGAGTTCGATCTCTGGTCGCAGCATCCGTAGGCTCGGGCTTCTCCCTATCGCGCGCAGCGCGCCGCGAGGCTATGGTTGCGAGAATGACTCAGCTCGAATCGGGCGATGGCCGCACCCACATCCGCTCGCGCCTGATGCGCGAGTCGCTGCAGGACCGCGGCGTGCTGTCCCAGACCGACAGCGACCGCGATCTCCGGGTGTTCCCCGACGTCACCCTGGTGTCGATCGGCGGCCAGAGCATCTTCGACCGCGGCAAGGCCGCGATCCTGCCGCTGGTCGATGAGCTGGTCGAGCTCAAGCGCGATCGCAGCCTCAAGATGGTGATCGGCGTCGGCGGCGGCACGCGCGTCCGCCACACGATCTCGATCGCGCTCGACCTCGGCCTGCCGGTCGGCGGCATGGCGCAGCTGGTCGGCGCGATGGAGGAGCTCAACGCGATCCTGCTCAACACCCTGCTCGCCCCGCACGGCTCGATGCCGATGCAGCGCGATCACTTCTGGGACCTGCCGCTGTACTTCGACGCCGGGATCACGCCGATCGCGATCTCGGTGCCGCCGTACCACTTCTGGGAACCGCCGCCCGACGCCGGCCACCTGCCGATGCACGGCTCGGACTTCGGCCTGTTCCAGCTCGCCGAGGTGCTCGGCATGAAGCAGGTGATCTACGTCAAGGACGAGGACGGGCTGTACGACCGCGACCCCAAGAAGCACCCCGGCGCCCGCAAGTTCGACAAGATCACGCTCGCCGAGCTGCTGCCGCAGCTGCCCGAGGACAACATCCTCGACCGCGAGCTGTTCCACGCCTGGAGCCACGCCAAGAACCTCGAGCGGATCACGATCGTCAACGGCCTGGTCCGCGGTCAGCTGAGCCGCGCGATGCGCGGCGAGGACGTCGGCACCGTGATCGTCAAGGCGGCGCCGTGACCGCCGAGCGCCGCACCCTGGACTCCGCGCTCGCGTCATCTCCCATGACGGGGCCGATGACCGGCCCCGGCGATCGCATCGACTACCGGCCGACCGCGGTCATGCCCGACGTCAAGGTCGTCAAGATCGGCGGCCAGAGCGTGCTCGACCGCGGCCGCGCCGCGCTGTTCCCGATCCTCGACGAGATCGTCGCGGCCCGCAAGCTCGGCATCCAGATCGTCGTGCTCGCCGGCGGCGGCACGCGCGCGCGCCACATCTACTCGATCGCGTCCGAGCTCGAGGTCCCGACCGGCGTGGTCGCCACGCTCGGCAAGTACATCCCGATGCAGAACGCGCGCATGCTGCAGATGCTGCTCGCCAAGCACGGCGGCATCTTCATGCTGCCCGACGACTTCGAGAAGCTGCCGCTCTACCTCCAGATGGGCTGCATCCCGGTCATGAGCGGCATGCCGCCGTTCGGCTACTGGGAGAAGCGCGAGGAGGGCAGCCGGATCCCGCAGCACCGCACCGACGCCGGTGTGTTCCTGTCCGCCGAGTTCCTCGGCGCGCGC
>DATAPF010000481.1:0-8507 GCA_036265355.1 Kofleriaceae bacterium | reverse complement strand
GCACCTCCCCTGCGCCGACGTCCACCGTCTCGGGCTCATCCTCGCCGAGCCAGAAGCGAAGCTTCCCTTCGAGGATGTACGTCAGCTGCTCGTTCTCGTGCGAGTGGCGCGGCACGATGCTGCCCTTCTTCAGGTAGACATGGGCGAGCATCATCCGCTCGCTGGTGATGACCCGGCGATCGATGTCGTCGGTCACCCGCTCCCGGGGCATGTCGTCCCAGCGATGAAAACTGACGCCCGAGCTCTTGGTCACAACCGCCATCGGAGTCTCCTTGGTCAAAACGTTCCGGCCGTCAGACCGCCGTCGATCTGCAGCGAGGTCCCGTTGATGTAGCCCGCGCGCTCCGACAGCAGGAACGCCACCAGATCGCCGAACTCCTCCGGCCGCCCGAACCGCCGCGCCGGGATCTCGGCCTTCACGCGGTCCTCCCACGCGGCGCGCGTGATGCCGTGCTGGCGGGCCTTGAGGTCGTTGAGCTCGATCTGCCGGTCGGTCGCGAAGTGGCCGGGCAGCACCGCGTTGACCGTGATGCCGTCCGCCGCGACCTGGCTGCCCATCGTCTTGGTCAGCGCCGACAGCCCGGCGCGCAGCGTCGACGAGATCGTGAGCAGCGCCATCGGCTGCTTGGCGACGAACGACGTCAGGTGGACGATCCGGCCGTACTTCGCGGCGCGCATCGCCGGCAGGACGAGCCGGCTCATCCGCACCACGTTCATCAGCGCGCCGTCGATCCCGGCGCGCCACGCGTCCTCGGTGAGCTCCTCGAACAGTCCGGGCGGCGGCCCGCCGGTGTTGGTGACCAGCAGCGCGGGCGCGCCGAGCCGCTCGACGGTGGCGGCGTGCCAGCGCGCCAGCTCGTCGGGCCGGCTGACGTCGACCGCCACGGCCAGCACGTCGCCGCCGGCCGCGCGCAGCGCCTGCTCGGTCTCGCCGAGCGGGCCGGCCGACCGCGCGCAGATCGAGACCCGGGCGCCCTCGGCGACCAGCGCCGTGGCGATCGCCCGTCCGAGCCCCTTCGAGCCAGCAGCGACCATCGCGACGCGGCCGCGGAGTCCGAGATCCATGGGCCGGACCATACACCGGGCGGCACGCCGCGACTGCGTCCACGGCGCCGACTTGCCGTACAGTGTGCGCAACCGATGGCCGACCGCACGCTCGTCGCGTCCGCGACCAACCTGCTGGCGCGGGGATACCTGGTGGTGCCGACCGATCGGCGATCGCCGGGCGGCGAGCCGGTCAACGCGCTGTTCGCGGTCGCGCGCGCGATCCACCGCGTGATGGCGTTCAAGCTGCCGTCGCGCGCGGTCGCCGTGCTGGATTCCACCGTCGACACCACCGGCTGGCCGCCGCTGCTCGCGGCCCAGCTGCCCGCCCTGCGCGGCCTGCTCGAGACGCTCGGGCTGCGGGTCGCCGAGGCCCCCGGCGAGGTCCACGTCGTCGCGTCGTACGCGCAGGCGGCGCAGGGCGGCGGCCACGACGTGATCGTCGTCGGGGTCGACAAGCGGTTCGCCCAGCTCGTGTCCGATCGGCTGTGGTGGTACGACGCCAACAAGGACGCGCGCTACACGCCGGAGATGGTGCACAAGCGGTTCCTGGTCCCGCCAGCGCAGGTCGCCGAGTGGCTCGCGCTGGTCGGTGACGACGACGCGCTGCCCGGCGTCGCCGGGATCGGGGCCAAGGGCGCGGCGGGGCTGCTGGAGGCGCACGGCTCGATCGAGCAGGCGCTGGCGAGCGCGGCGTCGATCGCAGGCCGGCCCGGCAACGTGCTGCGGTCGTCGCCCGACGCGGTGCGCACCGAGCTCGCCCGCGCCCGGCTCGACCTGCACCGCCCGCTGCCGGTGCCGCTCGACGAGCTGGCCTACGCGCCGCCGCCCGCCGCGCCGGTCAACGCGCTGTACGACCGGCTCGGCTTCGTCGAGCTCCTGGCGCACGACGGCGCGTCGGTCCGCACCCGGGTGTGCGACACCGCCGGCGAGCTCGCCGCGGCGCTCGCCGGGCTCGGCCCCGGGCCGCTCGCGATCCACGCGGTGGTAGAGGACCCGCGCGACGCGACGCGCGGAGGGGTGAATGGACCGGCTCCGCCGGGCCAAAGGGGACGGGAAAGTCCCCTCGGGATCAACGATCCCGATCCGGCGTACGGCGCGCTGGTCGGCGTCGCGATCTCGGCGGGCACCGGCGAGGCGCTGTACGCCCCGCTGGCCGGCGCCGGCCGCTGCCTGCCCGGCCCCGAGGCGCTGGCCGGCTGGCTCGAGGACGCCGGCGCACCCAAGCTCGGCCACGCGCTCGAGGGCGCGCTCGCGGCGCTGGCCCGCGCCGGACTGCGGCCGGCCGGGTTCGCCGGCGATTCGGCGGCCGCCTCGCACCTGACCCAGCCCAGCAACTGGGCGCCGCACGACCTGCCGCTGGTCGCCAAGCACGTGCTCGGGCGCGCGCTACCCGGCGACGACGCGGTGCGCGGGGTCGGCCAGAAGAAGAAGCCGTGGACCCAGCTGTCGGTCGACCGCGCCGCCGAGCTCGCCGGCCAGTACGCCGACGCGTCGGCCGCGGTGTGGCGCCAGCTCGCGCCGGCGTTGCCCGCCGCGCTGATCGACGAGTACCTCGCGGTGACCGACACCTGCGTGCGCATGGAGCTCACCGGCCTACCGGTCGACCGCGACGAGCTGGCCCGCGCCGAGCACGACTTCGCCGCGATCGAGGCCGACCTCCAGCACCAGATCGAGGCGCTCGCCGGGCACGCGTTCAACATCAACTCGTCCAAGCAGCTCGGCGCGGTGCTGTTCGAGCAGCTCAAGCTGCCGATCGTCAGCCACACCAAGACCGGCTGGAGCACGGCGATCGAGGCGCTCGAGCGGATCGAGCACGCCCACCCGATCGTGCCGCTGGTGATCCGCTGGCGCCTGCTGCGCCGGATGCGGGACAGCTGGCTTTACGCGCTGCGCGACTGCATCACCGCCGACGGCCGCGTCCACTCGCAGTTCCATCCGGCGCGCTCGTTCTCCGGCCGGCTGGTCAACACCAACCCCGACCTCGGCCGGGTGCCCGGCCGCACGCCCGAGATGCAACGGATCCGGCGCGCGTTCGTCGCCCCGCCCGGCTGCGTGCTGCTGTCGGTCGACTACCGCCAGCTCGGCCTCCACGTCCTGGCCCACCTCACGAAGGACCCCGAGCTGGTCGAGCCGCTGCGCCGGCGCGCCGATCTCCACGTGCTGACCGCCGCGGCGGTGCTCGACCGGCCCGCCGACCAGATCACCGACACCGAGCGCCAGATCGGCAAGGTCGTCAACTTCGCGACGTTCGCCGGCCAGGGCGCCAGCGCGCTCGCGCTGCAGCTCGGCGTGCCGGCGCAGGACGCCCGCGAGCTGATCGCGCGGTTCGATCGCCGCTACGCCAAGGTCCGCGCGTTCCAGGACGAGCAGCTCCGGCTCGCCCGCGAGCGCGGCTACCTCGAGACCATCGCCGGCCGGCGCTGGCCGGTCGGCGGGCTGGAGTCGCTCGACCCGCACGATCGATCGTACGCCGAGCGCATGGCGCGCCGCGGGACCCACGAGGGCTCGGTCGCCGACGTGTCGCGGCGCGGCCTGCTCGACGCCGATCGCGCGCTGCGCCGCGCCGGGCTCGCCGCCGCCCCGGTGCTGCAGATCCACGACGAGGTGCTGTTCCAGGTCCCCGAGGCCGAGCTCGCCGGCGCCGCGCAGATCACGGCCGACGCGATGCGCCACGCCTACGCGCTCGAGGCGCCGCTGCGGGTGGGCGTCGAGGCCGGGCCGACCTGGGCCGACCTCGCACCGCTGCCGGTCGGCGACGACACCGCTGGCTAGCCACCGCGTGCTGCCCCACATGTGGCGATGGAGCGCGGTGCACGCTGCCGGCGCGCGCGTGCGCTCACTTGCCGTGGCGGTTCCGCGCGCGGACCGCGATCACGACGCCACCCGCGAAGTGCTCGAGCCGCGGCGCGAGCGCCAGGAGGCCCGAGTCGATGCGGCGGATCGCATCGAGCCACGCCTTCGCCTGCGGGAGGAACCGCTTCACGCGGTACAGCAGGTGGAACGGATACACCCGCACGTCGGCGAACCGCTGGGTCGCGGCGCGGACCTCGCGCCACGTCAGGTTGTGCTCGTGATCGGTGACCCGGTCGAAGTTGCCGAGGAACCGAGCGTGCTTCATCAGGAACGTCTTGACCGCCTCGAGGGTCGGGCTGTCGCCGAGCGGCTCGAGGAACACGCCGAGCCCGCCCGGCCGCAGCAGCCGCTCGACCTCGTGCAGGCCGTCCTCGATGCCGACGTGGTGAAGGATGCCCAGGCCGTGGATCCGGTCGAAGCTGCCGTCGGCGAAGCTGGTCGGATCACACCGCATCTCCAGCGCCGTGATGTCGAGGTGATGCAACGCGGCGCGCTTCTTGAGGCTCGCGACCCCGACGTCGGAGATGTCGATGCCAGTCACCCGCGCGCCGAGCTTGGCGAAGTAGACCGATTCCTCGCCCATGCCGCAGGCCATGTCGAGCAGGTCCTTGCCCCGGAGGTCGCCCAGCAGCAGCGCTGCGAGCTGTCTCCAGTCCCACAGATCGCGCGGCGAGTGATACCGCCGGAACATCTCCGGATTGATCGCCAGGTCGTCCGCGTACGGCGCGTAGTCCTCGTTGGCGAAGTGCGCCTCGTCGCGCAAGACCGGGTCGAGGACCAACTTCGGTGTCCAGCTCGTCTCCACTGTCATGTTGTCCCTCACTGACGCAAGAACGCGGCCGTCGCCGTGTGCATTCGGCGTGCTCCGTGATGGTCATTCCAGATTACCCGATGGCGTGCTGCCGTGACACACCGAAACGCGCGGCCGCGCGCCCGCGCGACGCCGCCGTGTCGGCGCGGTCGCGGGATCCGCGTGGAGGTGCGGGCCCGCCGGCGACTGCGATCGGCATCGCAGCGATCGCCGCCGGCTGCCGCAGCGCGCGGCACGTCGCGCTACGCCGCCGGCCCGCCGGATCTTCCCGCCGGTTTCCGTCGAGATCGCCGGCCGCGCGCGCATCCAGATCGCCGCGTGCGGCGAACAGCGGATCGGTTGCTCAAGGAGACCCGATGCCCGAGATGCTGAAGCTATCGCAGTCGACCGTCGCGTGCTTGCTCGTCACCGCGTGCGGGGCGGTCACCACCTCGCCGCCCGCCACCGCGCGCGTCCGCGTCGCGCACGTGTCGCCGGGCGCACCGGCCGTGGACTTCTGTCTCGCGCGCCATGGCACGACCCAGTTCACCGGCCCGATCCTCGCCGGCGCCGGCCGCGCCGCCGGCCTGTCGTATTCGACCGTCACCCGGTACTTCGACGTCGACGCCGCGCGCTACGACGTCCGGCTGGTGGCGCCCGGCGCCGCGAGCTGCGCGCAGCCGCTCGCCGGCCTCGACGACTTCACCCGCCTCCCCGAGCTCACCCCCGGCGCGTCCGCCACGATCGCCGCCGAGGGCACGCTGGGCGGCCAGGGCGACGCCGCGTTCACGCTGCGCGGCTACGCCGACGACGCCGAGGCCCCGCCCGGACAGGCCAGCCTGCGGTTCGTCCACGCCTCGCCGGGCACCCCGCCGGTCGACGCCGGCACCGGCGGCGGCGCGCTGTTCGCGCCGGTGTTCAGCGACGTCGCGTTCGGCGGCGACGCCACCGTCACCACCGCGCCGCTCGTCGACGCGCTGATCTCGGCGCGCGCCCACGGCACCGCCGCCGACGTGATCGCCGCCGACCACACCAGCCTGCCGGCGGGGACCGTCGCCACCGCGTTCGCGATCGGCCAGCTCGGCGGCGCGGCGCCGCTGCGCGTGCTGCTCTGCCTCGACAACGCCGAGCCCAACGGCGTCCACGCCGCGTGCAGCGTCGTCGGCGATGCGCCCTCGCTGGCGCACCTGCGGATCGCGCACCTGTCCCCCGACACGCCGGCGGTCGACGTCTGCCTCGCGCCCGCCGGCAGCCACGCGTTCGACCGGCCGCTGCTGCGCACGCTCGGCGCGCCCGGCCTCAGCTACCCGCAGGTCACCACGTACGTCGATCTCCCCGCCGCGAGCTACGACGTGCGCGTCGTCCACGCCAGCGCCGCCAGCTGCGCCACGCCGGTGATCCCCGACACCACCCTCGCGCCGCCCGCGGGCGACACCGCCACCGTCGCCGCGATTGGCGACCTCGAGCCGATCGGCCCCGACCCCGCGCTCCAGCTCGCCGTGCTGATCGACAACACCGAGGTCGCCGCCGCGATGACCAAGCTGCGCTTCGTCCACGCCTCGCCGGGCACCCCCGCGGTCGACGTCGGCACCGGCACCGGCGTCGGCTTCCAGCGCCTGTTCGCCGGCGTCGCGTTCGGCAAGGTCGCCGTCCACCCGCCGCTCGAAGACGGCTATCTCCAGACCTCGCCGCTCGCCGCCACCACCCTCACCGCACGGCTCGCCGGCAGCGCCACCGACGCCCTGTCGATCGCGCACATCTCGTTCGACCCCGGCGCGATCGCCACCGTGTTCGCGATCGGCGGCAAGACCGGCCAGACCGTCAATCCGCTGCGCCTGCTCGTGTGTCGAGACAGCCATTCCGCAGATGGCCTGCTCGCGTCCTGCGCGATCGCTCCGTGATAGCGTCGGATCGCCGCATGCAGCCCGCGCCCGAACTCGCGCTCCTGACCCGCGTCGCCGGCGGCGATCCCGGCGCGGTGCGCGACTGCCTCGCGCGCTACGGCGGCCTGGTCTGGTCGATCGCGCGCCGGTTCGAACCCGGCGACGCCGAGGACGCCGTCCAGGAGATCTTCCTCGACCTCTGGCGCAGCGCGGCGCGGTACGATCCGCGGATCGCTTCCGAGCCCACATTTGTCGCCATGATCGCGCGGCGCCGGTTGATCGACCGCCAGCGCATCCGGCGGCGCCGGCCCACCACCGAGGCGATCGCCGCCGAGCCCCCGGCCGCCGACCCCGGCCCCCGCCCCGACAGCTGCGCCGAGGCCGCGCAGGCCGCCCGCGCGCTCGAGCGCCTGCGCCCCGAGCAGCGCCACGTCCTCGTGCTCGCGACCCACGGCCTGTCGCACGGCGAGATCGCCGAGCGCACCGGCATGCCGCTCGGCACCGTCAAGGCCCACGCCCGCCGCGGCCTGCAGTCGATCCGTGCAGCCCTCCTGGGCGTACCGGAGGAAGCACCATGACGCGTCCCGGTGATCCGCGCGCCCAGCGCACCCACGACCTGCTCGCCGACCGCGCGCTGTTCGGCCTCGACGACGCCGACGCCCGCGAGCTGCGCGATTCCGCCGCCGATGCCGACGACAGCTACGACCTCGCCGCCGCCGCCGTCGACCTCGCCACCCTGCCGATCGAGCCGATGCCGGCCGCCGTCGCCGAGCGCATCGCCGCCGCCCGCCATCCCCGCACCCTCGCCGGCTGGATCATGCCCGGCACGCCGGGCGCCCCATCGGCGCCGAGCGAGCCGCCGCTCGCCGCATCGGTGCCGACGAGCGAGCCGCCGCCCGCCCCATCGCTGGCATCGTTGGCCCCGCCTCCACCGTTCGCGCCGGCTCCGGCGATGACGGCGACCGCGCCGGTCGCCCCCACCCCGCCGTTCGCCTCGGCGTCGCCGCACGCCCCAGTCGATCCGGTACGCCGGGAGGCGCCGGTGGTACCGCTCGCCCGTCCGCGCCGCCGCCGCCCCGCGTTCGCCTGGCTCGCCGCCGCCGCGTCTCTCGTGCTCGTCGTCGGCGCATGGTGGCTGCTGCGCGGCCGACCAGCGCCTACCGCCAGCGCGGCCCGGGCCGACCTGCTCGCCGCCACAAGCGACGCCACCCAGCTCGCCTGGCACCCCACCCGCGAGGCCCCGGGCACCTCAGGCGACGTCGTGTGGAGCCCATCGACCCAGCGCGGCTTCATGCGTTTCGTCGGCCTCCCGCCCAACGACCCCGCAAAGACCCAGTACCAGCTCTGGATCTTCGATCGCCAGCGCGATCAGGCCTATCCCGTCGATGGCGGCGTGTTCGACGTCTCCTCGACCGGCGAGGTCGTCGTCCCGATCACCGCCAAGCTCCGCGTCGGCGACGCCACCCTGTTCGCTGTCACTGTCGAGCGCCCCGGCGGCGTCGTGGTATCCCGCCGCGAACACATCGTCGTCACCGCCGGCGGCTGACCACTAACGGCTTCGGCGTACCTCGTGTGGTTAGCGTCCACCACCCGTGGTGTTAACCAACAGGTCGCCGCGTTGGTCGCCGAACTCGTATGGCTCGGCATTCGCTCCGCTGCACCAACCGCTCTCCGGAGCGCGCTCTCCGGTTCTCCGGAGACCGAGAGTCGGCGCAAGTCGTTCTCCGGAGGTTTTCTCTTTGCTGGCAGCAGGTTGCGGCGTACAAGGCGACAACGTGCGCGGATGCTACCCTGGGCGCATGCCTCGCTAGTAAAGTACCCTTGACTAACGTTGGTAGCTAGTAAAGGCTACGTACCTAACGCTCCGCTTGGTCACCGCCGCTTTATCAGCCGGCATGGCTAGTCAAGCGCGCGTTACTAACGAGCCCAGCGAT
>DATAPF010000480.1:0-7937 GCA_036265355.1 Kofleriaceae bacterium | reverse complement strand
GCGCCGAGCTCGAGCGCGCCGCGCCGCACCGCCGGGTGCTCGGCGAGCTGGTCGACGCGCTGCGCCGGCCGCCGCTCGACGACGAGCGCCGCGGCGCGGCCGCCGCCCGCGCCGGCGAGCTCGCCGGCGAGCTCGACCGGCTGTTCGTCGCGCGCGGCGCCCTCGAGGATGTGCTGGCGTATCGCCACGCCGCCGCGTGGAGCGACGCCGAGCAGGCGCTGGCCGCCGAGGCCAGCCTCGCCCCGGCGCTGGAGCGCCAGCACGCCGACGCGCGCGCGGCCGCCCAGGCCGCGGAGCAGGCCGAGACCGCCGCCGATGCAGGCTGGGAGGCCGCGACCGCCGCCGCGCTGGAGGCCGACGCGCGATGCGCCGCGGCCGCCGCTCACCGCGAGCGCGCCGCCGCCGAGCTCGCCGCGCTCGGTGGGCCGATCACCGGCGCGGCCGACGACCACGACCAGCGGGTCGCCGCCGCGATCGAGCACGTCAACGCGATCGAGGCCGAGCTGCGCGGCCTGGTCACCGCCGCCGCGCTCGCCGCCGAGCGCCGCGATCAGGCCGCGCGGGCCGCCGCCGATGCCCGCACCCGGCTCGCCGCCGAGACCCGCGACGCCGGCCCGGCCGCTGCAGGGTGGGCCGAGCTGCGCGCGACCACCGAGGCCGCCGGCCTGCTGTCGCCGGCGCTCGCCGCGGCCCCGGCCGCCGCCCGGACCAGCATCCAGCTCACCGCCGATGCCTGGAGCAAGCGCGAGGTCCTGCTCGACCGCGTGACCCGGGCGCGCGGCGGCCCCGAGCTCGCCGACGCGATCCGCGCGCTCGCGCTCGACGGTCCGAGCTACCTCCGCGCCTGGCAGCTCACCCGCGAGTGGCTGCGCCACCGCGTGCCGGCCCAGGTCGTCGAGGTCGACGAGCCGCTCGCCGCGCTCGAGCGCCTGCGCAGCCACCTCGACGTGCTCGAGACCCGGCTCGCCCGCCAGGAGCACGACCTGCGCGGCGCCTCCGAGGACGTCGCCCGCGGCATCGACGTCCAGCTCCGCCGCGCCGCCGGCCAGATCCGCCGGCTCAACCAGCAGCTCGACGGCATCCAGTTCGGCAGCGTGCGCGGCATCCGGATCGAGCTGCGCCGGATCGACCGCATGGAGCAGATCCTGCGCGCGCTGCGGCTCGGCGAGGCCCAGGAGCTGCTGTTCCTGTCGGCGATCCCGATCGAGGAGGCGCTCGACGAGATCTTCCGGCGCTACGGCGGCGGCCGCGCCGGTGGCGAGCGCCTGCTCGACTACCGCGAGTACCTCGAGCTCGCCGTCCAGATCCGCCGCCAGGCCGCCGCCGACTGGGAGACCGCCAGCCCGACCCGGCTGTCGACCGGCGAGGCGATCGGCGTCGGCGCCGCGGTCATGATGGTCGTGCTCACCGAGTGGGAGCGCGATGCAAATCTGTTGAGAGCCCGGCGCACCACCGGCAGCCTGCGGTTCCTGTTCCTCGACGAGGCCAACCGGCTGTCGCGCGACAACCTCGGCGTGCTGTTCGATCTGTGCAAGACGCTCGACCTCCAGCTGTTGATCGCCGCCCCGGAGGTGGCGCGCGCAGAGGGCAACACCACCTACCGGCTGGTGCGCCACGTGACCGACGACGGCCGCGAGGAGGTGATCGTCAGCGGCCGGCGCGCCGCCGGCGCAGCGCCACCGCCGAGCGAGGCGAGCTGACGCGATCGAGACGCGCGGACCGGTCGCCCCCTGCGGGGATCGGCCCAACCTTGGGTCGAGCTCACGCTCGATCTCACGCTCCTGCTCGATTCGATCTGGCGAACGAACTGTTCCGCCAGATCGACGCGCGGTGCGGTGCGCGGCAACGCCGGTCTCGCGTATGCGCGGTGACCAAGTCCGGCGCACGTGAACGCGCCACGGATGCTATCCGCTCGATCCGACTGGGCTGCGCCGCGGACAGCCGCCTCGGTTTTCCGTCGGCGTTACCTTTCAGTCGGTAGGCGTTGCGGCACGCGCCGGGTGGGATCGCGGTGAGTGCGAACTCCGCGATACGCCTTCGCGCGATCCGTTAGCGCCGGACAGCATCCACGCGAGCTCCGGATCTCCGGCGCGGATCGCGTGAACGTACTCGTTCATGAATCACTTGCTCGACACGTACACGACGCGAGCGCTAGCCTGCGTGCCGCGAGGGAGGTCCATCATGCTTCGCATTCGAGCACTCGTCTCACCATTGATATTCACGATTGCCTGTGCCACTGGCCCGTCGACGTCCGCGCCACCGGGCACCGGGAATCCGGGCGATCCGGGCGATCCGAATCCCGGCGGCGGCGCGCCGCCCACCATCTCGACCGATCAGCTCGCCACCGCACTGGGCGTGTCGATCATGTCGAGCGAGCCATCCGGCGCACCGCGCCTGCTGCGGACGATCGTTCCGCGTCCCAGCGCGGCCGGGGTCCCGGCCGCGGCCGCCGCGCGCGATCACATCGCGGCGCTGTCGGCGCTGTGGGTGCGCGACGCGCAGCCGATGGCGCTGGCCGACAACGGAGCGCAGCAGCTCCGCAACGGGGCCACGCTCGTCAAGCTGGTCCAGAACGTCGGCGGCGTGCCGGTGCACGGCGGCGAGCTCCACGTCCTGCTGGGCGCCGATGGCGGGCTCGCGGCGATCTCGGGCACGCTGCTGCCCGCCGCCGCCGCGCCGAGCTTCGCGTCGTCGGCGACCGATGCGCTGTCGCACGCGCTCGATCAGCACTTCGGCGCAGCCCGGCCGCAGATGGCGATCACCGAGGCAGCTGCCTCCGGTGACACCGGCGGCTGGCAGCCGCTGCAGGTCGCCTCGACGCCGCGATTCCAGGTCGACGAGGCGCGCGCCCGGCGCACCCTCGCGCAGGTCGGCGATCACGTGGTCCCGGCCTACGAGGTCGAGGTCCAGGGCGACGCCGCCCCCGATCCGCTGGCCGACCCCGGCATCCCGACGTTCTCGGCGCACAGCTACCTGGTCGGCGACGACGGCAAGATCCTCGACGACGAGGATCTCGTCGCGAACGACGCGTTCGTCTACCGCGTGTACATGGAGACCACCGGCAACCGCCGGCCGCTCGACGGCGCGATGGCGAGCTTCGCGCCGCACCCGACCGGGGTGCCCGACGGCTCGGGGCCCAGCCTGATCCCGCAGAACCTGATCGTGATGGACTCGTTCAACAAGAACTTCGACCCGTGGCTGCCGACCAACGCGACGACCACCTCGGGCAACAACGCCGAGGCGTTCGCCGATGTCGACGGCACCCGCTCGTTCACCCCCGGCGATGTCCGCCCGGTCGTCAAGTCGGGCCGCGTCCTCAACTACGTCTACGACCACACGCTGGAGCCGCTCGCCAACACGAACCAGCAGATGGCCGCGGCGGTCAACACGTTCTTCCTCGTCAACTGGATGCACGACTGGTACTACGACTCGGGCTTCACCGAGGTGACCGCCAACGCGCAGCTCGACAACTTCGGCCGCGGCGGCGTCGCGAATGACCCGCTGCGGGTCGACGCGCAAGCCGGCGCGAACGTCGGCTCGCGCAACAACGCCAACATGTCGACGCCGGCCGACGGCGCGCGGCCGACCATGAACATGTTCCTGTGGACCGCGGGCACGATCACCGGGCTCGCCGGCCCGACCGGCGCCCCGCGCACCGAGCCGTTCGCCGCGGGCCCCCGCAACTTCGACATCGTCGGCGATCTGGCGTTCGCCACCGACGGCACCGCCCCGAACGACGACGGCTGCCAGGCGATCACCAGCAACGTCGCCGGCAAGATCGCGGTGCTGAACTTCTCCACCGCCGCGTGCAACTCGGCCGTCACGGTCGCCAACGCCGCGGCCGCCGGCGCGATCGGCGTCATCCTGGTCGACACCGGGCTGGACGACCCGCGCGCGTTCGCCGGCAGCGCCACCGCCAACATCCCGGGTGTGGCGATGGGCAAGACCGACGGCGCCGCGCTCGAGGCCAAGCTCACGGCGGGTCCGGTGACCGTCGAGCTGACCAGCGCGGTCGCCGGCGTCGAGCGCGACGGCGATCTCGACAACACGGTCATCGCGCACGAGTGGGGCCACTACCTGCACCACCGGCTCGAGAACTGCGGCGGCGCGGGCTCGAATCAGTGCGCCGGCATGAGCGAGGGCTGGGGCGACTTCAACTCGCTGATGATGATGGCGCGCGAGGGCGACAACCGCGATGGCGTCTACGCCGAGGGCTACTACGCGCTCGCCGATGGCGTGACCCCCAACTTCGCGTACTTCGGCATCCGGAGGTACCCGTACAGCCGCGATCACACGAAGAACGACCTCAGCTTCCGCCACATCAGCAATGGCGTCGCGCTCCCGACCAACACGCCCGGCTTCCCCGGTGACGGCACCAACAACAGCGAGGTCCACAACACCGGTGAGATCTGGGCGGCCATGATGTGGGAGGCGTTCAACGTGGTCGCCGACGCGCACGGCGTCGAGGTCGCCCGCCGCCGGATGGCCGACTACATCGTGGCCGGCTTCCTGATCTCGCCGCGCAACCCGTCGTTCACCGAGCAGCGCGATGCGATCCTGATCGCCGCGGGCGCGATGGACAGCGATGACATGCTCGTGATGGCCGGGGCGTTTGCCAGCCGCGGCATCGGCTCGTGTGCGATCTCGCCCGACAAGGCCTCGGCGGCCAACGCCGGCGTGGTCGAGAGCGGCACCTTGGCCGCCAAGCTGTCCGCCGGCGGCCTCACCGTCACCGACGACGGCCCGCGCGGCGATCACGACGGCATCCTCGACCCCGGCGAGTCGGGCACGCTGCGCCTGACCCTGGCCAACAACGGCATCATCGCGGCGGAGAACGTGACCGTCACGGCGACCAGCGCCGGCGTCGGCGTCACGCTGGGCAAGCCGCTCGTGATCGCGGCCCAGCCGCAGTTCTCGAGCTCGACGCTGTCGATCCCGATCTCGCTGGCCGCGAACGCTCCGGTCAACACCATGATCACGATCAACGTCCACGTCGCCGGCCAGTTCACCTGCGACCGCAACGGCATCGACGCCAGCGTGACCGTGCTGACCGGCGCCAACCCGATGATGATCAACGCCTCGCAGCCGGTCGCCGAACCGAGCCGCGTGGTCTCGACCATCGTGGCCCCGGCGACGAGCCTGCGCGCGTTCGACGCCGTGTGCACCTCCCCGTAGCGACCTGAGCCCGCCCGGACGGTCCAGGTCGTCCGGGCCTGCCGTCGCCACGGCCCGCCCTCCGGTGGGCCGTGATTCGTCGTGCGCGCGGATCCCTGTCACGCGCGGCGCCGTCGACACCTCCCGTGTCATGAAGCTCCTCGCGATCGCCGGCAGCATCCGGACCACCTCGTCCACCGCCGCGCTGGCGCGCGCCGCCGCGCGCCTCGCCCCGCCGGGTGTCCTCGTCGAGATCTACGACGGCCTGGCCGCGCTGCCGCACTTCAGTCCGGACCTCGACGTCGAGCCGCTGCCGCCGGCGGTCGCGGCGCTCCGGGCGGCGATCGGCGCGAGCGCCGGCCTGATCCTCACGACCCCCGAGTACGCCCACGGCATGCCGGGCGCGCTCAAGAACGCGCTCGACTGGCTGGTCTCGGCGACCGAGCCGATCGGCCTGCCGGTGCTGCTGGTCAGCGCGTCTCCGGGCGGCGCCGCCCACGCCCACGCCCAGTTCTCCGAGGTGCTGCGCACCATGAACCTGCGCCTGGTCGACGGCGGCGCCCACGCGTTCTCGCGCGCCCGGCTCGACCCGCACGGCGAGGTCGCCGACGCTCCGCTGCTCGCCGCGCTCGCCACCGGGCTCGCCCGGCTCGTCGCGCTCGCAGGTCGCGTCTAGTCGCCCGGACAGCTGCGTCGCGCGAGGAGCAGCGGCGCCCGAGGCTTCTGCGCGAAGTCGAACGCTCCGAGCAAGCTGCCGGCGATGCCGTCGCGCGCGTGCGCGTTGCGCGCCGTCATGAACTTCATCCCCCACAGCTCCTCGACCAGCCGCGGCACGCTGGCCTGCTCGGTCTGATGATGCAGCACGACGCCGTGCTTCGCGAACGGCGAGATCACGATCAGCGGCAGGCGGAATCCGCTGCCGAACCGCTTGCCGTTGCGCGCCTTGCGCACCGGCGGCTTGACGTGGTCGTAGAAGCCGCCCCAGTCGTCCCAGGTCACGACGATCGCCATGTGCTTCCACTGCGGCAGCTGCATCGCGGCGTTGACAGCTTCGACCGTGAACCGCTCGCCCTTGCACGGGCCCTCCTTGGGGTGCTCCGACACGTCGCCGGTGACGTGCGCGATCATCAGATTATGGAGCTTGCCGGCGCGCAGGTCGCGCAGCAGCTGCGCCGTCGAGCCGTAGTGCTCGCGCGGCGAGACATGGGCCTGCGACTTGATCTGCTTCGCGTGCTGGCCGCCGTAGTCGAACCACGTGAACCCGGCCGGCAGGTGATCGGGCAGCGACGGGAGATCGAAGCACGGCTTGACCGTGCGGGTCGTGCCGGTCGTCGGATTGAACGTCGTCGCGCTCAGGTGCGAGCCCAGACAACCCGATCCGCAGCCCTTCCCGCCGGGCAGATTGCACCTGGGATTGTCGAGCGTGGTCGAGCGCCCGAACCAGAACACCTCGTGGCCCGGCGAGCTCGGACCGAGCGTCGTGGAGAACATGTGATCGGCGAGCACGAATTCACTCGCATACTTCCAGTACGACGGAATCTGCTGCTTCGTGTAGCGGATATAGGGCGTCTTGCCTGGATTGACGCTGAACCCGTCCATGTGGCCGTTGCGATAGGCGGCCAGCGCCTTGGCGTGCGTGTGGCCCGGCCCGGTCGGTAGCTGGTCGGGCGGAGCGATCGGCCGCAGGATCCGCACCCGGCGCTTGGTCTTCGGGTCGAACTTGAACGCATGGGTGCTCGACGCCGCGTCGGGGAAGCCCGTGAAGTAGTTGTCGAACGTGTGGTTCTCCTTCACGAGGATCAGCACGAAGCGGATCGGCGTCGGTAGCTTGGCGAGCGCGTCCTGCAGTGCCGCCGCATCGCCCGCTCCCGAGGCTGCGGTCGTCGCGACCTCGGTATCGGAGTCCGGAGCCTCCTCGCTGTCGAGCCAGGCCTCGTCGTCGAGCTCCGGCGTGCCGTCGTTGGCGGCCTCGTTGGCTGCCTCGTCAGCGGGCTCGGCGGCCAGCTCGTCCGCCTGGTCGGCCGCCAGCTCGAGCGCGGGATCGACCTCCGGCTCGTCCACGGCGTCGTCCTCGTCGGCCGTGTCGACATCGGCGCGCGCTCCCTCGGCGTCGGCATCGGCGAGCTCGTCATCGGCGAGCTCGGCATCGGTGGCGTCTGCCTGCTCCAGTGCGGCGCCGCGGGCCTCGGTGGCCGACGCGGTGGATGCTTCCGGCGCGATCTCTTCGGGGCTCTCCGCCTGGGGCCCGGGACCGGGGAGCGCATTGCAGCCCGCGAGTGCCGTCGTGACCGACAGCACCGCCAGCCATCGTGGCTTCGTGAAACGTTGCATGCGGCGGCTGCGCGCAAACCACGTGCCCGCGCCCATCGTCGCGATATCGCAGCGCAGTCACGCGCGGATGTTGCATCCGAGGCCACAGGTGCGCACGCGTGTCCGCATCCGCCAGGCCGTGTTGCTCGCGGCGCTTGCGACCGGGCTCGGCACTCGCTCCGCTGCACCAACCGCTCTCCGGAGCGTTCTCCGGAGCGCGCGCTCCGGTTCTCCGGAGACCAAGAGTCGGCGCAAGTCGTTGTCCGGATATTTCTCTTTGCTGGCAGCAGGTTGCGGCGTACAAGGCGACAGCGTGCGCGGATGCTACCCCCGGGCGCATGCCTCGCTAGTAAAGTACCCTTGACTAACGTTGGTAGCTAGTAAAGGCTACGTACCTAACGCTCCGCTTGGTCACCGCCGCTTTATCAGCCGGCATGGCTAGTCAAGCGCGCGTTACTAACGAGCCCAGCGAT
>DATAPF010000479.1:0-13704 GCA_036265355.1 Kofleriaceae bacterium | reverse complement strand
GGTCCCGGTCGACGTGATCGGCCACGCGCTCGACGCGATCGGCGCGGGCCGCCGGCGGCTGCAGGTCGCGCGCGTGGTCACCCACGGGATCGCGGCGGTCGACGTCAAGGTCGACACCGCCGGCGAGCTCACCGCGCTGCCGTCGCACCGCCACGCCGATCCGGGCCACGCGCACGACCACGACCACAGCCACGACCACAGCCACGATCACAGCCACGCGCCCGGTCACGGCGGTCACACCGAGGCCGCGCACCGGCATGGTCCTGGCACCCATGATCACGGGCACGGCGATCACGGGCACGGCGATCACGACCACGGCCACCCACACGCGGGGCACGGCCACGCGCACGCGGACCACGGCCACGCGCACGGCCACGCCGACCGCGCCCATGTCCACTACGCGGCGATCCGCGCCCGGATCGCCGCCGCCGAGCTCACGCCGGGCACCCGGCACCGCGCGCTCGACATCTTCGACCGGATCGCCCGGGCCGAGGCCCGGATGCACGCCAGCACCGTCGACGACGTCGCGTTCCACGAGGTCGGCGCGATCGACTCGGTGGTCGACGTGGTCGGCACCGCCGCGGCGCTCGACTGGCTCGGCCCGGTGGCGGTGAGCTGCACCGGCGTCGCGATGGGCCACGGCACGCTGACCTGCGCGCACGGCGTGCTCCCGGTGCCGGCGCCGGCGGCGCTCGAGATCCTGCGCGATGGCGGCGGCGTCATGCTCGACGGCGGCGTCGCGCGCGAGCTGTGCACCCCGACCGGCGCCGCCATCCTCGCCGCGACGGTCACGCGGTGGACCGCCGCGCCCGCCGGCCGTCCGGTCGCGATCGGCTGGGGCGCCGGCGACGCCGCGCTCCCCGACCGCCCCAACGCGCTGCGCGTGATCGCCGTCGACCCAGCCGGCGCGGCCGCCACCACCGCGGTCGACCCCGAGCGGGTCTGGCAGATCGACGCCAACCTCGACGACATGAGCCCCGAGCTGTGCGGCCCGGCGAGCGACGCGGTGTTCGCCGCCGGCGCGCTCGACGTGTGGTGGACGCCGATCACGATGAAGAAGGGCCGCCCGGCGCTGATGGTCTCCGCGCTCGCCACCGACCCGACCCGCGACGCGGTCGCCCAGGCGATCCTGCGCGAGACCACGACGATCGGCGTCCGGTTCGCCGCCCGCGAGCGCATCGTGCTGGCGCGGACCACGCGCGAGGTCGCGACGCCCTACGGCCTGATCCCCGTCAAGGTCGCCGCCCAGGGCGACGCGGTGTGGAATGCCGCACCCGAGTTCGAGGCGTGCGCCGCCGCCGCGCGCCGGTGCGGTGTGCCGGTCAAGCGGGTGTTCGCCGCGGCCCTGGCGGCGTTCGAGGCGGCATCCGCGGCCGGCGGGTCCACGGACGCCGGCTGAGCTGCCCCGAGCCCGGTTCACTCCCCGCAGCCCCGTGGTACGGTGAGCCGTCGTGGATCCGCCATCGATCGTCGTCCTGGGGGGGAGCGAGGCCGACCGGGTTCGCCTGGTCGAGCAGCTCGCCGGCAGTGGTGTCACCGCGGTGGCCGAGACCTACCTGCCGATGGCGCACGGCCTGCCGGCGCTGCTGATCATGGTCGGCAGCGAGGCCGCGCAGCTGGTGTCGGAGGCCCGCGACTTCCCGGCGCTGGCCGAGATCCCGATCCTCGCGGTGGTCCCGGCGATCCCGCCGACCGCGGTCGCCGAGGCGCTGGCGGCGGGGGCGACCGACGTCGTGCGGACCCCGGTCCCGCCCCAGCTGCTCGCGGCGCGCTGCCGCAACCTGTGCCGGCTCGGCCGGCGCGACGCGATCGCGGCCCAGACCCTGGCGCGGATCAACGAGGTGCTGACCGCCGACGGCGACGACGCCGAGGCGCTGATCCAGGTGCTGAAGATCACCGCGAACGTGCTCGGCTTCGAGCGCGCATCGCTGATCGCGCACATCGACGGCTCGGATCACGCGTTCGTGATCGCGGCCAGCGACGCCGAGCCGCTGCAGCGCTTCACCCTGGCGATCGCCGGGTACCCCGAGGTCGCCGAGTCGATCCGGACGCTGGCGCCGGTCCTGATCGACGACGTCACCCGCCACCCGCTGACCGCGTCGATCGCCGAGGGTCTGTTGACCCGCGGCGTGCGCGGCATCGCGGTGTTCCCCGTGCAGTGGCGCGGCCGCGCGCTCGGCGCGATCCTGCTCCGCAAGCGGTTCCCCGGCGTCCAGCACGTCGGCCCCAAGGGCAGCGAGCTCGGCAAGCTGATCGCGAGCATCACCGCCGCCCACCTGCGCCACGGCGCCGTGCTCGAGAGCCTGCGCGACCAGACCCACCGGATCTCCCGCGCGCGCTACGAGGCCGAGCGCCGGCTGCGCGGCATCGACTCGCTCAAGGAGCACTTCGAGGCCGGCTCCGACGGCGTGGTCGTGCTCGACGACGCCGGCCGGATCCTGTTCGTCAACCGCGCCGCCGAGCGGCTGACCGGGTTCGCCCGCGACGGCCTGGTCGGCGGCGAGCTGGTCGACATGGTCGGCGCCGACCATCGCTCCCAGATCTCGGATACCGTGTCGCGCGTGCTCGCCGGGGCCAACGTCGAGGCCTTCGATCTCCAGCTGTCGACCACCTCGGGGGCGCCGGTCTGGGTCTCGGTGTCGACCTCGACGGTGCTCGCCGGCAGCGGCGCGGTGATCCTGCAGCTCCGCGACGTCACCGCCGAGCGCGGCCTCGAGCAGGAGCTGCGGTCGACCAAGGAGTTCCTCGAGCGGCTGATCGACTCCGCGGTCGACGCGATCATCGCCGCCGACCTGCGCGGCAACATCATCCTGTTCAACCAGGGCGCCGAGCGGCTGTTCGGCTACCGCGCGCGCGACGTGATCGGCAAGGTCCCGGTGTGGGAGCTGTACGAGGACGGCGGCGCGAAGCAGATCATGCGGATGCTGCGCTCGACCTCGTACGGCGGCGTCGGCCGGCTCGAGCAGACCCGCCGCGAGGTCCGGACCACCGGCGGCGAGGTCGTCCCGGTCAGCATGACCGCGTCGACCCTGTACGAACGCGATCGCGAGGTCGCCACGGTCGGCATCCTCACCGACCTGCGCGAGCGGATCCGCATGGAGCAGCGCCTGCTCGACGCCCAGCAGAAGCTCCAGCTGTCGGAGAAGCAGGCGCTGGTCGCCGAGCTCGCCGGCGCCGCCGCGCACGAGCTCAACCAGCCGCTGACCTCGATCATCTGGTCGGGGGGGATGATCCAGCGCCAGGCCCCCGCCGACGCGCCGTACCTGCGCCCGGTGTCGGTGATCCTGTCCGAGGCCGAGCGGATGGCCAGCATCGTCAAGCGGATCGGCCGGATCACCAAGTACGAGACCATCGACTACGTCGGTGGCGCGCGGATGCTCGACCTCCACCGGGCGGCGCCCGAGAGCGATCCGGCGATCGCGGTGTCCGAGGAGCCCACCGGCGAGTTCCTCGCGCCCACCGGCCCGCCGCCCGGACCGCTGTCGCAGCTCGTGCCGACGCCCGCCGACCTGCGCGACCTCGACGAGCGCGAGGACAAGGCGTGACGTTCGCGCCGCCGACCGCCGAGGCCGAGCTCGCCGCGCTACGCGAGCTGGCGACCGAGCTCGGCACCGCCGGCTCCGAGCCGGTGCTGGTCAACCGCGCGCTCGACATCCTGACCCGCCTGTTGCCCGGTCGTGCGCTGTGCGTGCGGGTGCTCGACGTGCGCACCGGCGAGCCGGCGCACGGCTACGTGCGCGGCGCCCCGCTGCGGCCGACCGCGCCGGCCGAGCCGATCACCATCACCGAGGCCCAGCTCGCGCGCGCCCGGCTCAAGGCGGCGGTCGCGGCCAGCGCCCGGCTGATCGTGCGCGATCGCTGGGACTCGCCGTTCACCGGGATCGCCACCGGCGTCGCGATCCCGCTCGCGGCCGGCGGCGAGCTGTACGGCGCGCTCGACGTCGGCTACGCCCCCAACGCCGACGCCCGCGCCGGGGACGAGCCGCGGGTCCAGGCGTTCGCCGCCCACCTCGCGACCGGGCTGCGCACGCTGCGGCTGGTCGACGACGCCCTCGGCCTGCGCGACTACCAGGCCCGCCTGCTCGAGAACGCCAGCGCCCTGATCCTCGGCGTCGACCGCGGCTGGCGGATCACCGCGTGCAACCGCGCCCTGCTCGAGCTCACCGGCATGCGGCGCGACCGCCTGCTCGGCCGCGACATCCGCGACTTCCTCACCCCCGACCAGCGCCAGTACCTGACGTCGGTGTTCGCCGCGGCGATGATCGGCCAGCACCACGCCGCCGTCACGGTCGCGCTGGCGACCCGCCGCCACGGCACCGTCCCGACCGTGTGGAGCGTCGCCCCGGTCGGCCGGGCCGGCGCCACCGGCGGCCCGATCGAGGCCGTCGTCGCGATCGGCCAGGACATGTCCCAGATCGAGGCGCTCCAGCAGCAGGTGATCCGCTCCGAGCGGCTCGCCACCCTCGGCCAGCTCGCCGCCGGCGTCGTCCACGAGCTCAACAACCCGCTGACCTCCATCACGGTCTACGCCGAGTACCTGGTGCGCAAGCTCGCGGCCAAGGGCGCCGAGGAGCCCGATCTCGAGAAGCTGCGCCGGATCGGCGCCAGCGCCCAGCGCATCCTGCGATTCTCGCGCGATCTGGTGCAGTACGCCCGGCCCTCGGGGCGCGATCAGGAGCCGGTCGATCTCGCCGGGGTGGTCCGCCAGTCGGTGTCGATCTGCGAGCACCTGGTCGAGCGCGGGGGCATCACCCTCGCGGTCGAGGTCGATCCCGAGCTGCCGGTGGTCCGGGCGGTCAGCGGTCAGCTCGAGCAGGTCCTGATCAACCTGATCACCAACGCCGTCCACGCGATCGAGAACGGCGGCCAGGTCCGGGTCCGGGCCCAGGTCGACAGCCCGTCGACCGTCCTGCTCGAGGTCGCCGACTCGGGCCCCGGGGTCGGCGACGAGGATCGCGACAAGATCTTCGAGCCGTTCTACACCACCAAGTCCGACGGCAAGGGCACCGGCCTGGGCCTGCCGATCGTCCGCAACATCGTCGAGCAGCACCGGGGCGAGATCCGCGTCGAGCGATCCGATCTCGGCGGTGCCGCGTTTCGCGTCATACTTCCCATCATGTAGGTCTCCGCTCGCTCTCGGGGTGCAGCCGATCCCCGGGCGGCCGATCCCGTGAGACGGGCGCACGGGGTCCGCCGAGAGATCTCCTCCGAGGACGATTCGTCCGGGACGCGGACACAAAGGTTGCGCCCGCGATCGATCTTGGTACTGTGGGTTGGCCATGAAGCCTGAAGTCGTGCTCGAGTTCCTCGAGGCCGCTGCCGAGAAGCTCAAGGTTCGCGTCAGCTACGAACCGCTCCAGACCAGCGTCGTGCACGGGGGTCTGTGCCGCGTGAAGGGGGACTACCGGATCATCATCGACAAGCGCGCCTCGGCGGAGGAGCGCGTCACCACGCTCGCCACCGCGATCGCCCAGGTGATGAAGCAGAACGGGATCACCCCCGACGACGCCGCGCTGGAGCTGTCCCCCAAGGTCCAGGAGGTGCTGCGGGTGCACGAGCCGGGGCCGGGCCGCGGCGTCGGGGTGGGCGGCGGCCGCACGGCCGCCTGAGCTCGAAGCCGCCCGGTTGGCCTTCGGGGGTTCCCATGGGATACCTGAGGGCGATGCCGGGCCGAACCACCGCCGCCTTGCTGGCCGTCGTCGGCCTGGGCGCCGCGCTCGGGGCGGCCCCGGGGCTCGCCGGTTGCAGCCACAGCAAGCCGGCGCGCAACCTCGATCTCGATGCGATCCGCGTCTCGCCCGACGCGCGCCTGCGCACCGACACCGTCGGCGGCGGCCCGTTCGCCAGCAACGCGAGCTTCGTCCTGGTCGACGCCGAGAACACCGCCGCCGATGGCGCCTACGTCACCCTGGGCGGCGAGCTCACCGACGCCGCGGGTGCCACCGTCGGCGAGCTCAAGGCGCAGTCGCTGTGGATCCCGCCCCGCGAGGCCCGGACGTTCGCCCTGGTCGACACCGAGCGCCTCGCCCGGCCGACCGCAGGCGCCGCCCGGATCAAGGTCAAGGGCGCCCTGGTCCCCGACTCCCCGCCGCGCGCTCACATCTCCGACCTGCACAGCTTCGACGACCACGGCAAGGTCGTGGTCCAGGCCTACCTGGTCAACGCCGCCGATCGCCCGGGCCAGATCATGGCGATCGGCTCGTTCCACGATGCCCACGGCCAGCCGATGACCCGGCCGTTCCAGCTGCTCGAGGTCCCGGCGCGCGATCGCCGCGTCGTCCAGTTCGTCGGCCCCGAGGGCTCGATCCGCGGCACGATCTTCGTCGGCGACACCGTGTACTAGGGCGATTCCGCGGAATCGGAAGCCATAGGACGTTGCCTGGATCACGCCCAGGCAAGCTCGCTTGCTGGACGAAACCTTGCAACGGAGAGGCATGCTCTTACCACCGGCAGACGCCGCGTTGTTCTACCGTGCGTGGGGGGCATTGCTCGCATGGGTGAACGAGCAGCGGCGTGTCGTCGCTGCCTTTCCTCGCCCCGCGCCCGGACAGCCGATCGATATGGCGCTCGCCAACCAGATCAGGAAGGTGGTCTGGGCCGACGACGCGCTTCGCGAACGGTTCCTGGCGGAGGGGGCCTCCGATCTCGGAGACGCGGAGCGTGACCTGATTGCATCGTGGAGGCACCGGATCAGCGGTCAATTCATCATCTTCAAGCACCTCCAGAAGCACTCGATCTTCATGAGCAAGGACGTCTACGCCGTCCTGGGTATCTACACGCCATTCGCGGAGCTGTTTCCATTCGCCCCGACGTACGTGCACGCCGTGCTCATTCCGTTCCGGGATGTGATCATCACGGACGGCATCCTGGAGTCGCCGGCGATGCAGATCAGCTTCGGTGGCGGCGCTCGGCGGATGTTCCAGCAGCAGTACAGCAGCGCGCGTGCGGCGGGCCAGGTTTGTCGCTCGCTGCCATGGCAAGCAGTTCCCGACCCCGGCGCCCCCGCCGGACCCAAGCAAGCATCAAGGATGCCGAGCCGAAGCCGAGCCCGGGCTCGAACCGCTCGAAGCCGCGGTCCTACCCGCTGAGCTGCGCAACGCTGATGGCAACGTCGTCCGGCAATGCGCGATGCCGCTGCTCCACGAGCTGCACGAGGGCGGTCGGTCGCTGATCGACCGGGATCCACGAGCACGACGCACGCGGCGTCGTCCAGGGTCGCGTGGCCGAACAGGCCGTCACTTGCGATCACGAGGTTGCCGCGCGCCGGGGCATGAAAGCCTCGCGGGACGGCGCGACCGCTGCCGATCCGCGGCTTCTTGTCGGCTCGGCGGTCAGCTCCAGGCGCGTTCCCTCGATCGAGACCCAGGCCGAGGCTTGGCCGCGCGATCGATGACAGGAGGGCTCGCCACCAGCGCTGACGGTTTTTGGCGAAAACGCACCAGACCCGTCAAATCGACATGAGCGCGGTCGGCTCACGACCGATCCGGCGTAGAAGCGATGTGCGTGGTCATCGATGCCGCGCAGCACATGCGACGGCCACGTCGGGCGCACGAGCGCCCGGGTGACAGACGCGTGCTCTTGCATGGAAAGGGTACGGAAGATGGTTTCTCGGATGACAAGAGTTACGAAGAGAAGATGGGACTCGCAACGAACGAGCTCATCGAGTCGCGCGCCAGCTCACGCTGACTCGCGTTTCGCGTTGCGGCGGCTGCCGCGCCGCACGAGGACCGCGACCGCCGCGCTCCCGGGGGAACCATGAATTACGCGATCACTGCCCAGCGCCACGTCACATTCGCGCTCGTGTTCAGCCTGACGACAGTGGTTGGCTGCGCCAGCGAACCGACACAGGCGCAGAGCACCAGCAGTGTCAGCACCGGCAAGATCCATTACTACTACGACCCGCTCGGTCGGCTTGTCCAGGCCGCAGCCGCGGATGGAACGGGCGTCCAGTACAGTTATGATCCGGTTGGGAACATCACGGCGATCCGCCGTCTGGCCGGTGATGCGCTCAGCGTGGTCGACTTCGCTCCGCACACCGGCCCGATCGGCGCGCCGGTCACCATCTATGGCTCTGGCTTCGATCCGGTTGCCGCCAGCAACACGGTGACCTTCAATGGCACGGCTGCGCCGGTCAACAGCGCGAGCGCGACGACGCTCGGTGTGGTCGTCCCCGTCGGAGCAACCTCCGGCAAGATCGCGGTCAGCAACGCGCTGGGCAATGCGATCAGTGCCACCGACTTTGTCGTGAGCGGTGCGTCGTCGGCGCCGGTGATCGTCGCGTTCACGCCGACGGTGGCCGCGGTGGGCAGCACGGTCACCCTGTCCGGGGCCAACTTCCAGAGCAACGCCCGGGACGACTCGGTCGAGATCGGCGGGATGCCTGCGGTCGTGGTCGCGGACGCTGCGGGCCCGACGCAGACTCAGCTCAAGCTCATCGTGCCGTCCGCCACTGCCTCCGGACCGATCACGCTGAGCACGCAGTTCGGCACGGCCGTGAGCGCGACGGAGTTCTTCGCGGTGCCGGCCGCAGTCAGCGCAGGCAACGTCGAGTTCACTGGCCGGCTGTCGGTCAACGGTCCGCCGCTGACCGTGACGACCACCGGCGCTGGCAAGAAGGCGGTGCTGGTGTTCACCGGCGCTGCGAACCAGGGGCTGCACCTGCTCACCCAGGGTGGCAACTTCGCCTCCGCGGTGACCGCGGATGTCTACAACTCCGATGGCATCAAGATCGAGACCCTGTCATTGACCAACAGCGGGATTACAGACTTCACCAAGCTGCTCGTGTTCAATGGTACCTACAGCGTCATCCTCGGTCCAGGCGCCTCCGACCACGGCACGGTCCAGATCAGCCTGATCGCCGACGTCACCGGCACGATCGCGATCGACGGAGATCCCGCGCCGATCACCACCGTGCGGGCCGGCCAGAACGCCCGGTACACCTTCAGCGGCACCGCGGGGCAACTCGTCACGCTGGTCCTCACCGGCAACGCGATCGATGATGGCAATCCGAGCACGAACAACAGCACCGCGATCTCGGTGTCCTCGTTTCACGATATGATCGCAAGCACCGCGATCGCGACAGCCACGTCGTCGTTGGCACTGGACATGGCGCTGCCAACGGACGGTATCTATGTGGTCACACTGGATCCGAGCGGACTGGACTTCGGCACGATCAACGCACAGCTCAGGTCCTACGTCACCGGTCCGCTAACAATGGACGGCAGCACCCCGGTCAGCCTGAGTGCGGGGCAGAACGGGCGCTTCAGCTTCACCGCGCAGGCGAACACCGGCTACGGCCTGGCACTCACCGGGCTGACGTTCACACCGGCCCGTGGGTCGCTGCAGGTCCTACTGCGCAAGGCCAACGGCGCGCTCGTCACCAGCTGCCCGTTCAGCGCGAGCGGGAGCTGCATGTTCTCTCCAGGCAACTTCCCGACCACAGGAACCTACCTGCTCGATGTCGATCCCAGCGGCCTCAATGCCGCGAGCTTCACCGCAGTGTTGAGCACGGACGTCATGGGGACAATCCCGATCGACAGCGGTCCGACGCCCGTGACGATCGTGCGCCCCGGACAGAACGCGCGCTACAGCTTCGCCGGCACAGCTGGACAGCTCGTCACCCTGGTCCTCACGGGCAACACGCTCGACGACGGCAACCCGAGCACGAACAACTCCACGCTGCTCACCGTGTCCAGGCCGAGCGGCAGCGCGATCTACAGCGGCGCGATCAACACGGTCACGTCCGCATTGCCGGTGGACCTGGTACTGCCCGAGACCGGCAATTATTCGCTCTCGATCGATCCCGCAGGCCTCGACGTCGGCACCATCCAGGCGCAGGTGAAGTCCTACGTTACCGGCCCATTGACGGTAGACGGCAGCACACCCGTCAGCTTGAGTGCGGGGCAGAACGCTCGGCTCAGCTTCACCGCACAGGCGAACACCGGCTACGGCCTGGCACTCACCGGGTTGGCGTTCACGCCAAGCAGCGGAGCCGTGACGGTCGTTCTACGCAAAGCCGACGGCACCCTCGTGAGCAACTGCTCGATGTTTTCGAGCGGGAGTTGCACGTTTCCTCCAGCAAACTTCGCGACCATCGGGACGTACCTGTTCGATTTCGATCCGGGCGGGATGACCGCGGCGACCTTTACCGCGGTACTCAGTACGGACGCCACCGGGACGGTCCCCCTTGACAGTGATCCGACGACCGTGACGATCGCACGCCCGGGACAGAACGCGCGCTACAGCTTTGTCGGCGCGGCAGGACAGTTGGTCACCCTGGTTTTCACGGGCAACACACTGGACGACGGCAACTCGAGCACGAACAACTCCACGCTGCTCACGGTGCTCAGGCCGAGCGGCGCGGAGCTATTCAGCGGTGCGATCAACACCGTCACGTCCGCGTTGCCGGTGGACCTGCGGCTCCCCGATGCCGGTAGCTACACGCTCGTGATCGATCCGGCAGGTCTCGATGCCGGCACCATCAACACACAGCTGAAGTCGTACATCACCGGCACGCTGGCGCTGGATACGAGCATATCGCTGGACCTGAGCGCGGGCCGCAACGCGCGCTACACGTTCGCGGCCGAGGCGGGCAAGGGCTACGGGCTGGTGTTTTCCAGCGCGACTCTCACGCCGAGCGCCGGAGCGTTCCTGAACGGGTTCCTGAGAAAACTCGATGGGACGTTCCTCGCACAGTGCATGGTCACTGCGGCCGATAGTTGTGACTTTGGCCCGCAGAACTTCCCGACGACAGGCAACTACGTCCTCGATTTCGATCCCACCGGCATGAGCGCCGCTAGCTTCACCGCGATGCTGAACAACGACGTCACCGGCACTCTGACGATCGGCGGCGGACCGATCGGCGTGACGATCTCGCGCCCGGGACAGAATGCGCGCTACAGCTTCGCGGGCACCGCGGGACAAACGGTCAGAGTGATCATCACGGGCAATGCGCTCGACGATGGGAACCCAGCCTCGAACCATAGCACGTCGATCTCGGTGTTCAAGCCGAGTGACGTGATCTTCCCGATCGTCGCGGGATCGGTTGCGACGACCGCGAGTGGGGCCACATTGACCGTGACCCTACCGGAGACTGGCAACTACTCGATCTTCGTCGGTCCGACCGGCCTCGACAGTGGCAGCTTCAACCTGGCTGTCCAGTGAATCACCCATGAGCGCAGCATTTGCGGCGAGCAAGAAAGTCTTCATGTCAAAGCGTATCTCGTCACGTATCGCGCCACCGATCGGAGTCGCGGTCGCCCTGGTCTGCGGTGGACTGTTCACGGCCACCGACGCCCCCCGCGCACAACCTAGTGCAGATCCTGCATCGCAGGATTTCGATGGTTCGCAACCACCGGCCATCGAGAGCACCACGCCGGCGGCGGAGGCCACGGGCGTGTCGGGCCGGAATCCACTGATGGTGCAGTTCAACAAGCACATGGCCGAGGCAAGCCTGAACACCCGGGACATCACGCTGGTCGGCCCCGCCGGCGCCGAGCCGGTCCACCTCGTGCCCCTCCAGCGGGGCAGGGTAGTGTTCGTCTGGCCCGACAAGGAGCTGTTGCCGGCCAGTCGCTATACCCTGTTCATCCAGGGCGCAACGGACGGCGCGCAACGGCCGCTGCCGCTCGCCGCGATCGGCTTCGACACCGCGGCCAAGCCAGCCGGGACCGCAGCGATCGTGGCGACTGACCTCCCGGGTGCAGCTCCAGACACCGCCGGGTCACCGTCCGGAGCCGCCGCGCAAGCGGCCATCGACGCCGACGCACAGCTCCGGCAGCTCGGCCCCGTGGAGCAGCTGGCCGTGCAGCAGGCGAACGTGGGCCGAGATCCGGAGGACTGGCAGCCGGGCCCCGAGCATTTCCATGGTCGGTGGCGCGCCGATCGCGAACCCAGTCCGCTGCAGGCGCTGCCGCCGCTGCAGGGGCCCGACGGCACCACAGCGCTGAGCGGACAGGTGCTCGGCATGAACGGCCGGGCGGTGCCCGGAGTGACGTTGCGCATCGCCGATCATGAGATCCGCAGCGACGTCACCGGGCGGTTCCTGCTACAGGGTGTCCCTGCCGGCTCCGTCAAGCTGGAGATCGACGGCGAGACCGCCAACCGCCCGGATGCGCACTACGGCTACTACGCCGCTCGCGTCGATCTCGAGCCGGGGACGACCACCGTCCTGCCGTACGTGATCTGGATGCCGCGGCTCGATCCGGCCGGCACCGTGCACATCTCCGCCCCGACCACGGTGGAAACGGTCGTGACGTCGCCCCGCATCCCCGGCCTGGAGCTCCACATCCCGGCCGGTACGGTGATCCGCGATCGGCAGGGGAAGATCGTCACCGAGCTCAACATGACGGCGATCCCCGTGGACCGCCCGCCGTTCCCGGTACCGGATCTCGGCGTGCCGGTGTACTTCACCGTGCAGCCCGGCGGCGCCGTGCTGCAGAGCGTGACCGGCAAGCCGGCGCCGGGCGCGCGGCTGTTCTACCCGAACTTCAAGCATGAGCTGCCCGGCGCCCGCGGCACGTTCTGGAACTACGATCCAGAGGATCGCGGATGGTTCGTGTACGGCCTGGGGACCATCAGCCACGACGCGACCCAGGCGATCCCCGACGATGGCGTTGTGATCCACGAGCTCACCGGCGCGATGTTCAACGGTGGTGACACACCCGGTCCCAATGGACCGCCACCATGCGATTGCGGTGGTTCCGCAGGGGATCCGGTGAGCCTGGTCACGGGCCAGTTCGATCACACCGAGCACGATATGGTGGTGGCGGACATCATGCCGATCGACATCACCCGCACCTACGACAGCATGGATGTAAACCGTCGAGCCTTTGGCATCGGCATGATCGATCAGTACGACATCTACTTCTTCTCGCAGAACCAGTATCAGGAGGTCGATCTGATCCTGCCAAACAACACCCGCGTGCACTACGTCAGGAAGTCGGCGGGAAGCGGCTTCGCGGATGCGGTGTTGGAGAGCACGGCACCCGGTCAGTGGGCACACTCGATTGTCTCGTATAGTCCGACGCGCCGCGGTTGGGACTTGCGCTTTCGTGACGGCCGCACGTGGTTCTTCGGGGACACTTCGCCGGTTTCTGAAATGCGCGACGCGAATGGCAACGCCACGAGGATCATCCGGCAGGGAGGAACATCAGGGCCGATCAGACAGATCATCTCCCCCAATGGCAGGACTGTGACGTTCAACTACAACACTGCCGGGCTGGTCAGCGCTATCACGGATAACATCGGGCGCCAGGTCACTTACAGCTATGATGGCGCCGGCCGGCTCCTGGAGGTGATCGATCCGATGGGCGGGCGGCGCGACTACACCTGGGACACCGCCAACAACCGCATCACGGAGATCCACGATGCCAATGGAAAGCTGGTCGTCCAGAACCAGTACGGCAGCGACGGTCGGGTGTTCCGGCAGCTACGGGCCGATGGCAGCGAGTTCCGATATGTGTACGTCATGCAGGGGGGCGTGACGACCCAGGCCCTAGTCACCGATCCGCGCGGCACCACGCGCAGCGTGTTCTTCGATACTGCGGGCTATATGGTGATGAATGTGTCCCCGGAAGGTGTCACAGATCAGCAGGTCACGCGTTACGAGAACAGCAATGGCCAGCTGACCGCGCGGACCGACGCGTTGAATCGGCGCACGGAGTATCAGTACGACGCAGCTGGCAACATGACGCGGCTAACGCG
>DATAPF010000478.1:0-4283 GCA_036265355.1 Kofleriaceae bacterium | reverse complement strand
GGGGCCGGGAACGAGGCGGAGGTGAGAGGGGGAGGGAGTGACGCGGCCGAGGTGGCCGGGGCGGCGGCCGCGGCCGGGGGCGCCGGCGGCGCGGTCGGAGAGCTGGGCGGCGATGCGGCCGGCGTCGAGCAGCGTGAGCGGGGCGGCGGGCTCGCCCTCGTCGTCGAACGCGAAGCCGCCGTAGGCGCCCGGGGTGGTGGGGTCGTCGATGACGGTGACGAGGGGGGAGGCGAGCGGGGCGGGGTCGGCAAGGCGGCGGGCGACCTCGGGGCGGCGGGCGGCGTCGGCGGTGAGCAGGCCGCGCGCAGCGGCGTCGAGGAGGACGGCGACGACGCTGGGGTCGAGGACGACGGGTCGCTCGCCGTCGTCGAGGCCGCCCGGGGTGAAGACCTCGAGGGCGGCCTCGCTGGTGGCGATCAGGTCGCCGGGGGTGAGCGGCTGGTCGTCGAGGCCGCCGGACCAGGCGCGCTCGACGGCGCGGACGACGGGGCGGGTGCCGTTCCAGGCGGCGCGCACGGCGGTCTGGCGGATGCGGACGAGGCGCTGCTCGAGGTCGCGGCCGGGAGCGACGGACCAGGTGATGGCGTCGTCGATGTCGAGGGCGGCGGCGGCGTAGACCAGGCGGCGGGCGAGGGCGGCGTCGCCGTGGAGCAGCAGGTCGAGCCGCGCGCCGAGGTCGCGGTCGTCGAGGGTGGGCGGCTCGGCGGGCGTGGCGGGCGGCGGGCCGAAGTCGATCGGGCGGGGCGGGCGGTCGGCGCCGAGGGCGCGGGTGGCGGCGGCGATGGCGTCGCGGCTGAGCTCGGCGATGGCGTGCTCGTGCCAGGTGCCGTCGCGGTCGCGCGCGGTGAGGAGGACGCCCTCGGCGTGCAGGTGGGCGGTGCCGGCCCCGAGGACGTCGCGCGCAGCGGTGGTGCGGCGGCGCGACACCGCGAGGGCGTGGGCGAACGGGTAGGTGGCGGCGAGCCGGGCGACGGCGTCGTGGAGCCAGGTGCGCACCTCGCCGCTGACCTGGGGTGCGCGGCGCACAGGTCGCGCGGACGCGCCGCAGCCGAGGGCGAACAGCAGGGAGGAGGCGGACGCGACGCCGAAGGTGGCGAGCACCTCGCGCCGGTGGAGGGTCACGGCGCGAGCATGCCACGGCACCGCGCGCCCCGGAGCAAACGCGCACACCGTGCGGAAGCGCCACTCTCCGGAGGCGGCGGCCGTAGCGGGGCGACGCGAGCGCGGTACCCGGGAAGCGGACGGCGAGGCGCGACATGGCCCGGCGACCCGAGGCGACTCGCGGTCGTGCAGGGGGCGCGCGGGTCGCGGCTCGCCGGCGGGCTCGTCGGACCGGGGCGGTGCCGGCGTGCGTGGGCGCCGCGGTCGAGGGCATGTGGCTTGCTTCTGCTGTGTGCATGGGGCTGAGCACGGCCACGATCGAGATGCAGAGCCCCGAGCAGCACCGCGAGCGGCTGCACGAGCTGGTGAAGGCGGCGCGGACGGTGCTGGTGCTGCGCTGCGACCACGACGATCGGATCGCCGGGCAGCCGATGGCGCTGCTGCGCACCGGCGACGACACGACGCTGTACGTCGCGGCAGCGCTCGACGCCGGGCAGCGAGCCGCGCTGTCGCGCGCGGCGCGGGTGATGGTGGTGGTGCCGGACGGCAGCTGCGCGATGTTCGACGCCGAGGCGATGCTCGCGCGGGATCGCACGCTGCTCGAGGGGGTCGGCGGCGAGGCGTGGAAGCTGTGGGGGCGCGGCAAGGCGGATCCGTCGGTCGCGGTGCTGGTGATCTCGCCGATCGAAGGCGCGTACTGGCACGGCTCGCGGCGGCACGCGTATCAGTACCGGGTGGCACCGGCGCGCGGCGGGCGCGAGCTGTCCGACGGCGTGCCGGTGGAGATCTAGCGATCAGCGGTCGTCGTCGCGGGAGTCGGCGGCGACATCGGCGGTCGACGGGCCGCGGCGGCGGTCGAGCCACGCGGCGACGCGGTTGAAGTCGGCGAACCGGGTGAGCTTGCCATTGGCGCCGAGGAACGCCATGACGACCTCGCGATCGTCGAACCGCGCGCCGGTGACGAAGCAGTAGCCGGCGGCGTGGGTGTAGCCGGTCTTGCCGCCGATCACGTTCCACTTGCCGACGACGAGCGGCTGGTTGGTGGTGCCGTAGTGGATCCGTGCGTAGTGGTCCTTGGACACCACGTCGGCGGAGTCCTGGCGCATGATCGCGCGCAGCACGTCGTCGGTGAGCACCGCGCGCAGCGCGATCGCCATCTCGCGCGCGGTGGACACGTTGCCGTTCAGGCCGGTCGGGTCGGTGAACTTCGTGTGCTTGAGGTGGAGGTGCTTGGCGACGTCGTTCATGGCGGCGACCAGATCGTCCGGTGACAGCCCCGCGGCCCGGCCGAGCGCGGTCGGCGCGCGGTTGTCGCTCGCGACGAGCATCGCGCGTAACAGGTCTTTATTGCGGAACTTTTGACCGATGTCGAGGCGGGTGCGCGCGCCGCCGGCCGCGTAGTGAGCGTCGACCTTGGAGATCTCGGTCCAGCCGTCGAGATCGAGGCGCTTGCGGACCGCCATCGCGACGAAGATCTTGGTGGTGGATGCGATCGAGCGGACCTCGTCGGCGTCCTTGGCGAACAGCTCGTCGCCGGTGGCAGCGTCGAGCACGATGGCGGACCTGGACTCCACGGCGGGACGGTCGCTGGCCGATGCGGTCGAGGTGGTGACCGATGTGGTGATCGAGGTTGCAACTGTGACCAGCGCAGCGCAGATCACCGGGGTGCGCATTGAGGCGCCATCATGACACGAGCTTCCGCGCGCCGCGACATTCCAGCCCGGTCAGGATAAGATGATACGTCGCGGAGACTACATGGACCCCCTGCAAGGGCCCCCGCAGCCCGACTTGCTCATCGGCCAGACCATTGGCAACTACCTGGTGACCCAGAAGCTGGGCGAAGGGGGCATGGGTTCAGTGTACCTGGCCGAGCATCCTTCGATCGGCAAGAAGGTCGCGCTGAAGGTCCTGCACCCGGAGTTCTCGACCGACCAGGAGGTCACCGCCCGGTTCTTCCACGAAGCCAAGGCGGTCAACGACATCGGCCACCCGAACATCGTCGACATCGTCGACTTCGGCGTGCTCCAGCCGGGGGGCGGCCGCGAGCATCTGGTGTACTTCATCATGGAGTACCTGGCGGGGCTGACGCTGTCTCAGATGATCCGGGCGGAGGCGCCGCTGGCGCCCGAGCGAGCGCTGGGGATCGCACTGCAGGTCGCGGACGCACTGGCCGCGTCGCACAAGTGCGGGATCATCCACCGCGATCTGAAGCCGGACAACATCATCCTGACGCAGCGCGGGCGCGAGCGCGACTTCGTGAAGCTGCTCGACTTCGGGATCGCGAAGCTGACCAGCGGCGGCGCGGTGGGCTCGCACCGGACGCGGACCGGCATCGTGATGGGGACGCCGGCCTACATGTCGCCGGAGCAGTGCGAGGGCCGCAACGACAAGGTCGACTGGCGGACCGACGTCTATACGCTGGGCATCGTGCTCTACGAGATGCTGACCGGCCGGGTGCCGTTCCAGGGCGATGGCTACGGCGAGATCCTGGTCCAGCACCTGACCCGGCCGCCGGTGCCGATCTCGCAGATCCGCATGCTGCCGGCGCACGTCGAGGTCGTGGTGCTCAAGGCGCTCGAGAAGCGCGCCGACCTGCGCTACCCGACGATGGAAGAGTTCATGCGCGCGATGGCCGACCCGGTCGGCTACGTCGAGGCGCATGGCGGGGTCGGCGCGTTCCTGCAGCGCCAGCTGGTGCCGTCGAACGCGCCGCTGCCGTCGGGGCGGTTGACGCCGGCGCCGCTCACGCCGGCCCCGGGGACGCTGATCGCGCAGGGGCTCGTGCCCGGGGTCCCACCGAGCATGCAGGGCGTCCGGCCGGGCAGCCTGCGGCCGGGGAGCCTGCGGCCGGGGAGCCTGCCACCGGGCAGCATCGCGACGCCGTCGCCGACGACGATCGGCTCGGCCGCCGGGCAGATCCAGCCGGGGCGCGGCAGGACCGGGTTCATCATCGCCGGGCTGGTGATCGCCGCGACGGCGATCGCCGCGATCATCGTCGTGGCCCACAAGGACGAGGTCCCGATCGTCGGGGGTGGCAGCGCGATCGCGGCGACCGATCCGGGCAGCGCGGCGGGCGCAACGCCGGGCAGCGAGACGACGACGGGCGGCACGCCGCCGGGGACCGGCGAGTCGAACGGCTCGGGGTGCGCGGCTCCCCCCGGAGGCGCGGACGGCAGCGCGGG
>DATAPF010000477.1:0-7258 GCA_036265355.1 Kofleriaceae bacterium | reverse complement strand
GTCGACCGAGCGCGGATCGTGCATCGCCTCGGGGCGGATCAGCTTGATCGCGGCGGACCGGGCGAGCAGCCGGTGCTCGGCGCGCCAGACCTCGCCCATGCCGCCGGCGCCGAGCCGCGCGACCAGCCGGTAGCTGCCGAGCTCGCGGGCGCGGGCCTCGGCGCTGCGGGCCTCGGCGCGCGATCGCGCGACCTGGCGCCGCATCCGGACCAGGTTCCAGGCCAGGATGATCGCGAGCCCGACGGCGATCGCGAGCGCGCCGGCGCTGGCGATCGCGCTCTTGCGCTCGAGCGCGTGGGTCGGCCCGAGCAGCGTGCGGACCGGGACCAGCGTCGCGACGTACCAGTCGAGCGGCACGGCGACCCCGGCGCGCTGGCCGCCGATCGGCGCGACCGCGGCGAGGTAGCGGCCGTCGGCCGCCGCCAGCTCGGACAGCCGCAGCGCGGTCGGCGGCGGGGCCACGAGCAGCGCGTCGAGCGCCGGATCGCGCAGGTCGGCGGCGCGCAGCAGCGAATCGGTTGCCGGCAGCGCGAGCCGCTCGGCCGCCGCCGCGAGCGGGTACGCGAGGATCGTGCCGTCGCGGGTATAGACCAGCGAGCGCGCCTGGTCGAGCGCGGGCCGGGCGACGTACGCCGACAGCGCGCCGACGTCGAAGTCGACGGTGAGCACCGCGCGCAGCCCGCCGCCGCCGTCGCGCGATTCGTAGACCGGCTCGGTGCAGGTGATCCCGGTCTCGTGGGTGGCGAAGAACGTGTACGGATCGGTCCACGCCCGCGCACGGGTCGCGACGGCGAGCCGGTAGAACCCGCGCTGCCGCGGATCGTAGTCGGTGGTCTGGCGGCGCAGCGGCGTCAGCGCGCCGGATGCCACGGTGTAGCGCCGGACGTCGGTGCCGGTCGACCCGAGCTTGCTCTCCTGGACGTCGACCCGGCCGCTCTCCAGGTAGGCGCCGCGGAACGTTCCGTCGGGGAAGCTCACGCTCGCGTAGGCGACGCCGGGACGGCCGACGACGAGGTCGTGGATCCGGACCAGCGCGTCGTCGACCGGCCGCGCCGGGTCGGCGAGCGCGCGCAGCTGCTCGAGCACCGGACCGGCCTGGTCGAGCGCGAACGCGACGTCGGACTGCACGCTGGTCGCGTTGCCGGTCAACAGCCGCCGCGCCATCTCGTCGGACACCGTGCGCGTCGCGTCGCGGCCGACCAGCAGGATGCCGACGCCGACCGCGACGACCAGCGCCGGGATCGTGATCAGCACGCCGACCGGCGACGCGAGCCTGCGTGCAAGCCCAAGACCGGCGGCGCCGTCGTTCACACCGGGTATACCGGGGTTCGCAGGTGCCTCCGGCGAGGTGGCGCGCGGCGTCGGCTCGGTCACGGCGTCTGACCCGTGGACCGGCCGGCGCGGCGCCGGTCGCGGCACCGGTGCGCGGCGGGAAACACCACAGCGAGGGTCCCCGGTGACAGCGCGGTCAACCGCGCGAGATCGCCGACGTTCTCTCCGGTCACCGGGGTCCGACCACCCACGCCGCCATCGTAGTGTAGGAAGCCGAGACGCGCACCAGGTGTGATGTTGGTTCTGGCCACGCGCGGCGGGCGACGTTTCCATCGCTTGGCCTGGCACGCCGCGTGTACCCTGGGCTGGACATGCGCTTCTGGACCCTCGCATCGACCGTCCCGCTGTTCGTCGCTTCGCTCGCTCATGCCCAGGCTCCGGGCGAGGTCCAACCGGTGGTCGTCGCGCAGCCCGTCGTCGTCGCGCCGGTCGTCGTGGCTCCCGGCGCAGCCCCCGGCGTCGCGCCGTTCGTTGCGCCGGCTCCCGCGCCGGAGGCCGGCTGCGAGCCGCGCCCCGCGGTGATGGACAACCGCTGGGCGGTCGGGTTCTCGGTCGGCGGCATGAGCATCGCACCGAGCGACACGCCGGACGACCAGACCCACTTCACCGTCGGCGAGCTGGCGCTGCGGTTCCGCGCCACGCTGCACCTCGAGCTCGAGCTGGCGGTCGGCGGCGGCCGCGAGCGCACGCCCGACAACATGGACGGCGATCTCCAGGTCAGCACCGCCGCGCTCGCGTTGCGCTACCGGTTCCGCGCCGAGCAGCACTGGAACTGGTTCGTGATGGGTGGCCTCGGCGGCGCCGCGATCTCCCGCCACGACGCGACCTCGCAGGACCGCAGCGACGCGACCCAGCCGATGTTCGTCGCCGGCGTCGGCACCGAGTACCGCTTCGACCACCTCGCGCTCCAGGCCGAGCTGCGCGGCTTCGGGCTCGGCGTGGCCAAGTCGGACTCCACCACGCAGATGACGAGCATGCCGTTCGATGCGAACGCCGGCGCCGACATCCAGCGCTCCGGCGCGTCGCTCTCGGTCGGCCTCAACTTCTACTTCTGATCGTCACCGCGACCGCCAGCGCGGCACATCGACCGTCGCTCGGCGCCTGGCGCGCGAGCAGGTCGATCACCAGCCGCGGGTGGCCCGTGTGGAGCACCAGCTCGAACCCGTCGAGCTGACCGTCGGGCCCGCCGTGCAACGGCCGGCTGACCCGAGCAGCGTAGGGCTACAAGATCCGCGACTTGACGACGACGGCGCCGACGCACCAGAGCACCGCATCGACCAGCTCACGACTGGAGTAATCACCCTCTTCTTCCAGGTACTTCGTCAGATCCTTGTTGAAGGTGCAGTAATCGGCGATGGCATACAGCGCCTGCCTGCGGCGGTCGACCATTTTGACGCCCGTCGCCTTCACCAGATCCAGGAGCACATTCAGTGCATCCACGATCGAGGTCGACGTATCGATACCGCCGGTGGATAGATGGTGCAGTGCCTGCGCGATGTCGCACCACAGCGTTGGCTTGCTCACCTCTGTCGGATCGTTTGCCCATGCGCCGCCGTACTTTCGGATCAGCTCAGGGGCGCGTCCTGGATCGGTGAAGAACACGATGCGTCCGTCGACCATGAGCGGTGCATCGGGCTCGCCTTGATGGATCACACCGTAGAGGTCGGGCACGGTCTTGTCCGGATCGAGGCCGATGGCGACCAGGCGCCAGAGCGGTTCGATCGATGCCGTCGAGATGGTCGATGGATTCTCGGATGACATGGTTCTACTTGAATGCGCGATCGGCGAACTTCCTCAGCTTGTTAAACTCTTCGTATTGATCACCTTTCATCGTCCATCGCCCAATACCATACCGCTTATTCATCATACGAGTAGCAAACGTAGTACCATTTTCGTTCGCGCCGGGTCTGGCATCGGGCCAGTTGTCGATCCAGCTGGGGACGTCCGTGGCCGCTTCCTTGCCACTCAGTCCCGGTGCGCGCGTCTTGAATTCGGTAGGTGTGGGAACGTCTTCTGGTGTCGGGTCTGCGGTCGTCTTGCCGAGCTGCTCTTGAAGCTGCTTCTTGCGCGCGCGTAGCGCTTGCTTCTGCTTGCCGGTGAGCTCGTCCGACTCCAGCTTTTGCTTGATCTCCTCGAGCTCCTTGGCGGGATCCTGCGACCTCGCTCCCTTGTCGCTTGCGCCGCCGCCGTTCTTGTCGTCGGCCTGCATCATGGCGTTGCCGGCGGTGCCGAGCGAGCCGGTGCTCGGGCCGACCAGGACGCCGGTTCCGGCCCCCGCATCGCCGGTCATCGGGCCACCACGGGCAACTGCGAACGCCGGCAGGCCGCCGGTCGGCATCGAGCTGGCGATCTTGGCGGCGTTGCCGAGGTTGCCCTTGATGCCGAGGTACGACAGCGCCGCGATCGCAACACTGACGAGCAGCTTGAGGAACTCGATGCTCGCGGCGGCGATCCGATCGTCCTTGCCACTCGCGGTCCACGCGATCGTGAGCCACGCGGTCGCGTGTTTGACGGCCTCGACGCTGGCCTGGACCAACCCGGCGGCGCCGAACGCCGCGAGGGTGAGCTGGATCATGACCGCGGCGATCTGGCCCACACCGGTCGGAGTGGCGGCGAGGAATGCCGAGGTCGCCTCGGCCATGATGAACGCGGCGACGATGCCGGAGATCTCGGGAAGGTGCTCGCGGATTGCCTCGGCGTACTCGCCGGCGACCTCGCTGAAGTGGTGGCGCGACTCGGTGACGCTGCGAAGGATGTCCTCGATGTGACCGGCGAAGCGCCTGGCCTTGGCCACCGCGCCGCCGGTCAGCGAGCCGCCGGGGACGATGGTCTGGAGTGATTTCGCGTAGGGGGCGCTGACCAGCCAGATCAGCTCACCTGCGAAGAGCTGGACATTGTTGCTGCCGCCGCCGAGCAGACCGGGATCCTGGTACGTCCCCCGGACGCCGGGCGGGTGGCGCTCCTGGTTGGTGTACAGCAGGACGTTCTCGTAGTAGCGGAGGTCGTGGCCATCGGACACGGCGCCGGAGAACTTCTGCTTCGCGAGCCCTTCGGCGGTCTCGCTGTCGGCAATCAGGTGGAGCTCGGCCAGCGGTTCGGGGAGGCGCGTGTTGACACGGAAGCCCTGGACGTAGCCTCGCACCATCGCGTCGGGGAGGAACGCGGTAACGTACCACCAGTCCGCGCCGCGCGGGTGGGTGCCGCTGACGAACACGCGCGTCGCGGGCGGAAGCGGCTTGTCGCGGACGAGCGCGTCGGCGGACGCGATCGGATCGGTGTGCAGGTTGGCGCCGTCCTTGCGATCGATGAAGCCGGTCTTGTCGATGCCGGCTGCTGGAGGCGTGACCGCCGGGCCAGCGCCGGCGCCGATCGCCGCTGGCGAGCGCTGCACGGCCGCCTGGTGCCTGCCGGCGGCGAGCTGGTCGAGCAGCGGCTCGGTCGGGGACGGCACGGCTTCGATCAGGGTTCGCTTGCCCACCGCCGGTTGCGCCGCGGCAGGATCACGTGCGCCGCTCTCGGTGGTGCTGCCCTTGCCCGCCTTGCCGTGCACGGTAGCGGCGACGGTAGTCAAACACAGACCGTCCGCTCAAGCGCCTGCGCGATGGATGGCAAGGCAACCCGTGGCAACGCGAGGACGGACCACGCCGACGTGAGGCCGTCCTGCGGGATCAGCGGTACGCGGGTCCAGCTTGGGGTGGCTACCCGAGGTCGACGCTGCCGCGGGCGAGCTCGATCACGCCGCCGGTCACGAAGATCGCGCCGTCGGCGTCGACTCGCAGGTCGAGGCGAGACGGGCGGCCGACCGCGTCGCCCTGGCGCAGCGTGGCGGACATCGGCGCGCGGCCGCGTGCGACGTGCCAGCCGCCGAGGTTGGCGCACGCCGAGCCGGTCGCCGGATCCTCGCGCACCGCGCCGTTGGCGACGAAGAACATGCGCACCGTCCAGGTCGGCTCGTCGGAGGCCCACAGGTAGGCCATCGCACCGTTGGTCCGCATCGGCGAGCTGCCCCAGCGCTCGAGCAGCTCGGGCACCGGGCTGGCGGCGCGGACGAGCGCGGCCGACCGGATCGGGATCACCAGCTGTCCGATGCCGGTCGACACCCACAGCGGCTCGTCGCACACCGCATCGTCGGGCAAGCTGACCATGCGCGCGAGCTCGGCGCGCGTGGCGGCGGCCGGCTGGGTCTCCGGTGCGCGCGCGGTGCGCAGGGTCCAGGCGTTGCCGGCGCGGGTGACCGGGACCAGGCCCACGCCCAGGTCGAGCACGACGCGCTGCTTGTCGCCGCCGACCACGCTCGCGGTGCCCAGCGTCGGGTGGCCGGCGAACGGAAGCTCGAAGCCCGGCGTGAAGATCCGGACCCGGGCATCGGCGCCGGGCCTGTCGGTCGGCAGGACGAAGGTGGTCTCCGACAGGTTCATCTGGAGCGCGAGCGCCTGCATCTGCGCGTCGCTGATCCCGCGCGCGTCGTCGAACACGCAGAGTGGATTCCCCGAGAACCGGTCGCCGTCGATCGTGAAGACGTTGACGATCCGGAACGTGTGCATGCCAGCGATGTACGCTCCGGTGGTCGGCGCTGCAAGCACACCGCGGCGCACCGCGCGCCGACACAGCGCTGCCCGACGGCTATCTCGGGGCCGGGCCGGGGCAGCCGATGGCGCGGCAACCGGGACCACGACGATCGACGGCGTGACCGTGGGTCTGGCGGTGCAGCCGTGACGTAGGCCTCGGGCGCCGGGCCCGGCAGCGGGTAAGATGACCGGGTGCCGGCCACCGTCCTCGATGCCGTCCAGACCCCGCTGCCCTGTGCGTGCCGGTGCCACGAGGTGCTGTCGCTCGACGATCGCGCCGCGGGCATCGCCGCGCTGTACCGGTTCGATGACGCGATGCGCGGGTTCGGTCAGACGGTGATCTGGGACCTCGCCGCGCCGACCTTGTGGCGGCTGCAGCAGCAGATGGGGGGCGCGAAGTGGGTCGCGGTGCGCGAGAGCGGCTGCATCCACAGCCGGCTGCTCGGGTTCTGCATCCACGAGCTGATTCACGCGATGTGCGGCGACCCCGAGGCGCCGAACTGGGGCACGCCGGTCGGCTTGCCGTACGGCGTGCCGGAGTCGGTGGCGCCGGTCGACGAGGCAGCGTACCTCCACCCGTTCAACCAGAACGAGGCGCGCGCCTGGGTCGGGATCGCCACGGTCGGCTACCGACTGTTCGGGATCGAGTGGCCGCTGCTCCCGGCGCGCGCCGTCGGGACCTACGGGTTCGCCGGCGGCAACGCGCTGGTCGACGTGCCGCCGGGCTACCGCGCCGTGCCGCACTACGACGACGGCCACCACCCGCGCCGCTACCACGCGCTCGCCCGGGCGCTGGAGGACGAGGCGCGCGGCTGGTTCACCGAGGCAAAGCTCGACGAGATCGCCGCGCGGTTCGAGGCCGCCGAGGCCCGGGGCGTGGCGAAGCGGCCACGGCCGTTTCCCGCCGCCCGCGAGGTCGCGCGGCTCCGGCCGAAGAAGCCCGGCCGCAACGACCTGTGCGTGTGCGGGTCGATGCGGAAGTGGAAGCAGTGCTGCGGCGCGGTGCTGGCCGAGTGAGGCGCTGCGGCGCGGTGATGCGCGTGCGCGGCGGCGGCGCGGTGGCTGGCATGTGAAGTAGTGTTGCGCGCCGGCGCTGTCGCACGTGTCGCGCACGCGCGAGGCTCGTCGACGAATCGCGGGCGTCGCGTGGGGTGCGCGCGGGGCGTCTCCGGATCCGCAATCGCGCACGCCAGGGGTAGGATGCCGGGCCATGAAGCGCTGCTCACTCGGAATTGCCGTGTTCCTCGGATGTGGCGTCGCCGGTGTCGGCTGCGGCTCGACGGCGCCGGCGGTCACCGCCCCGGCCCCGGCCGCGGCCCCGGAGACTGCGACCGAGGCCGCCGCGCCTGCGCCCCGGC
>DATAPF010000476.1:0-8836 GCA_036265355.1 Kofleriaceae bacterium | reverse complement strand
CGCGGGGCGAAACTCGCGCCCGGCGTCGGTTAGGCTTCCGGCATGGCCGAGACGTGGCTCAAGTGCAGCGCGTGCCGCAGCGACATCGACTTCGGCGAGAAGTACTTCCAGTGCAGCGTCTCGACCTGCAACCGCGCCCGGATGCGCCTGGTGTTCTGCTCGGTGCCGTGCTGGGACAGCCACGTCGCGACGCTGCGCCACCGCGACGCCTGGGCCGAGGACAAGATCGCCCCGAGCAAGGCCGCATGGGAGCGCGAGCTCGCCGATCAGCCGGCCGAGCCGCCGCGTCCGGCCGCCCCGCCCCGCCCCGCTGCGCCTGCCCCGGTAATGCGGCCCGCCCCGGCCAGCGCCCCTGTGCCGCCCGCGGCCGCCGCACCGGCCGCGCCGCGCCGGATCGTCGGCGAGCCGTCGCCCGCGACCACCGGCGTCGCGCTCCAGGACGTCGCCGATCGCGACATCCTGATCGTCATTTCCAAGCTCAAGAAGTACATCAAGGACCGCTCCGGCATGAACTGCTCGGACAGCGTCGCGGAGATCCTGTCGGATCATGTCCGCGCGCTGGCCGACGAGTCGATCCGCGCGGCCGGCCGCGACGAGCGCAAGACCGTCCTGGACCGCGACGTGCCGCGGCCCCCGCGGCGCGGACCCCCATGACGCAGATCGATCACGAGGCGGAGTACAACAACCGGATCCGGATCGCGGAGTTCGGCGCCATCGTCGCGCGCTGGGCGGCCGAGTCCGCGGCGCATCGCCAGGCGGCGCCCGGCGCGCTCGATCAGCCGTACGGCCCGGGGGAACGCCAGCGCTACGACCTGTTCCACGCCGGCGCGCCCGCCGCGCCGCTCGTCGTGTTCATCCACGGCGGCTACTGGCAGATCGGCAGCGGGCCCGACACCGCCTTCGTCTCCCGTGCGCTCACCGCCGCGGGCATCGACGTTGCGATCCCGTCGTACTCGCTGTGCCCCGCGGTCCGCATCCACGACATCATCGACGAGATGCGGCGCTGCATGGCGGCGCTGTGGGCCGCGACCGGGAAGCGCCCCGTCGTGGTCGGCCACTCGGCGGGCGGCCACCTCACCGCGGCGCTGCTGGCGACCGACTGGAGCGCGGTCCCGGGCGTCCCGGCCGACCTGGTGCGCGCCGGCTGCGCGATCAGCGGCGTGTTCGAGCTCGCGCCGCTGATCCCGACCACGATGAACGCCCGGCTGCAGCTCGACCCCGAGGCCGCCGCGGCCGCCAGCCCGCTGTTCTGGCCGCCGCCGCCGCCCGGCCGCACGCTGGTCGCCGCGGTCGGCGAGCACGAGACCCCCGAGTTCCACCGCCAGAGCCACGCGATCGTCGAGCGCTGGGGGCGCGCCGGCGTCGCGACCGAGTCGCTGTGCGCCGCCGGCGTCCACCACTTCACGATCGTCGATGAGCTGACGCGGCCGGGCAGCGCGCTGTTCGACCGCGTCGTGGCGCTGGCCAGAAGTCCTTGAATTCCCGTCGAGCTTTAGTAGGCTTGGCCGGCATCCGGAGGTGATCGCGATGAATGTCCGCCAACTGGTCGAGCCGGATCGGGTCCACCGCACGGTCTACACCGATCCGCAGATCTTCGACCGCGAGCTGACGCAGATCTTCGAGCGCATCTGGGTCTACTGCGGACACCAGACCCAGATTCCGCAGCCCGGCGACTACCACGCGTTCGCGATCGGCCGCCAGCCGGTGTTCATGGTGCGCGGCAAGGACGGCCAGATCCACGTGCTGCACAACCGCTGCCCGCACCGCGGCGTGCAGCTGGTCGGTAACCAGAAGGGCAACGTCGGTGGCGCGCTGGTCTGCTCGTACCACGCCTGGAGCTTCCAGCTCGACGGCAAGTTCCGTTCCACCCCGCTGCCGCACGGCTACGATGGCACGCGGGTCGGCCCCGACAACCCCGACTGCAGCGTCAAGCGGGCCGCGCGCGTCGACAGCTACCGCGGCTTCGTGTTCGCCAGCCTGTCGCCGACCGGCTCATCGCTGCTCGAGTTCCTCGGCGAGGCCAGGGTCGCGTTCGACGACATGTGCGATCGCTCGCCGGTCGGCGAGGTCGAGATCGTGCCGATCTGCCACCGCGTGATCCAGCACTCGAACTGGAAGTTCTTCATGGAGAACCAGCTCGACGCGCTCCACCCGTCGGTGACCCACCAGTCGACCGGCGTCGCCGCGGGCCGGATCGAGAAGCAGATCAAGGAGCAGACCGGCAAGGCGCCGCTCTACTATCACTACCTGTCGGCGTTCGCGTCCAAGTTCGAGCAGTGGGACGCGGTGCAGACCATCAACTTCCCGCACGGCCACGGCATCCTCAAGGCCTACATGGGCCTGCGCCCGCAGGACCCCGACACCCGCGCCCACGAGGCGATGCTCGTCGAGGCCTACGGCCCGGACCGGACCGAGGAGTACCTGTCGCGCGGCATTCACCACGTGCTGGTCTATCCCTATCTCTCGGTGCAATCGCCGCTGCAGCAGCTGCGCTGCCTGCGGCCGATCTCGCCGAGCAAGACGCTGTCGGAGATCTGGCACTTCCGGCTCAAGGGCGCCCCGGAGGCGATCTACCGGCGCTCGCTCTGGTACTACAACCTGGTCAACTCGCCGGCCACGATGGTCAATGCCGATGATCTCGAGAACTGGACCAAGGGCCAGTGGGGCCTGGAGTCGGAGGGCGGCGACTGGGTGAGCTTTCACCGCGACTACGGTGGCGACAGCGAGCAGAACGGCGTGATCTACTCCAACCACGGCACCTCGGAGGCCGTGATGCGCAACCAGTTCCGCGCCTGGGTCCAGTACATGGCGGACACCCCCCGAGGCGAATGAGGCGATGACAATGGCGAGCACCCCGAACGGCAACCCGCCCGCGCCGCCCGACGGCACCCCGGGCGCGCGCCTGGCCCAGGACATCGTGATCGAGAACGCCGGGGGCGACGCGGTCGGCGCCCAGGCGATCGCGCCCGACCACGCCGCGCGCACGGCGCCGTCGTCGCGGCCCGTCCCCGGCGTCGTCCGGCCGGCCTCGGTCCCAGCCCCCGGCCCCACGACCGACGCGCTGCGCGAGATCGAGCAGTTCCTGTACCGCCAGTCCGAGCTGCTCGACGCCAAGCTGTGGCAGGACTACATCGACCTGTTCACCGACGATGGCGTGTACTGGATGCCGGTCACCCCCGAGCAGACCGAGTGGGAGGGCTCGCCGTCGATCTTCGCCGAGGACAAGCACATGATGGAGGTGCGGATGGGCCGCGTCACCCATCCCACCGCGTGGTCGCAGGCGCCGATGTGGGCGACCAGCCACGTGCTCGGCAACGTGGTGATCGAGGCGGAAGCACCCGGTGAGTGGCAGGTGCGCTCGCGGTTTCACATGATGGAGCTGCGCCGCGATGTCGTGCGCCACTTCGGCGGCACCTACCGCCACACCCTGGTTCGCCAGGGCGGCCAGCTCAAGATCAAGCTGCAGCGGGTCGACATGTTCAACGCGCAGGCGCCGTACGACTACGTGCTACAGGTCTGGGTCTGACGACCTGGGCACCGCGTAGGCGGTGGCGAGCCAGTGCCCGGCGTGCTCGCGCCACGTCGCCTCGATCGCGAACGGCAGCGCGGTCGTCACGCGGACCGCGTCCCCGGCGAGCTCGACCTCGACCTCGGTGAAGCCGACGTAGCGCCGGACGAACGGGTCGATCGCCTTGTAGATCGCCTCCTTGATCGCGAACCGGAGCGTGACGCCGCGCCCGCCGTCGGTCAGCGCGGCCTGCTCGCGGGCGGTCAGCACGCGGGGGCCGATGTCGCCGCGCGGCGGGGCCGCCCGCTCGAGGTCGACCCCGATCCGGCCCGCTCCCTCGGGCGCCACCAGCGCGGCCGCCAGCGCGCGCTTGTGCGACACCGAGCCGACCCACCCGGCGGGCAGGATCGGCGCGCCGCGGTCGTCCGGCAGGATCGGCGCGTCGCTGCCCAGCGCCAGGTGCAGCGCGGTGCGGCCGGCGATGAACTCGCGGCGGCGGACCGGGCCGAGCTCGGCGGCGCGGGCCTGCTCGCCGGGCGCCAGGTTCGCCAGCGCCGCGGCCTCGTCGTCGAGCTCGACGATCACGCATGCGCCGTGCACCAGCGCGAGCCGGTCGGCACGCCGCAGCCCGGTCGTCACCGCAGCGGCCTCGGCCGCATGATCATCAGATGGTTGCGCTTGGCCGCGTCGGGGTAGCCGAACCGGAACGGCAGATCGCGGTGCGGCTGCGACTTCCACAGCTTGACGAACTCGGCGCGGATGTTCTTGTCGTCGATGATGAAGTACGGCCCGGTGAAGTCGCCATACGTGATCTCCTCGAACCCGGCCGGCTCCGCGAAGCTCGGCGGGATCCCCGACGCATCGGAGATCATCCACGCCGCGTGGTGCAGCAGGTAGTCCCGGATCTTCGAGAAGTCGTCGTACCAGAGCAGGAAGCTCGCCGCCTTGGTCATCACCGCCACCTTGCCCTTGGCGCGCAGGTGGCGAAGCACGCGGTCGTCGGCCGCCATGTGGCTGTCGTCGAGGTTGGCCACGATGTGGCGATACGTTCGCAGCGCCGCCCCGGCCTCGCCGCGCCGCCGGAACTGGATCTCGACGTTGGCGAACGTCGAGACCTGCTCGTACCAGTAGTGCGTCACCTTCTTCGGCGGCGCCGTGCCGAGCTTCTTGGCCGCGAACTCGGCGGCGCGCTCGTCGAGCTGCGCGCCGGTCAAATAGCTCAGCGATCCGTCGGGCTCGATGTCGAAGTAGCGCAGCGCCACCGGCTCCATCCCGTGCACCACCAGCCCGGCGAGCGCGAACATGATCGTCCCGGGCAGCTCCGCGTGCGACGCCGCCTGCAGGCTCTTGGTCGTCGAGTGCGCCGCATAGTACAGCCGGTGGATCTCGTTGCCGATCCGGTCGACCTCCTCGTCGAGCCGGGCGCTCTTGATCGTATCGATCACCCGCACGTCCCCCGCCGCCTCCAGCGAGATCGTCGTCAGCTCGGTCGCGTCGGGATACACCGCGAGCGCCGACGACAGGTCGCCGCCGCCGAACGGATACACCGCGACGCGCGGCAGGTCCTTGGGCCGCAGCCCCGCGATGAACGCCTGCGCCGGCTCCACCCACGCCTTCCGGTACGACGCGTAGATCTCGGCCATGTCCCGGCAGTGCGCCACGATCGCCCGGGCCGAGAACCGCTCGGGGATCGCATCGTCGCCGCCGCACGCCGCGACCCGGAACATCACCCGGACCTGCGGTCCGTAGTCGGTCCCGCCCGGCGGCTCGGCGCGCGCCGCACCCGGCAGCGCAATGAGGACGGCGATCGCAGCGTACGCAGCTCGCATCGGGGCTCCCGGGGTTCGCAGGTGACGTAGCACGATCCCCGTCGGTTCGCTGGACCGGCCGTGCGCGACCGATGCGACATCCGGAGACGCATGTGAGGCGGCCTGCCTCGGCCTGCGCGCACCGGGCCGCGATCACGCCGGCGTGCGCGTGATCGCCGCGATCGCGCGGCGCTCGATGCTGGCGACGAAGTCGTCGAGGATCGCGCCGAGTCGCGGCGCGATGTCCGCGTCCAGTGCGAGCCCGCTCTCGGTGAGCGTGAGCATCTTGTCGAGGATGAACAGGCCGTTCACGATGTGCTGGGCGCCGAGCGCGACCAGGACCGGCCGCAGGCCGTAGTCGAGCGCCAGGACGTGCGCCAGGGTTCCTCCGGTCGCGAGCGGCAGGACGACCTTGCCGGCCAGCGCGAACTGGGGGAGCAGGTCGAGGAACACCTTGAGCGCGCCGCTGTACGCGGCCTTGTAGATCGGGGTCGCCACGACGACGGCGTCGGCGCGCTCGACGTGGTGGATCGCCGCGGCGATCCCCGGATCCGCGACCTGCGCAGTGAGCAGCTCGCGGGCCGGCAGATCGCGGACGTTGATCGACGCCAGCTCGAAACCCCGCGCGCGAAGCTGATCGGCGACGTGCAGCGCGAGCGCGGCCGTGCGCGACGGGTGCGAGGGGCTGCCAGTGATGGTGACAACGGAGGCCATGGCGCGAGCTCCTGGAGGTGGCGTCGTCGATCGAGCCAGAGGACGGCTACCATCGCACGGGTGCGAGCCGGCGGGGCGCTCGCCGAGGGTCCGGCCGGCCGGCCGGTCGCGCTCGGGCAAGCTACGCGGTCTGGATCGCCGCGCCGAGCTCGGTCAGGGCCGCGGCGAACCCGGGGTACGAGGTCGCGACGTTGTCGGCGTCGTCGATCTCGGTCGGCCCGTCGGCGACCAGCGCAGCGACCGCGGCGGCCATCGCGATCCGGTGATCGCCGTCGGCGTGGACCCGTGCAGCGGTCAGCGGGCGATCGGGGCGGCCGTCGATGACGAAGCCGTCGGGACGCGGCTCGCAGGCGACGCCGAACGCCTGGAGCATCGCGCAGGTGGTGGCGATCCGATCGCTCTCCTTGACGCGCAGCTCGTCGGCGTTGCGCACGGTGGTGGTGCCGTGGGCGCGCGCGGCGAGCACGGCGAGCACCGGCAGCTCGTCGATCGAGCGGACCGCGAGGTCGCCGGCGATCTCGGTGGCGCGCAGGCCGGGCGCGGGGCCGCGGACGATGAGGTCGGCGACCGGCTCCGGGCCGGCCTCGCGCGCGGCGTCGAGCGTGACCAGGCCACCCATCGCGGCGATCGCGTCGAGGAAGCCGGTCCGGGTCGGGTTGGTGCAGATGCCGGGCAGCCGGACCTCGTGCGCACCGGCGAGCAGCGCCGCGATCACGAGGAACGCGGCCGACGATGGGTCGCCCGGGACCTCGAAGCCGTCGCCGGCGAGCCGGCGGTCCCAGCCCCGGGTGTCGACCACGGTGCGGCGTCCGGTGGTGGTGAGCGGCGCGCCGAGGTAGGCGAGCATGCGCTCGGAGTGGTCGCGGCTGGGGCCGGGCTCGGTGACGGCGGTGGCGCCATCGGCGTAGAGCCCGGCGAGCAGGACGGCGGTCTTGACCTGGGCCGAGGCCATCGGCAGCGCGTAGTCGATCGCGCGCAGCGGACCGGTGGCCGGGCCGATCGTGAGCGGCGGGGTGACGTCGAGCCCGGTGGCGACGCTGGTGGTGCCGGTGATCCGCGCGGCCATCGCCGCGAGCGGCTCGATCACGCGGCGCATCGGGCGCCGGGACAGCGACTCGTCGCCGATCAGCGTGGTCTGGAACCGCTGGCCGGCGAGCAGGCCGCACAGCAGGCGGATCGTGGTGCCCGAGTTGCCGCAGTCGATCGAGGCGGCGGGCGGGCGCATGCCGTCCAGGCCGGTGCCGCGGATGACGTGGGCCGCGCCGTCGCGGGCGATCGCGCCGCCGAGCGCGGCGATCGCCTTGGCGGAGCGGCCGTTGTCGGCGCCGTCGCCGAGGCCGAGCACGCGGACCGGCGTCGCCGACAGCAGCGAGAACAGCAGGGCGCGGTGACCGATCGACTTGTCGCCGGGGACGGTGATGGTGCCGGCCAGGGGTTGCGCAGCGGGCTGGACGATCAGCTTCATGATGGCGGATCTCCTCGCGGAGCGACGGGGGACGCGGACGGAGCGGCCGGTGGAACGGACGGCGGCGCATCGAGCATGCCGGCGGCGCGCTCGGCCACGCGGCGCAGGTGCTCGGGGCCGACGGCGATGATCGCGCGGACCCAGGTGCCGCGGGCGATCAGCCGGGCGCCGGTCAGCGATGGCGGCAGGCCGAGCGAGCGGATCGCCGGCTGATCGGCGACCGCACCGAGCATGGTGCGCAGCGCGCCGGCCAGCCGGCGGGTCGGATCGGCGCGCCGCCCGCCCGCCGACGCGCCGGACGGACGGCCGGCCGGGGCGCTGCCGGGGTCGGCGGCGTCGCAGTCGATCACGACCGCGAGGTCGTCGGCGACGTCGCCCCACGCCGACAGCTGCGCCGGCGGCGTATCGATCCCGGTCTGACGCACCATCGCGATCCGCGCGTCGAACGACAGCCGCGCCGTGATCCGCAGCGACGCGCCGGGGGCCTCGGCCGGCATCGCGTGCGCGCGCAGCTCGAGGAGCTCGGGCGCCGGCCGGATCGCGAGCGCGCCGTTCCCGGTGGTGGCCAGCGAGACCCGCTGCCGGGCCTGATCGATCCACTCCGGCGGGCCGATCGCGTAGGCGCCGCCGGCGATCCGGGTGGCGCCCGCGACGTCGCGCGGCGCGGCGAGCAGGGTCAGCGTCGCGGCGTGCGCGGTGCCCACGCCGTAGGCGGCGATCACGACCTGATCGGCGGCGGCCAGCGGCGACTCGCTGCCCGGGGCGGCAGGCGGCTCGCCCGGCGGCGCGCCGCGCAGCATGGAGCGCAGCCACGCCGCGGCCGGGGCGGCATCCGCGGCCAGGCGCGGCGGCCCGGCCAGCAGCTGGGTCACGACCGCGCCGACCACCGGGTTGGCGCGCAGCCGGGCGAGGTCGACCTCGACGATGATCTGCGCGCCCTGCGGCAGCATCGCGAGCAGCCGCTCGGTCCCGGCGGGCGGTGGCTCGGCGGGGCTGACCGCGGCCGGAGCGCCGCCGCCGCACGCCGCCGCGACGGCGAGCACGAACACCGCCGCCGGCGCCGGCGCGGTCATGTCGCCAGCACGTCGTTGAGCGCCGCGATCACGCGCGGCATGTCCTCGTCCCGCGCGGCCGACACCCGGAGGTGGTTGGGCAGTCCCCACGCCGCCAGCGGCCGGACGATCACGGCGCGCTCGAGCATGCGCTCGTAGAGCGGGGTCGACGGCCGGCCGCAGTCGACCAGCACGAAGTTGCCGAGCGACGGGTAGACGCGGCCGCCGCGCAGCTCGCGCGCGAGCCGCTCGATCGCCGCGCGGGCGAGGCGTGCGCTCGCGGCGACGT
>DATAPF010000475.1:0-4305 GCA_036265355.1 Kofleriaceae bacterium | reverse complement strand
TCTACAACGACCGCTTCAGCATCAAGCTCAGCCAGCAGGAGAAGTCGGACCTGGTCGCCTTCCTCCGCTCGCTCTAGACGCTTCTCACTCCGACCCCCCACCGAGAGCCGGCGCTTCCCCCAGCCCGGCTTTCGGCCTTTTCGGCGAGCCCTCTTGCCGGATCCGGATGGACCGACACGAGGTTCGCAGCGAGCTGCGATACGCCGCCAGCTTCGCCCACATTGGCTGTTGTAGGTGAACCGGAGGCACCAGAGCCTGTCGACAACTCCCGAGCGCGTGCCGCATCATGCATCACGAGCGGTTCAGCAGCGAGCACAGCTTCCTTGATATAGGAAATGCAGGCAGTTCAGACCGCGAGGGGCACAGAATGGTCAGAGAGCAGCGCAGACCCACGTCCTTCGCAGCGTTGCCGGAGCACGCCACGGCCCGCCGAGGTGCCACCGCGGAGGACCGAGAGCTCGACGAGCTGAGGTCCGACGTGAAGAGCGCGTATCTCGGCCTGGGAAAGTTCATCAAGTGTGGAATTCTGGATAGCAAGATCCAGGGCGTACATAACATGTCAACGTATCTGTGCGGGCCGGATACATCGCCAGTCGGATCATCGTTTCTGGGCGGTGCGCTGTCGATCGGAGCGGACGTCGCCGCGTCTGCGCTCGCGGCGGCAACCGGGGGGGACGCCGAGCCGCTCGCGGTTGCGCTCGCCGCGGGCAGCAGGCTCGCGGCATCGGCCTTCCACAGCGAAGGCAACCGGGATCCGATCCTGGATCCGGTCAAGTTCACCAGCAAGTACTACATCGCGCTCACCAACCGCTGGCCAGACTCCGTGCATCACCTGCTCAATCACATGACGACGCTGTCCGAGGCCCGGCGGATCAGCGATTGTGTGTACAGGATGTGCGACCAGCCGGCGAAGATCATCGTCAACCAGCAGAACGAGATCCTGGACGCATGGGTGAACGCGCTCAAGGCGCAGACCCACGGCGGTGACATTCACGGGATGGGTGACGATAGCTTCGAGAAGCCGGTCGCGGGACGCTTGCACATCCAGGGTGTGAAGCTCCGCGCGGGAAGCGGAGAGCGTCCCGTTCTCGATATCGCAGAGCTGAGCGCCGATCTGATCGACGTCGCCGATGGTGCCCGGGCGCTCTTGCTGTCGAGGGAGATCAACAAGATCCGGATCGCACGGACGATCGAAGGCTCCGTGCCCATCGAGCTCCCGCAACGCAATCCGCTGTCCCGGAAATTCGCATTCGGCGTCCTGCTCGATGGAAAGATCGCCGAGCGATCGGAGATCGATCCGGTCGCGAAGGCCGCCATCACCAGCTTTGGCAAGGGCGACTTCCATCACGGGTGTTCGATCATCTGGGATGTCATCGGATCGACGACGCTCGAGAAGCTCTGCGTGACCAAGATCGGCGGCTGACGAGCCCTCGCTGGCTTGCCGACCGCGGAGCGGTGCCGGCTTTTGCCGTCTCCGGACATCCGCATTGCCTCCACGGGATGTCGCAGTGAGCCTTCGAACCTGCATCGAGCGTCGCACCTGAAGTGTGGCGGACTCTCGTGGAGTCCGTTCAACGATCCCGGGCGCTGGAATCGCGGTTGACAACGACGCCGGCCGACTGAATAGTACACCTAATGGTGAACTATTGGCCGCACGACGTCGACCGCACTACCACCGAACGAGTCATTCTATGTCTCGAGCAGGTCACGCGCTATCCGCGCTCTGTCCTGGCGCCCGAGGTCGATCTCGCCGATGGGCTCGGGATCGACTCGATCAAGCAAGTCGAGATCGCCCTGGCGATCGAACGCGAGTTCGGAGTTCGCTTCGACCGGACCGCGCCGGTCCGGACGATCGCGGAGATCGTCCGGCTCGTGGAGCGCGCGCTGGGCGCGACCACGACCACGACCACGACACCGGCGTCTGCCCCGGTGCTCGATGCCACGCCATCCGGGCCGCGTCCGTCCGCGCGCTCGGCGCCGCCCGCTCCGGAGCCGCGAGCCCCCGCGGACCGTACGCCGTCACCCCGCGGCGCGCCCGCCGCTGCTCGCGCGCCGCGCCCGAGCGCGCCGCCGTCGGTCGCGCGTTCGCTCGAGGGCCGCGTCGCACTCGTGACCGGGTCTGGACGCGGGCTGGGGCGGACCGTGGCGGAGCTGCTCGCCCAGCGGGGCGCCACGGTGGTCATCAACTCGTTTCATTCGCGGGACGCCGGCGAGCGCACCGCGCTCGATATCGAGCGCGCCGGCGGGAAGGCGATCCACCTGTGGGGCTCGATCGCGAACGACGAGCATCTCGACGAGATCTTCCGCACGCTGGACGAGCGGTTCGGCGGGCTCGACGTGCTGGTGTGCAACGCCTCCGACGGCCGCATCGGACCGTTCTCCGAGCTGACCGCCAGCGACTGGGATCGCGCGTTCCGCACCAACGTGGCGGGGCATCACGCGTGCGCGGTCCGCGCTGCGCGGCTGATGGCCTCGCGCGGCGGTGGATCGATCGTCACGATGTCCGCCATCGGCGCTCACCAGTACGTGCAAGGCCTCGGCTGCCAGGGCGTCGTGAAGGCCGCGGTCGAGGCGCTCACGCGATACCTCGCGTGCGAGCTCGCGCCCCAGGCGGTCCGCGTGAACTGCATCGCGGCCGGGCCGGTCTACGGCGAGCTCCTCGACAAGCTGTCCGGCGCCGACCGGGGCGCCGTGCATCGCTGGGAGGGGATGACGCCCGGCGGCACGCTGTGCGATCCGCTCGACATCGCTCGCGCGGTCGCGTTCCTCGCGAGCGACGATGCCGCCGCCATCAACGGCGCGGTCTGGACCGTCGACCGCGGGTTCTCCGCTCACGTCGATGGCCGGCTGCACGCGCCCGCCATCGATCGACTCCGTCACATGAACGGTCGGGCATCATGAGCTACTTTGCGGCGCCGTACACGATTCACTTCGATGACACGATGGCATACGGCGGCCATCACTTCATCACCGCGTTCAAGCTGCAGTGCGAAGGACGCGAGTCGCTGCTGTTCGGCCCGTGGGGCTTCGGTGCGCCCGGCGTGCGTGACGATTTCTCGTCGATCCACCTGCTCACGGGCGAGGCGTACGCGCGGAACCTCGGATCGGCCCACGTCGGCGATCGGCTGGTCGTGCTCGTCACCTTCGAGGCGCGCGGCCTCGCGAGCCTGCGGTTCTGCTTTCGCGTGCTCGACGCGCGCGGCACCCCGATCTGCTGCGGCTTTCAGACCGTGGTGTGCGCGGATCCGCGGACCGGAGAAGCGTCGGCGTTTCCCGCGTCGTTCTTGCAGTGCTTCGACGCGCTGCGCGAGCTCGACGAGCCTGCCGGGCCGTGCTCGTTCCGCGATCGCGTCCTCGCCGGCGGCGCGCAGACGACGTCGCTGTTCGACGACCGCGCACGCGCGGCGGCGATCGAGGCGCTCGAGGGCCCGCCGCTCGCGCGGATCGTCGATCCCGCCCCGCCACGGGGCGCCGCGCTCGACGCGCCGGCGGCCGGCGATCCGCGTTGCCTCGTCGCGGCTGCCGGCGACGCTCCGCGCGAGGCCTGGGTGTTCTCGGGGCAAGGAACGTTCGACCCCGAGCTGCTGTCGCAGCGGATCGCCGCAGCGCCGGACGCCCGCACCGAGCTCGTCGCCGCCGCGCGCGCCGCGGCGGACGCACTCGGGGACGGCGCGTTCGAGCTGCTCGCGGGCGACTCCGTGGCCTGCCGCGCCGCCGCGGAACGAAGCCCGGCGCTCGAACAGCTCGGAGTCTTCATCCAGAACGTGCTCGGCGCACGGGCACGCCGGGCACGCGCCACGCCGGCGGTGCTGGTGGGCCACAGCTTCGGTCAGATCGCGGCGCTGTGCGTCGCGGGCTCGTTCGATCTCGCGACCGGTGCGCACATCGTCGCGCGCCGGACCGCAGCGATCGCCGCGCTCGGCGAGGACGCGGGTGGGCTGCTCGCCGTCGCGCTGAACCGCCCGGCCGCGCGCGCGTGGCTCGCGGACCTCGCGCTCGACGATCTGGTCATCGCCGGTCGCAACCACGCCGAACAGGTGGTGGTCGCAGGGCCGCGGCCGTCGCTCGCAACCCTCGAGGCTGCGCTGCGCGGAGCGTCGATCGGCGCGCTGCCGATCCGGGCGCCCGCCGGGTTTCACCACCCCGCCCTGAAGCCGGCGGGCCGGGTCTGGCTCGAAGCGCTGCGCGCGCTGCCGCTCGCCGCGCCGCGATGCGCCGTGTACTCGTCGGTCGGACGCAGGCTCGTCGGCGACGGGGACGACGTCGCCGCGGTGCTGGTCGCCGAGCTCGTACGCCCGTTCGATC
>DATAPF010000474.1:0-17226 GCA_036265355.1 Kofleriaceae bacterium | reverse complement strand
ATGCCGCGCGCGTGGACTGCGCCGAGCGCGCCGGCGACCCGGGTCGCGAGTGCGATCGCGTCGGCCACGGGGAGCGCGCCGCGCTCGAGCCGGGCCCTGAGGACCTCGCCGTCGAGCCACTCCATCACGAGGAACGGCTCGTCGGCGGGCGTGACGCCGTGCGAGATGTAGCGGACGATGCCGGGGTGATCGAGCTCGGCGAGCACCTCGATCTCGCGGGTGAACCGCTCGGCGAGCGGGCCCTGCGATCCGGGCAGGATCTTGACCGCCACCACCTCGCCGGTGATCGGGTCGCGGGCGCGGAACACCTCGCCCATCGCGCCGCTTCCGATCCGCGACTCGAGCTCGAACCGGTCGTCGAACCGTTTCGAGCTCATGGCGCCCAGCGCCCCTCCACCGCCGGGATACATTCCGGGGTCTGCACAGTGGGATCAGCCTGTCAGAATACCACTCATCGATGCGCGCAGGAATCCGCATCTCCAGGAAGCCGGGGTCTCGCCGGGTGCGACATGGGTGGCCCCGGCCCGCGACCCTGACCGGGCGGATCACCCGGTACGCTCGCGCACGCTCGACGGCAGGGTGATCACGGCCTCGGCGCCGCGCCCGATCGCGCGGTTGTGGACCACCAGCGAGCCGCCGTGGGCCTCGGAGATCTGACGCGCCAGCACCAGCCCGATCCCCGAGCCGGCCGGCTTGGTCGTGAAGAACGGCACGAACAGGTTCGCGGTGTCCGCGACGCCGGGCCCGTCGTCCTCGACCGCGATCACCGCCATCCCGGCCGCTGCCGACCACGCGATCCGGACCCCGCCCCCGGTCTCCGCCGCGGCCTCGACCGCGTTGCTCACCAGGTTGATCAGCAGCTGGTCGAGCTGATCCGGATCGCCCGGGATCGCGAGCGCCGGACCGCCGGTGACCTGGACCTGGGCGCGGGTCTCCAGGTCGACCGTGCGCCGGACCCACGCCGCGACGTCGACCCGGCCGATCCGCGGCGGCGGCAGCTTGACCAGCCGCGCATACGACTGCATGAAGCGCGACAGCGCGGCGGCGCGGCGGCCGATCACCTCCAGTCCGCGCACCAGGTCGTCGTCGAGGTCCGGCCGGCGCTCGCGCTGGACCAGCCCGCTGCGCAGGGTCTCCGCGATCGACGAGATCGGCCCCAGCGAGTTGTTGATCTCGTGGCCGAGCACCCGGACCAGCCGCTGCCAGGCCTGGCGTTCCTCGGCGCGCAGCGCGTGCAGCACGTCGGTCATCACCACCAGCCGGTGCGGCACCCCCGACAGCCGGACCTCGCTCGGCCGGACCTCCCACCTGCCGCGGCCGCCCGGCAGCGTCAGCTCGATCGTCCGCGGTGCGTCGATCGCGACCAGCTCGGCGAGCCCGAGCGCCGCGACCGGCTTGCCGTCGAGCGCCTGGCCGACCAGCCGCTCGGCGGTCCGGTTGGCGAGCCGGACCACGCCGTCGCGGTCCACCGCGATCACCGCCGCGTCGAGCCCTTCGACCACCCGCGCCAGCCCCGCCGCCGCCTCCTCGTCGCGCCAGCGCTCGTCGCGCAGCTCGTCGGCGAGCTGGGCCAGCTCGGCGATCGCGAGCCCGAGCGAGTCATCGCGGCGCGCGTGGCGGCCGCGCACCGCGTAGTCGCGCTCGCGCAGCGACGCGGTCAGGTTGGCCAGCGTCTGCAGCGGCCGCATCACCCGCGCTCGCACCGCCAGCGCCAGCCCGCCGCTGCCGACCGCGATCGCCAGCGTCAGGGTCAGCCGCGACTTGAGGTCGAGCTCGCCGAGCCACACCAGCGGCAGCGCGATCGCCGCCGGGATCGCGATCGCGAGCAGGACCAGCGCAAGGACGGCGTCCTCGTGACGCAGGGCGCGGCGCCGCGGCGGCTTCACGCGTCCATGGTACGCGCAGCGGCGGCGCGGTCTCCATCGCGGACGCCATCGCTCGGCGATCGATCGCCGGATCCGTCAGTCCAGCGGCACGAACTGGAGGTAGACGCCCTGCGGCCCGGTCCCGGATAGCGAGCCGAACACGCCCATCTGGTAGGTCAGGTGGTCGCCCAGGCCCCAGTTCACGTCGGGTGGGTTGCAGCCGTAGATCGGCAACGACCCGCCGGCGACTGGCACGGTGCCGATGACGGTGCCCCACGCACCGTGGTCGATCTTCGTGCCCAGGTAGGTGAGGCCGGACGCGCCGTAGCGGCTGAGCGCGGCGAACACCAGCGAGTTGTTGCACGCGTTCGGGTCGGCATCGAGGTTGACACCGTGCCAGGTCACGTAGGCGCGCCAGTCATGGTCGCCGGTGATGACCCGGAACTGGAAGCTGCTGCAGCCCCTCGCGGCGTAGCCCGCCGTGGAGATCGGCACGTACTGGGTCTGGGTCTCGCGCTGCAGGTCGACCTGGTACTCGCAGCCGGACAGCGTGGTGATGTCCTGCGTGGCCTCGGCGACGCCGTCGGCTGCCGGTGCGTCGGGCTCCGGCTCGATGGCGCAGCCGGCGCTCATCGCGATGGCCAGTGCGGGCAGAAAGTTCGACGTGTTCATTCGATGGAATAGATTCCTCACCTGTCACTCCTGGCAAGACGTCTCTGTCGCCGTGCCCCACGCACGGCGATCGACCGGAGCTACGGGCCGCCGGGGAGACAGTTACGACCGATCGAACCGGGCGCGTCGAACCGTCGGCCCCGCTTCGAGGCAAGGTCTGCCGCCACGTCCACGGCGCTTGCGAGCCGAAGTTGCGATCGATCGTGACCTTGCCGCGACACGGGCGTCAGTCGTCGTCGCGCTGAGCCAGTCCGGGATGGGTCAGCGGGTACCAGGACGGGTACACATACCGGATCCAGATCTCGTTGTTGCGCACCGAGCAGGTGATGCGGTAGGCCCAGCGGCGCGCGCGGACGACGACAGTCTTGTAGTAGTCGCCGCGAAACGGCGAGTCCTCGGGGTAGCGCTGGCCGCTGCGAGGCGCGAGCTGGAGCAGCCGCAGGGCCTCAACGACCCTTCTGGCGGCGGGGGCGGGCAGTGCGGCGAGCTGACTTTCGACGAACGGCGTGAGAACGACCCTCAAGTCCCAGCTCCTTGGCGACCGTGTCGAGGTCGCGTCCACGTCCCGCAGCGATGTCCCGGCTGGTCTGATCGTGGACCTCTCGCCAGTCGGGTCGGCGCATCTCGTCGAGCGCGGCCATCCAGCCGTTGAAGTACTCCTCGTCGACCAGCACCATGCTGCCGCGACCACCGCGCGTGATGCGGTACACCGTTCCCTCGGCCTCGACCTCGCGAGCAATGCTCGCGGCGTTGCGCACGAGGTCGGTGACCGAGATGATTTTCTCCATGGTTTCAAGCAAATTATAAGCAGATTCGCGCCGGAGAGCAAACGCGCCGGCCGTCGCAACGGGAGCCGCCAGGCGCGGATCGCGCGGGCGATCTCGTTATTTTCGACGCCTGCGCGGCGGCGGTCACGATCGGATGCCGAGGCTGGCCAGCCGGCGGTACAGCGCGCTGCGCGACAGGCCGAGGGCGCGGGCGGCCTCGGTGACGTTGCCGCCCTGGGCGGCGAGCGTGCGCTCGATCAGGTAGCGCTCGACCTGCTCGAGCGTCATGTCCTCGAGCCGCGGGGCGGCCTCGCCGCGCGAGCGCAGCATGAGATCGGACGGCGCGATCTCGTCGCCGGTGGCGAGCAGGCCGGCGCGCTGGATCACGTGCTCGAGCTCGCGGACGTTGCCCGGCCAGGGGTGGGCGAGCAGCGCCTCCATCGCGGCGGCGGACAGCCGGCGAACGGGGCCGGCATGGCCGCGAGCGAGGAACAGGCTGGCGAGATCGGGGATGTCGTCGCGGCGCTCGCGCAGCGGCGGCAGCCGGAGCTCGACGGTGTTGAGCCGGTAGACCAGGTCCTCGCGCAGCCGGCCCTCGGCGGCCTCGCGGGCGACGTCGGCGTTGGTCGCGGCGAGCACGCGGACGTCGACCTTGCGGGCGCGCGAGCTGCCGACCGGGTGGAACTCGCCGGTCTGCAGCACGCGCAGCAGGCGGGCCTGCTGGCCGTGCGGCATGTTGGCGATCTCGTCGAGGAACAGCGTGCCACCGTCGGCGAGCTCGAAGCAGCCGGTGCGGTCGGTGCGCGCGTCGGTGAACGCGCCCTTGACGTGGCCGAACAGCTCGCTCTCCAGCACGCCGTCGGACAGCCCGCCGGCGTTGACCGCGACGAACGCGCGGTCCGCGCGGGCGGACGCGGCGTGCAGCGCGCGGGCGATGACCTCCTTGCCGGTGCCGTGCTCGCCGGTGATCAGCACGCTGGCGCTCGACGGCGCGACCCGGTCGACCAGCGCCATGACCTGCTGCATCGCGCGCGATCGCGCGACGATCGCGGGGAGCTCGGCCTGGCGGGCGCGCGCGGCCTCGGCGTCGAGCCGGTTGACGGTGCGCAGCGCGCGGCGGAGCTCGAGCTGGGCGGTGAGCGTGGCGACCAGGCGGGTGTTGTCCCACGGCTTCTGCAGGTAGTCGCGCGCGCCGCGCCGGATCGCCTCGACCGCGCCCTCGATGCTGCCCCACGCGGTCATCACGACCACCGGGAGGGTGGGATCGAGCTCGCGCAGGCGCCCGACCAGGCCCATGCCTTCGATGCCCGAGGTGGTGTCGCGCGCATAGTTGAGATCGAGCAGGCAGACGTCGAAGTCCTCGGCCTCGCACAGCGCGAGCACGGCGGCCGGCGAGGTCGCGGTGCGCACGTCGAAGCCGTGGGCGCGGGCGAGCATGCGGACCGCCTCGAGGACGTCGGGCTGGTCATCGGCGATCAGCAGGCGCGGCGGCAGGGCCACGACACCAGCCTATCCGCCGCGGCGGTCGTCGACCACCCGGCCGTCGAACAAGTGGACGACGCGGGTCGCCTTGCGCGCGTAATCGGGGTTGTGGGTCACCATGCAGATCGTCGCACCCTTGCCGTGCATCTCCTCCAGCAGCGCCATCACGGCGTCGCCGTTCCTGGAGTCGAGGTTGCCGGTCGGCTCGTCGGCGAGCAGGATCAGCGGGTCGCCGGCGATCGCGCGGGCGACCGCGACGCGCTGCTGCTGGCCGCCCGACAGCTGGGCCGGCAGGTGGCGCGCCCGGTGCGCCATGCGGACGCCGTCGAGCGCCTCGGCGACGCGCCGCCTGCGCACGGTGGCCGGCATGCCGCGGTAGGTCAGCGGCAGCTCGACGTTCTGCTCGACGGTGAGATCGCCGATCAGGTTGAACGCCTGGAAGATGAAGCCGATGCTGCGATTGCGCAGCGCCGCGCGCCGCACCGGGTTGAGCCGCGCGGTGTCCTGGCCGTCGATCCGGTACTCGCCCTCGGTCGGCACGTCGAGCAGGCCGAGGATCGCGAGCAGGGTCGACTTGCCCGAGCCCGACGGACCGTTGATCGAGACGAACTCGCCGCGGCCGATGCCGAGCTCGACGCTGGACAGCGCGCGGGTCTCGACGTCGTCGGTGTGGAACACCTTGGAGATCCGGGCGAGCTCGAGCAGCGGGCGGCCGGCGGCGACCACGGTCGGTGCGAAGGCATCAGGCGGCGGTGGGGCGGGGCGGGTGTGGGCTTGCATCAGGGCTCCGTGGGGTGGGCGGTCATTCGTTGCGGAGGGCGACGGTGGGCTCGATCCGGGTCGCGCGGCGCGCCGGGATCCAGCTCGCGAGCAGCGCGGTGGCGGCGATGGCCAGCGCGACCGCGGCGCACGTGGCGGGCCGGGCGAGGCGTTCGCCATAGAACAGGGCCGCGACGCCCGCGCCGAGCGCGCGGTCGATCGCGATCGTGACACCGAGGCCGAGCGCGAGCCCGGCGGCGACGAGCGCGGCGGCCTGGCGCAGCACCATCGCGCGGACCTCGGCGGGCGAGGCACCGAGCGCGACGCGCAGGCCGATCTCGGCGGTGCGCTGGGCGACGCTGTGCGCCATCACGCCGTAGACCCCGACCGCGGCCAGCGCGAGGGCGAGGCCGGCGAACACCGAGACGAGCTGCGCGAGGATCCGCAGCGGCGCGTTGAGCAGCCACATCCCGTCCTCCATCGTGATCGGGGTGATCATGGGGAGCGTCGGATCGAGCGCGGCGACGGCGCGCTGCGCGGCGGGAAGCAGGGCGGCGGGATCTCCCGCGGTGCGGATCGCGACGCTCATGCTGTCGCGCGACTGCGGCGGCTCGAACCGGCTGGCGTACTGCCAGAGCGGGATCATCATCTCGGTGCCGGCCGGGCGGTCGATCTTCTGCCTGATGTCGGCGAACACGCCGATGATGGTGCGGAGCGCCGCGCGCCCCGAGCCGGCGGACACCATGAGCCGGCGGCCGACCGGATCCTGGCCGGGGAAGTACCTGGCGGCGAACGTCTGGTTGATCACGACGACGTCGGGGGCGCCGGCCGTGTCGGCGGCGGTGAAGCCGCGACCGTGGACGATCCGTGCGCCGAGCGTGGCGAACGCGTCGTCGCCGGCGACTCGCCCCTGGTCGACCAGGAGCATCGGCGTGCCGGGTGCCTGCGGCTGATCCGGGATCTCGAACGACCATACATAGTCTCCGCCGATGAACGGCAGGGTGTCGAACAGCGCGACGCGGCGCGCGCCGGCCAGGGCGCGCAAGCGGTCCTCCAGGCGGTGCCAGAACGCGTCGCCGGTGGTCCCGGGGTACGTGGCGCGCGGCAGCGCGATACCGAACGTGAGCAGGTGATCGGGCGCGAACCCGGGGTCGGCCTCTTGCGAGCGCAGGAAGCCGCGCACCAGGACCGAGCAGGTGATCACCAGCGGGATCGCGAGCGCGATCTCGCCGATCACCAGGGCGCGGCGCATCCGCGCCCCGCCGCGCGAGCCGGTCATGCGCGACGAGCCGTCCTTGAGCGCGCCGTGGAGGTCGGTCCGTCGCGCGTGGAGGATCGGCGCGAGCCCGAAGATCAGCGACGACGCGGTCGCGCAGCCGGCGGCGAACATCACCGCCGTGCCGTCGAGGCGGAGCTCGGTGTAGTGCGGCGCGGCGCGCGGGATGATCGCGAGCAGGCCGGCGACGCCCCATACCGCGATCAGCACACCGAGGCCGCCGCCGCAGGCGCCGAGGACCACGCTCTCGGTGAGCAGCTGGCGGACCAGGCGGCGCCGGCTCGCGCCGAGCGCGTGGCGCACCGCGATCTCGCGGCTGCGCGCCTCGGCCCGGGTGATCAGGAGGTTGGCAACGTTGACGATCGCGATCACGAGCACGAGCAGCACGGCGCCCTGGAGAAGCCAGAGCGGCGTCGCGGCGATCTTGACCACGTCGGTCTGGAATGGCCGGGCGTAGATCGGGTGGGTCGGCGACGGCGGAGGATCGTCGGACGAGAACTGCGGCGCCCAGCGGGGCATCAGCGCGGTGAGCTCGGCGTCGAGACTGTCGACCGTCGCGCCGGGCGCGAGCCGCGCGACGACCCGGAGGAAGTGCTCGCCGCGGCTGGCGCGCGCAGGGTCGAGCCCGTAGGGGAACCAGGCCTCGACGCGGGGGTAGAGGAAGTCGAAGTCGGGCGGCATCACGCCGACCACGGTCACCGGCATCGCGTCGAGCTGGATCGTCCGGCCGATGATCGCGCGATCGCCCGCGAACGCCTCCTGCCACACGTCGTGACCGAGCACGACGACGGTCGGCGGGCCGGGGCGGTCCTCGCTGACGTCGAACCAGCGGCCGAGCAGCGGCCGCACGCCGAGCACCGGCAGCAGGCTCGCCGTCGCGCGCGCGCCGCGCACCGCGACCGGGCGATCGCCGCCGGCGAGCGCGGCGTAGGCGTAGCCCCACGCCCCGATCTGCGCGCACGACCGGCAGTCGCGGGCGAGCGCGGCGTACTCGGCAGGGGCGAGCGTGAAGTCGTGATAGACGGTCTTGCCGGCGAGCTCGGTGTAGATCCGGACCAGCTGCTCGGGCCGGTCGTACGGCAGCGGGCGGAGCAGCATCGATTCGACCACGCTGAAGATCGTGGTCGTCGCGCCGATGCCGATCGCGAGGGTGAGCAGCAGGACCGCGGTCAGGCCCGGGGTCCGGGTCATCATGCGGAGCGCGTAGCGGAGGTCCAGCCAGAGTGAGGTGAGGAGTGAGGTCATGGTTCCTCGATGCGGAGGCGGTCGACACCGTCCCACCGCGACATGTCCGACAGCACGACGCGATCGCCGGCGGCCAGGCCGGCCGCGATCTCGATGTCGTTCTGGGCGGCGCGCCCGAACGTGACCGGCACGCGGCGGGCCTCGCCGTCGCCGGTCAGCACGAACAGCGCCGCGGTCTGGTGGGCCTCGCCGATCGCCGGGCGCGCGACGTGGAGCACGTCGCCGGTGTGCGCCAGCTCGATCACGCCGTCGACGTTCTGATCGATGCGTGCCGCCTTCGGCAGCGCGGCGGTCAGCCGGACGTCGACCGTGACGCTGCCGTTCTGCGCGCCCGGATCGATCCGCGCGACCTCGCCGGGGACGACGCCGGTGCGGGTGTCGATCGTCGCCGCGAGCCCGAGCGCGAGGTCCTGGGTCGACGACTCGGGGATCCGGAGCCGGGCACAGAGCCGGTCGGGGACGACGATCCGGGCGAGCGGGGCGCCGGCCGCGACGCTCTGGCCGACCTCGACCGCGACCTGCTGCACGACCCCGGCCTGGCCTGCGCGGACGTGGAGCGCGTCGACCTGGCGGTGGCGGAACGCGGCGAGCGCGCGCAGCTGGTCGAGCTGGCCGCGCTGGGCGGCGAGCTGGGCGGTGTTGCCGCGGCGCAGCGCACCGAGCCGCTGCTGCTCGAACCGGAGCCGCGCGCCGAGCTGGCCGGCGCGGTCGGCGGACTCCAGGCTCTCGAGGTCGGCGATCACGCCGTTCTGCGCCATCGCGGTGTCGATCGTCGAGCGCCGCTTCGCCATCGCGGCGTCGGCGTCGAGCCCCGCGACCATGGACTCCTGCGCGAGCCGGGTGCCGTCGAGCTGGGCGGCGAGCCGGGCGAGCTCGGCCTCGGCCTGCGCGACGTCGCGGTCCGCGGTCAGCGCGGCGAGCTCGGTATCGGGGTTGGACAGCTCGAGCAGCAGCGTGTCGGCCTCGACCGACGCGCCGGGCTGGACCGCCACGCGATCGACCCGCGCCGCGACCGGCGCCGAGGCCCAGCGGAACTCGGTCGCCACCAGCGTGCCCTGGCCGCGCACCGACAGGGTCAGCGGCCCGCGCTGCACGGTGGCGATCCACAGCTGATCGCGCCGCACCGACGGCGCCCGGTGGCCGAGCCAGCGCACGCCGAGCGTGATCGCGGCGAGCGCCACCGCCGCCGCCGCGGCGAGCACGGCGCGCCGGGTGCGCGGCCGGACCCCGGCGCGCGGCAGGTCGGTCAACCCGGGCAGCCCATCGGGCAGCCCATCCGGGAGCACCGCGCGCCCGGTGCGATCGCGGGGCTCCGTCACTCGGTCCTCAGCGCCACCGTCGGCTGGACCTCGGTCGCCCGCCGCACCGGGATCCAGGTCGCGAGCAGCGCGGTCACCGTCACCGCGACCGCGACCGCCGCGAGCAGCGCCGGCTGGGCCAGCGGCTCGCCGTAGAACAGCCCTTGCAGGGGCGCGCCGAGCGCCACCGACAGCGCGATCGCCGCGGCGAGGCCGATCGCGACGCCGGCGATGACCAGCGCGGCGGCCTGGCGCAGCACCATCGCGCGGACCTGGCCCGGCCGCGCGCCGAGCGCGACGCGCAGGCCGATCTCGTGGGTGCGCTGGGCGACGGTGTGGGACATCACGCCGTAGATCCCGACCGCCGCGAGCAGCAGCGCGATGCCGGCGAACGCGGTCAACAGGAACATCAGGAACCGCGGCCGCGCGATCGCCTCCCACAGCACATCGTCCATCGTGTGGACGTGGAACAGCGGCAGCGTCGGATCGAGCTCGGCGACCGCCCGGTTCACCGCCGGGATCACCGCGGCCGGCTCGTCGGTCGTGCGCAGCACGGCGTACATCTCGCGCAGGGCGGCCGGCTGCTCGAACAACCGCGGATACTGCTGCAGCGGCGTCATCAGCTCGGTCCCGGCCGGCTTGTCGACTGCCTCGCGCTTGATGTCGGCGAACACGCCGACCACGCGGAGCTCGCGCTGGTAGCCGAACAGCAGCTTGATCCGCTGGCCGATCGGCTCGCGGCCGCGGAAGTACTTGGCGGCGAAGCTCTCGTTGACCAGCGCGACGGCCGGCGCGTCGAGCGCGTCGCTCGCGGCGAACGCCCGGCCGCGCACGATCCGCGCCCCCAGGATGTCGAGCGCGGCATCGTCCGCGGCCTGGACGAAGTCGACGATCCAGTCCGGCTCGTCGCGGTCGCTCGCGCTCCGGCCGGGGAACGACACGCCCTCGTGGTTCATCTCGTGCGACGGCGGGAGCTGCTCGACCAGCGACGCGGCGCGCACGCCGGGGAGCGCGCGGAGCCGGTCGAGCAGCCGCGGCCAGAACGCGATGCCGGCGTCGCCCGGGTAGGTCTTCCGGAGCCACAGCGATGTCATGCCGCCCGTTGCAGCACCCGGCGTGCCAGCTCAACCCCGCGGACTTGCGTGGCGTTTCGGCGGGCTGCCGTCCGGCGCTGGGATCACCGATCCCATTTCCGGACACCTCCGTTCACCCGGCGACCGGACGATCGGGGTCCGGCGTCGACGCCGACCGGGGCGGTGCGAGTTGCTCTCGGAGCGCCGGTCGTTTGACGGGGTCTCGCCGGGAGCGGGATACTGGTCGCGGGCCACGACCGGGGAGGCCCAGCCATGGCTCCTGACGATCCCAGTGGGGGACGACCGGCGGCGCCGATCGTGCTCCGCATCAAGCTCCGCTACGACGACCTCGAGGCGATGGTCCAGCGGTTCGCGGCGAACGTGGGCAAGTCGGGGCTGTTCCTGCCGACGCGGTCGATGCAGCCGATCGGCGCCGAGCTCAAGTTCGAGCTCCGGCTGGCCGACGACACCCCGGCGCTGGTCGGGCTCGGCCGGGTCAAGGCGGTCAGGCCGCCCGATCCGCACAACCTCAAGGCGGCGTTCGGCATGGCGATCGAGCTGATGCGCGTGACGCCGCAGAGCCGCGCGCTGATCCTGCGCATGCTCGAGCGCCGCCGCGAGCTCGGGCTGCCCGAGGTCGGCCTGCCGACCGCCGCGGACATCGACGCCGCGCGGCGCGCCGAGCCGGGGGACGCCGGGCGCGATCTCGGCACGGGCCCGGTCGTGCTGGTGACGCCGCCCGCGCCCGCGGCGCCGGCGGTCGCGGCGGGGCCGGTGCCCGCGGTGGGGGAGGGGCTGTTGACCGCGCCGCGCCGCACCACCGGGCCGATCGCCGTCTCCAAGGTCGCCGCGATCGCGCCGCTGCCGCCCGAGCCGCCGCGCCGCCCGCGCGCGCCGGTCAGCGAGCTGATCGAGCGCGCGTCAGGACCGATCGCCGGCCTGGCCGCCTCCGTGCCCGCGCTCGACGACGTCGACCTCGCCGCGGCGATCGCGCGGGCGCATGCGCTGGCCGGGGGTGCGCTGGACGCCGATCTCGATGCGCTGTGCGAGGTCGCGGCCGCACCGCTGGAGATCTCCGTCGAGGTTGCCTCGGCCGAGCTCGCGCGACAGCTCGGCGGCAGCGCGGTCCGGCGCGATCGGTCGGCGGGCTGGGCACCGCCGCCGGCGACGTCGGTCGAGCCGCCGGACGCGGCGAGGTCGAACGGCGCCGCGTCCAACGGGGCCGCTCACGCGCCGGTGACCGAGGATGCTGCCGAGGATGCTGCCCGGACCGAGTCAGCCCCGGCGGAATCCGTCGCTGCCCAGGGGGAGTCCGATGCATCGGCCGATGCCGGGGTCGAGACCGCCGCGCCGTCTGCCGCCGCGGAGGTGGAGGCCGATGCGTCTGCCGCCGCGGCGGAGGGCGCGGTGGAGGGCGCGGTGGAGATCGAGGGCGAGGCACCGTCCGCGGCCGCGCCGGTGGACCTCGATCCCGCGCCGGCGGAGGTCGATCCCGCGCCGGGCCTCGCCGCGATCGAGGCGCCCGACGCGGCGGTGTTCCCGTCCGACGGGCGCGCCGAGCTCGCGCTCGCCGACCTCGACAGCGACGAGCACACCGAGCTGGGCGAGCTGCCGGTCGCCCCGGGCGGCTTCGAGCTGCCGGTCGATCCCGACGATCTCGCCGCGGCAGAGGCGGAGCTCGCCGCCGGGTTCGCCCCGGCGGCCGAACCGCCGCTCGAGCTCGGCGTCGACGAGTTCGACGACTTCGAGATCATCGCGGAGGCCGACGCCGACGACGAGGATCTGCTGGCGTTGCACGGCGAGCACGACGCATCCAGCCGCCGGGAGCTCCCGGCGCGGCCCGGGACCGGCGAGCGCCGGCCGAGCGAGCTCGACTTCGCCGCGCGGCTCGATCTCGGCGATGACAGCGACCTGTACCTCGGGGCCTCGGCCGACGAGCTGCTGGCGGGCCGGGTGATCGACAGCCTGCAGGACGAGCTGACCGGCCAGCACTCCGCGCGCCGCGAGCGGTTCGCGCCGGCGGTGCCGGATCCCCGCGCGATCAGCGTCGGAGCGGCGCTCGCCGCGCTCGAGGCCGACGACGAGGCAGCCGACGACGAGGCGGCCGACGACGACGCGGCCGACGCGTTCGACGACGCCGAGGTCACCGACGACCCCGACGCGTACGCCCAGCGCGTCGTGCGGCCGATCTTCGATCCCGATCCGAGCAGCAGCGTCACCCTCGCCGGCGTGCCGTCGGACTCGATCGACGTCGACATCCCCGCGCCGCGGCGCGCCGAGCCGAGCGAGCCGCCGCGGCCGGTGCGCCGCCATGCGCCGCTGTCGCTGCACGAGGCGCCGGTCGAGGATCACGAGCTCGAGCACGCGCTCGAGGCGCTCGACGTCGACCTCGACGATCTCGCGATCCCGCACGCCGCGACCCAGCTGCAGCGCGAACCGTCGCGGCCGATGCCGCAGGTTCGCTCGCAGCCCGCTTCGCGCCCGCCCGCGCCCGCCGCTCGCGTGGCCGCACCGACCCCGGCGCCGCCCCGCGTCGCGGCGCCCACGCCGTCGCGCGCGGTCCACCCGACCGGGCTCGGCGCCCCCGGCTCGGGTCGGATCGCGGCGCCGCGTGCGCCGAGCGAGGGCGTCGACATCGAGTTCGACGACGACGACTGAACGCGACCGCGGCCGGCTCAGGCTGGCCCGGCGAGCCCCGGGTGGGCCAGGGCGCGGACCAGCGCGGCGCGGTCGCCGGCATGGGTCTCCCACAGCTCGACCATCGCGTCGGCCTGGGTCCGGCGCGTCGCCGCGATGTCCTCGACCGGCGCGAGCAGCGGCAGCGCGGCCGGCGCGACCCGCGACAGCCCGTCGCGCGCGATCGCGACCAGCTCGGCGGCGAGATCGCCGACGCTGCGCTTGCCGGCGCGCGCCGCGAACCCGAGCCGGGGCACGTCGTCGGCGAGCCGCTGGCGGTCGGCGAACGACAGCCCGGCGGTCAGCGCGGTCGCGGCGGCGCGCGCCGCGGGATCGTAGAGCAGGCCGCGCATCATCGGCCCGAGCGCGGCGATCATCTCCATCGAGCCGCAGTCGCAGCCGCGGACCTCGATGAACTTCTTGAGCCGGCCGTCGGGGAACAGGGTCGACAGGTGGAGCGCCCAGTCGGCGCGCAGCGCGTGCTGGTCGCCGAGGCCGTCGCGCATGAACCGGCGGAACGTGAAGTCCGCCGGGACGCGGTGGTAGCCGCCGCGGTACAGGAAGTACATCGGCACGTCGAGCGCCCACTCGGTGTACGCGCGGAACACGTCGCTGCGCTCGAACACGAACGGGAGCAGCCCGGCGCGCGCGTTGTCGGTGTCGCGCCAGATCCACGCCCGGTAGCTCTGGTAGTCGGAGATCTGATCCTCGACGATCGGCGAGCACGCCCACAGCGCGGTGAGCAGCGAGGTCACCGAGTACAGGCAGCGCAGCTTGGCGGCGGCGTCGGCCTCGTCGGCGAAGTCGAGGTTGGCCTGCACCGTGGCGGTGCGCAGCATCATGTCGAGCCCGCGCGTGCCGACGGTCGGCATGTAGTCGCGCATCACCGCGTAGCGCTGCTTGGGCATCCACGGGACGTCGTCGCGGCGGCCGAACGGGCGCAGCCCGGTCGCGAGCCAGGCCAGGCCGAGCTCGCGCGACGCGGCGCCGAGCTCGGGGACGTACGCGCTCAGATCGGCGGCGAAGTCGCGATCGTCGGCCACCGGCCGCGCCGCGAGCTCGAACTGCCCCCCCGGCTCGATCGTGAGCTGCGCATCGCCGCGCGACAGCGCGATCATGTGGCCGCCCTCGACCTCACCCCCCGTCTCGCTCTGCTCGAGCACCGGGCTGCCGCCGCGGGCGGCGAACCACTCGAACAGCGCGCCGATCCCGTGCGGGCCGTCGTAGGTCGGCGGTTCCCCCGGGTCGCCGTTGCCGACCCGCACGCCGACCAGCTCGTGCTCGGTCCCGACCCGCCAGTGCGACGCCGGCTTGCTCGCCGTCTCGAAGTAGGCGAGCAGATCGTCCGTCGAGCGAACCCGGACGGCATCTTGTTCGTCGACGAGATGCACGGGGTTCAGGGACTCTAGGGGGTGATCTCCATGGCGTCAATCGACTCGCAGCACATGGTAGCGTTTGTGAGGATGCAGTCCCTGCCCGATCGGCCTGCTTTCTCGGTCAAGCGCGAGCGCCTGCTGGAGCTCCTGCGCAGCCGCGCGTTCCAGGAACGCGAGGTCGTGCTGTCCTCGGGCCGGACCTCCAACTTCTACCTCGATTGCAAGCAGGTCAGCCTCGACGCCGAGGGCGCGACCCTGATCGGCGAGCTGTTTCACGCCACGATCGAGGAGGTCGCGCCCCAGGCGATCGCGGTCGGCGGCCTGACCATGGGTGCCGATCCGCTCGCCACGGCGACGTCGGTGTTCAGCTTTCTCGCAGGGCGTCCGCGCGCGGCGTTCCTGGTCCGCAAGGAGCCCAAGGGCCACGGCACCAACCAGTGGCTGGAGAGCACCCGGCTGCCGGCCGGCAGCGAGGTCGTCGTCCTCGAGGACGTCATCACCACCGGCGCCGCGACCCTCAAGGCGGTCGAGCGCGCCCGGCTCGCTGGCCTCCGGGTGGTGCACGCCCTCGGGCTGGTCGATCGCCTGGAGGGCGGGCGCGAGGCGGTGACCCGCGAGGTCCCGCTGACCACCCTGTTCACCCGGCGCGATTTCCTGCCAGACTCCCCGCAAGCCTGATCATGAGGCGCGCCCGCATCATCTGGGGACGACATACCGCAGTGGCCGCAGTGGCCGCCGTGGCCGCCGTGCTCACTGTGCCGGTCACTTTGCTGTTCACTGTGCTGTTCGGGGCCGCCTGCACGGTGAGCCATCCCACCGTGCGGCTGACCGAGGACTGGCCCGCGAACAGCCGCGACTACGCCAGCGTCGTCCGCGACTGGACGCGCAAGACCCAGCTCCATGCCAGCTACCAGGAGGTGTGCGAGCTGGTCGCCACCCTCAAGTCGGCGGAATGGCGCGCGGCGTTCGCCCGGCAAGACGCCGACCTCCGCGGCCTGGTCGGCGAGGGCCGCGAGCAGCGCATCGCACAGTCGCGCGCCGAGCTCGCCGGGCCCTACGAACTCGAGATCATGCTCACGACCTGGGATCGCCGCGAGAACGATCTCGATCGCGGCAAGAAGAGCGTGTGGCGGGTCGTGCTGATCGACGAGGCCGGCCAGGAGATCGAGCCGCTGGAGATCGTCCGCGACCGCCGGCCGGCCTTCGTGGTGCGCGCCGAGTTTCCCGCGCTCGGCGAGTTCGCGACACCCTACATCGCGCGGTTCCCGCGCGCGCGGCCGATCTTCGGGCCGAGCGCGAAGCACGTCCGGCTCCGGATGAGCAGCACGCGCGGCGGCCTCGAGGTCGACTGGACGTCGGGCTAGGAGCTCGGGCGACCCGACCCCATCCTGCTCGCGGTCGCCCCCGGCCAGCCGCGTTGAGGTCCGGCGAACGCCCCTCGAGAGCTTCCGCTGGCGAACGCCCCTCGAGAGCTTCCGCTGCAGCACCCGCTCGCCTCGCCGCTACCTGGGTTTCTTGCTCGGCTTGCCGCTCGTGTCCGGCTTGTCGGGCTTGCCCCGGCCGGTCAACCGCTCCCAGAACCCGACGGGGCGGTAGCCCTCGTCCAGGTCGTCGAACGACTCGGCATCGTGGTGTGCGCCTCCCTTGTCGTGCCCGTCCCGGAAGAACGCCTCCTCGGCGTCGCTGAACTCGGGGCCGCCGTGCGCGCCGCCCGCCGCGGGGTGCGCCGGATCAGCGGCCGGATCGGGCTCGCCGATCTCCGCCTGGATCGCGGCGAGATCCGGCACCAGGATCGTCGGCTCGCTGTACCGGATGATGACCTGCGGCCGCGCGCGTGGCATCGTGATCTCCCCCGTGGTCTCGCCGGGGCGGTCGTCGTCGCGCGGATCGTGCGGGAGGCCGCGGCGCTTGACCGGCGCGGTCTCGGCGGTCGCGATGTGCTGGCGGACCACGCCGTCGGACGGCTCGTCGACGACGGCGCTCGGCGTCGACGCATCGGCCGGCGCCGCGGCCGCCGCCGCCACCGCGGCGTCGTCGGGCGGCGCCACCGCCGCCATCCGCGCGGTGATCGCATCGCTGGCGACCACGCCGACGCTGTCCTCGACGACCGCGGCGTCGGCGAGCCCCGGCTCGGGCACCGTCGAAGATCCGGCGGCCGCCGCTGGATCGGCCGCGGGCTTGCGCACGGCGCCTGGACGCTCCGGCCGGGTGTCGCCGAGCTCGAGGTCATCGACCACATGGGCCGGCTCGCTCGATACGCTCACCGTCGCAGCGACGGCGCGGATCGCATGGGATCGCGCGTCGGCGTCGACGTGCTCGGCTTCGGCGCGGGCACGTGCTTTGGCGTCGGCGCGCTCGGCTTCGGCGTGGGCACGTGCTTCGGCGTCGGCGCGCTCGGCTTCGGCGCGGGCACGTGCTTCGGCGTCGGCGCGCTCGGCTTCGGCGCGGGCCTGGGCTTCGGCTCGCTCGGCTTCGGCGCGGGCCTGGGCCTCGGCGCGGGCTTGGGCCTCGGCGGCGAGGCGTTCGGCTTCGGCGCGGGCCTGGGCTTCGGCACGCTCGGCCTCGGCGCGGGCCTGGGCCTCGGCGGCGAGACGTTCGGTGTCGGCGCGCTCGGCCTCGGCGCGGGCCTGGGCTTCGGCGCGCTCGGCTTCGGCGCGGGCCTGGGCTTCGGCACGCTCGGCCTCGGCGCGGGCCTGGGCCTCGGCGGCGAGGCGTTCGGCTTCGGCACGCTCGGCTT
>DATAPF010000473.1:0-4469 GCA_036265355.1 Kofleriaceae bacterium | reverse complement strand
CTCCATCGCGATGTAGCCCGACCCGTCGGCCGCGAAGCCGAAGTCGTAGATGTCGACGATGCCGGGATGCCGGATCGTTGCGGCTGCGCGCGCCTCGTTGAAGAACCGGCTGACCATGTCCCGGTTCCGGGACAGCTCGGGGAGCAGGACCTTGACCGCAGCCGGCCGGCCCAGGATCGTGTGGGTGGCGAGGTGCACCACGCCCATCCCGCCCTCGCCGATCTTCCGCACGATCTCGTAGGCGCCGATCGAGTCGCCGGTCGCGCCCCCGGCCGTCTCGCGCAACGCCGCATGGCGATGTAGATCGCGAATGTAATCCTCGGCCGAGGCCCGGCTGACCCGCACGTTGCGGGCTCGCTCGATCACGCTATCGAGCCGGGTCATGACTCGACGGCTCCCGGTGTGCGGCTGACATCCAGGCGGGTCGGCGCCTCCATCCGCTTGAACCGCGCCTGCAGCTCTGCGCGGGCGTGGCGGTACTGGCTGGCCGCGGTGTTCGCCGGAACCTCGAGCACGCGGCCGGCCGCCTCGGCCGACAGCTCGAAGATCGCCATCAGGACGAACGCATCGCGTTTCTTGGGCGCGAGCTTGGCGAGCGCCCGCTGCAGCAGGGCGAGCTCGGCGGCCTCCGCCGGGCCGCAGTCGAACACGCTGGTATCCGCCATGTCGTCGTTGTCGAGATCGTAGCGCGCCTCCCAGGCGCGCAGTTTATGCGCGACCCGGGTCGCGATGGTCAGCGCCCAGGTGCGCGGGCTCGCGTCGCCGCGAAACCTGGGCAGCCCGAGATACAGCGCGATCATGGTCTCCTGCACCGCGTCCTCGACGAGCACACGCGATCCGAGCACCAGGTGGATATGCTTGCGCACGGAGCAGTAGAGCTCGGCGAGCAGGTCGTCGCGGGCTGCTTCATCACCGCTTTGCGCCCGGCGGGCAAGCTCCGCCAGTTCTCCCACCGTCATGCAATGCACTTATACACCACGGTTACCGAAGAGAACGATGCAAAAGAATCTTTGACGATTCGCGCCGGCGGGTTGCCACTACAAGCCATGACGAGTCGGTAATCGCCAATATTTGTTGGCGTCATTACCATGAGAATCGTACCTGCTTATCGCAGCCGGACCGCAGCCCGCGGAAGGAATCCGCACTCCCGGTCGGTCACCTGCCATGAGAGCTGTTGCACGACGCTCCGGTTGCGATGCTCGGGGAGCCGGGGCCTGATCGTCGGCGCAGGTGAATCCGTCCACCGCGACGACCCGAGGCCGCGTGAACTGGACGTGAAACTACATCTTCCACCGATGCCGCGCTGCAGTATCCGAAGTTTCGGCCGCCGGAGGCGGGACGCCGAGCGCGCGGATCGGGGGCGCAGCAATCTGCTCACCTCGTGTGCTACGCGGGCGCACCCGCGACGCGCTGCCACTCGGCGCGCGAGCGCTGGACGCAGTCCTCGATCGACAGCCCGGCGAACCAGTTGCCGGTGACCGCGAGCCGCGGCTGGGCGGCGAGCGCGGCGTCGAGCCCGGCGACGACGTCCCTGTGGCCGAGCACGGGCGACGGCAGCGTGGTGCGGCGCTGGCTGACGTCGGCGAGGTCGCCGCGCGCGACGCCAAGCAGCGCGGTGATCCGGGCGAGCCGGTCGGCCTCGGCGTGGCCGGGCTGGAAGTGGAACACGAAGCCGCGCCAGGTCGGATCGGGGACGACGTCGCGGGTGACCACCGAGTGGAAGATGTCGCCGCGCGGGATCAGGAACGTCGCGTAGGGGATCGCCGCGACCCGCTCGGCGCGGACCACGACACCGACCGTGTCGACGCTGGCCTCGCGGATCTCGCCGACGCGGGCGGCGGCATCGCCCAGCAGCCCGGACCCCAGGCGCGCCGCGGTCCGCGGCGGCGTGGCGATCGCCACGAGCTCGGCGGTGAGCCGCTCGCCGCCGTCGAGCGCAACCGCGAAACCCTCTCTATCGCGCGTCAGGCCGGTCGCCGCGCGGCCGGTGGCGACCGTGATGCCGGGGCGCTGCCCGACGCGCCCGGCGAGCGTGCCGAGCCCGCCGCGCAGGGTGAAGCTGCGCAGCACGTCCTTGCGGCGCGGCCGCTTCTTGAACAGCATGTCCGCCGGGAAGTCGTCGGCGCGCTGCGACGGCACGGCGGACAGCATCGGGCCGAGCACGCGCTCGTAGTTGCCGTCGCCGACGATCCGGCCGTAGTGCGCGCGCACGGTCTTGCCCTCGGGCGACGCGCCGATCAGCCGCGGCAGCGAGCGCGCGAGCTGCCACAGGCTCATGCCGCGGAGCAGCGCGCCGAGGTTCTTGCCGGGCACGATCGCGTCGCGGTCGAGGAAGCGCAGCACGGCCTTGCCGCGCGGCTGGAGCTCGCCCATCAGATCGAGCCCCTCGAGCAGCTCGAGGAACGCGCCATACGAGTTGTAGCAGGTGTGCGCGCCGAGCTCGATCCAGAACCCGTCTGCGGTGGTCCGGGTGTCGAGGCAGCCGCCGAGCCGCGCGTCCTGCTCGACGATATGCACGGCCCGCCCGGCGCGCGCGGCATGGAACGCGAAGCTGAGGCCGGACACGCCTCCACCGAGGATGACGACGTCGTGGGTGGGCACGCCGCGATGGTACACGCGGCGCGCGCGGGGCGTCGCCGGCGCGCGCGGCGACCTGACGCGGTCAGGGCGCGATCGGCGTCGCGCCGTTGTAGACGATCGCCTCGACCGCATCGCCGGACCGCCACAGGTCGGTCGGCCCGGTGTAGTCGAAGTAGTTCGCCGACTCGCCGACCAGCGCCTGGTTGGGCTGGTAGTCGGTCTCGACCACGGTGGAGAAGTTGCCCGCCGGGTTGATGTACGCGCTGGCGTCGAACTGCATCATCCCGCCGGGGTTGAGCGTGCCGACCTGGTGCTTGGCGACCATCGCGATGCCGCCGTCGCGATAGGTCGTCACCCAGACGTTGGTCGCGGCGGCGCCGATGTTCATGACCTGGATGTAGTTGCTGAACCCGCCGCCGACGTTCCCGCCCGGGAACACGATCCGGTGCCCGCCCTGCGAGTGCGCGGTCGTGCTCGCGCCCTCGTTCCACGCCACGTTCGGCCCCTCCGCCGCCCAGTACAGGATCTTGGTGAGCGCGATCGGCTGCTCGGCGTCGATCTCGAGCGAGAGGTTCCCGCCGGCGTAGCCGGCCGGCGCGGGCGGGATCGTCAGCCGCGGGTCCTTCCACTCGGTCAGGTCGTAGCTGATCCGCCGCCACGGCTCGAGCTCGTACGTCGTCACCTGGAGATCCGCGCCGGCGCCGTTGCGGTAGTGCAGCGTGATGTGGTTGGCGACCGGCGATGGGTTGAACAGGTAGATCCGCGGCTCCCAGCTCGCGCCGGTCGGGATGTTGACGAGGTACCACTGCTTGGCGAGCTGCGCGCCGAGCGCCGACTGGGTGTTGGGATGGCGGCCGATGTTGCGCTCGTACATCGTCATCTGGGCGACGCACGCCGGCGCGCACGATACGATCGCTGACTCGGCGCGCAGGGCCGGCGACCAGCCGAACGGGTTGAACGTCATCCGGCTGTGCCCGGCGACCTGGCCGAGCTGGAACGTGAGCGGCGTGGTCCGGCCGTTGTCGAACTCGTCGGGATAGAACGTCACGCTCAGCGTGCTGGGGACCGGGTTGGGGTTGTAGATCGCATAGATGTGGTCGAACGCCGGGACGCCGGCCGCGGCCTGGGAGTAGATGCCGCCCTCGCCGAACGCCCATTGCGTGTGGGGCTCGTTCGCGCCGTTCACCGCCTTGCTGGCCTCCCAGGTGTGGCCCTCGAACGAGTTGTTGAACATCGTCGACGAGACCTGGAGCTCGGCGCCCGGCGTCGCCGACGTGAACTCGGCCCCGGCGAACCCGAGCCGGCCGCCGCCGACGTCGTGGAACCACACGCTGGTCCGCGAGCTCGCCGGCAGCACGAACGACGTGTTCCAGGCGCCGGCGTCGCCCTGGAAGTACGCCGCGACGGTGACCGGCGTCGGGTTGGTGTTGGCGAAGTGGTAGTAGGTCTGGAAGTCGTGATAGTCGGCGGTCGGCCCGCCGACGGTCTCGCCGCCCTCGGGGAAGTACCAGGTGGTGACGCAGCTGCCGCCGCCGCGCGCCGAGAACACCCGGGTCGAGCCGCTGCAGATGTACCAGTCGCCGTCGATCACCTTCGCGTAGCACGCCGTGCCCAGGTTCTGGGTCCACGACGCCCAGGAGTAACCGCCGGTCGAGTACACCACCGCGTTGCAATCATGTTGCATGAAGAAGCTGCTGGGCGGCGCGCCGAGCGCGGCCATGGTGGCCCACAGCGCGGTGCCGTTCTGGTAGAGCACGAGGTTGTTGTCGCCCTGGTAGACCAGGGTGGTCGACCCCGACGAGATCGCCTGGCCGGGGAGCAGCCGCTCGCCGGTGTTGAGCCGGTCGCTGCCCGCGAGCTCGCTCGTGGTCGTGGACAGGGCCGGGGGC
>DATAPF010000472.1:0-7935 GCA_036265355.1 Kofleriaceae bacterium | reverse complement strand
GCCCGGCTCGTAGAGAAAGTCGCTCTGCGCCTCGGCGCTCGCCGGCGCCGACGCGCCGGCCCCGGCCGGCACCAGCGCCGTGCCCCGCTCCGGCTGCTCCGGCACCACCGGCAGCAGCTGCTTGACCCGGGTGACCTGGCTGATCGCGCTCTTGAACTCGTTGTAGACCACGTACACGCGGTCGACCTTGCCCTGCGTGAAGTCGGAGATCACGCGGTTGGCGGTCTCGCGCGCCAGCTCGAGCGCGGTCGCGCCGGTCGGCGCGCCGTCGAAGCTGGTCACCGTCGCGCGGCGGCGGGCGAAGTACTGGTTGCCCTTGCGGCCGATGATCCGCAGCGACACCTCGGTCGCGCCCGACAGCTCGCCGGCCGCGAACCGCTCGACCGCCTTGACCACGTTGGAATTGAACGCGCCGGCCTGACCGCGGTCGCTGGTCACCACCACGACCGACGCCCTGGCCAGCGCCCGGTCCTCGAACAGCTTGTGCGCGTCCGCGCCGGCGACCGCCGACAGCTCGCTGACGACCTGGGTGATCGCCGTCGCGTACGGCCGGGCCGCGATCAGCGCCTCCTGCGCGCGCCGCAGCTTCGCGGTCGACACCAGCTTCATCGCGCGCGTGATCTTGCGCGTGTTCTTGACGCTGGTGATCCGCTTGCGGATCGCCTTGAGGCTCGGCATCGCGCTACTTCTCCTCGACCGAGAACTGCTTGGCGAACTCGGTCAGCGCGTCGCGCAGCCGCTTCTCGAGATCGCCGGGGGCCTTCTTGCCGGTCGCCGGGTCCTTGACGTCCTCGAGCTTGCCGCTCGTGCGCAGCCCGTCGAGCACGTCCGGCTTGCGCGACTTGAGGAACGACAAGAGCTCGCGCTCGTAGCGCTGCAGCACGCTGACCGGGTAGTCGTCGACGAAGCCGTTGGTGCCGGCGTAGATCACGACGACCTGCTCCTCCATCGCCATCGGCTGGAACTGGCCCTGCTTGAGCAGCTCGACCATGCGCTCGCCGCGGTTGAGCTGGGCCAGCGTCGCCTTGTCGAGGTCGGATCCGAACTGGGCGAACGCCGCCTTCTCGCGGTAGCTCGCGAGCTCGAGCCGGAGCCGGCCGGCGATCTTCTTCATCGCCGAGGTCTGGGCGTTGCCGCCGACCCGCGACACCGAGATGCCGACGTTCACCGCGGGCCGGATGCCGGAGTAGAACAGGTCGGCCTCGAGGAAGATCTGGCCGTCGGTGATCGAGATGACGTTGGTCGGGATGTAGGCCGACACGTCGCCGGCCTGGGTCTCGATGATCGGCAGCGCGGTCAGCGACCCCCCGCCCTCCTTGTCGCTCATCTTGGCGGCGCGCTCGAGCAGGCGGCTGTGCAGGTAGAACACGTCGCCCGGGTACGCCTCGCGGCCGGGCGGGCGGCGCAGCAGCAGCGACAGCTGGCGGTACGCGACCGCCTGCTTGGACAGGTCATCGTAGATGATCAGCGCGTGGCGGCCGCTGTCGCGGAAGTACTCCGCCATCGTGACGCCGGTGTACGGCGCGATGAACTGCAGCGGCGCCGGCTCCGACGCGCCGGCGAGCACGACCGTCGTGTACTCCATCGCGCCGGCCTTGGTCAGCCGGTCGACGACGGTCGCGACCGTGGACTGCTTCTGGCCGACGGCCACGTAGAAGCAGTGCATGTTCTGGCCCTTCTGGTTGATGATCGTGTCGACCGCGATCGCCGTCTTGCCGGTGCCGCGGTCGCCGATGATCAGCTCGCGTTGGCCGCGGCCGATCGGGATCATCGAGTCGATCGCCTTGATCCCGGTCTGCATCGGCTCGTGCACGCTCTTGCGCTGGATGATGCCGGGCGCCTTGATCTCGACCTGGCGGCGCTGCTTGCCGGCGATCGGCTTGCCGCCGTCGATCGGCACGCCCATCGCGTTGACCACCCGGCCGAGCAGCTCCTCGCCGACCGGGACCTCGACGATCCGGCCGGTGCGCTTGACGACATCGCCCTCGCGCACCGCCTCGAACTTGCCGAGCAGCGCGACGCCGACGTTGTCCTCCTCGAGGTTGAGCACCATGCCGCTGACCTTGTCGCCGCCGGCGCCCTCGAACTCGAGCAGCTCGCCGGCCATCGCGCCCGACAGGCCGTAGACCCGGGCGATGCCGTCGCCGGCGGTCAGCACCGTGCCGGTCTCGGTGACCGAGACCTTCTTGTCGTAGTTCTCGATCTGCTGGCGGATGATGTCGGAGATCTCTGCAGCGCGGATGTCCATGGTGGTTCCTACCTGGTAAACTCGTCGCGGAGCGTGCGGAGCTGGGTGCGAAGCGAGCCGTCGTAGACCGTGTCACCGAGCTTGGCGACGACCCCACCGAGCAGGTCGGGATCCTCGCGGCGGGTGACCGCGACCTTCTTGCCGGAGACCCGCTCCAGCGCGGCGGTGATCTGGGACAGCTGGGCGTCGTCGAGCGGGCGCGCCGACGTGACCTCGGCCGCAAGCCGCCCGGCCCTGGCCTCGATCAACGCGTCGACCTCGCGCGAGATCGCCTCCAGCGAGCCCAGTCGCTCGCCGTCGAGCAGCAGGTAGATCAGGTTGCGGGTGTGCGGCGCGGCCTTGATCCGCTGGAGCAGGCCGTCGATCACCTTGCGGCGGTCGGCCCGGCGGATCGCCGGGTTGGTCAGCACCGTGACCAGCTCGGCCGAGGTGTGCATCGCGTGCGCGAGCGACCGCAGGTCGGCCCCGATCTGGTCGAGGTTGCCATGCTGCGTGCCGATCTCCAGCACGGCGCGGGCGTAGCGGCGGGCCAGGCTGCCGGTCACCATCACTGCACCTCCCCGCGGCCGCGTGGCGCACCCCCGCCGGCCTGGACATCGGTGATGAACCCGGCGACCAGCTTCTGCTGATCTCCGGCGGTCAGCTTGTCGCGCAGCAGCTTCTCGGTCGCGGCCGCCGCCGCCGCGGTGACCTCGCGGGTCAGCTGCGCGCGCGCCAGCTCGATCTCGGCGGCGATCCGCTGCTCGGCGTCGCGCGCCATCTGCGCCGCCTGGGCCTCGGCCGCGGCGAGGATCCGCTGCTTCTCCTGGTCGGCGTCGGCCCGCATCCCGTCGACCAGCTGCTTGATCTCGGCGTCGGCCGTCTTGAGCCGCGCCTCGTAGTCGGCCAGCTTGTCGGCCGCCTGCTGGCGCAGCCGCGCGGCCTCGTCGAGCGCCGTCTTGATCAGATCGTGGCGGTCCCGGGCGGTCTTCTGCGCCAGCGGCCAGCCGACCTTGAGCAGCAGGGCGATCAGGATCGCGAAGTTGATCAGCACGAACACGAACGGCGGCGATGCCGGCTCCTCCTCGTGCACGGTCTGGCCGGTCGCCGGGTCCGTCATCTTGCCGTCGCCGAGCGGCCCGCCGAGCTCATCCTTGCCGCGGTAATCGAGCACGTGGCCGGGTTCGATGCCGATGTAGTTGAAGTGCTTCGAGGGATCGACCTCTGCTTCGCCGGCCGGTTCGCCGGGATGCTCCCCCTCGGCGCTGGCCGCCGACTTCGCGACCTCGGAGCCGCCCGGGCTCTCCGCGGGCTGCGCGTGGGCGGGCGCCGCCGCGAGCGCGACCGCCAGCCCGCCGGCCGCGAGCAGCGTGAACATCGAGCGCATCGCCGTCATCAGGCAACCTCCCGTCCGAGCAGCCGCGACGCGATCGAGCGCGCCAGCGCGTCGGCCTGCGGCAGCAGCTGGCCGCGCGCGGCCTCGGTCTCGCGCCGCACCGTGGCCTGTGCCTCGTCGAGCTTCTGCTGCGCCGTGGCCCGCGCCTGGTCGGTCACCTCGCGCTCGTGCCGCGTGGCCTCCGCGCGGATCTTGCGGGCCTCGTCGCTGGCGCGCTCGCGCGCGCTCGCCAGCTGCTTCTCGTAGTCGGCCAGCTTCGCGTCGGCCTGCGCCGTCATCCGCTCCGCCTCGCCGCGCGCCCCCTCGATCCCCGCGGTGCGCCGCTCGCGCAGCCGCAGGTACGGCTGGAACAGAAAGCGGTTCGCGACCGCGAACAGGACCAGGAACAGCACGAACTGAACGATCACCGTGCCGTCGATGTCGATCAGTGGGTGCCCGGCAGCCAGCGATACGATCGGCGTCTGATCCATGGTCTTTACCTGCGCAACCTATGAAGAATCCTCGGGTTGACGCCGGCTGCTTATAGTCGGCGCCGCCCATCGTGTCAACGGTGGGATGCCCGAGCTTTGTCGACGGAACTGCGACAATGCGCCGCGCAAATCGGCCCGGTCGAACCGCCGCCCTACCGGATCGGGCCGGCCCCCGGGCCTCGTCCCCCGCCAGGCCCGGAACATCCGGAACATCGATAGCTTGCGCGCCGATCCAGGGCATCCGGACCCTCGACCTCTGCTCCGGACACTCCCCCTGATCTCGCGTAGCTCGCCCCGAGCGAGCTTGCCGCGGGAGCCGGGGCGCAGGTCAGCGACGCGCGGAGGGGCCGCAGCTCGGGACCGATCGCGCGGCAGGCTTCACAGCGGCGGCAGCGGAGCGGGTTCGGCGGTCTCGCGCGGCACGTCGCATCGAGCCGGCTAGGCAGTGGCCATGATCTGCTTCTTCGCGGCGAGGAACCGGGGCTCGAGCTCCTTGGCCGCCTTGTCGCCGATCGCCTCCTGCGCCTTGGGGAAGATGTTGCTCTCCTCCTCGTTGGCGTGGTGGATCACGGCGTCGGTGAGCTGGTCGAACAGCCGGCGCCAGTCGTCTGCCGTCGCGGTGTCGAGCTGCTCGATCAGGCGCTCCATCTCGGCGGCCTCCTGATCGTGGTGCTCGGCGAGCGCGCGGGTCTGCACGTGCTGGCGCAGCACCGGGTAGACCTCGCGCATCTCGCCGCGCTCGTGCGACAGCAGCTCGCGGCGGATCTCGGGCCACAGCTCGGCCTTCTTCTCGGGCTTGCTCTGCAGGCGCTTGAGCATCGCCGCCACCTCTCCGTGTTGCTCGGCGAGCGTCTTGAAGACGCCGGTGAGGCCTTCGAGGCGCGCCTTGACGCCCTTCATCACCCCTGCGCCCTTGGACAGCATCGAATCCAGACGATTTGGCATGGGGAACTCCTTCCCAGCGATGGATTGCATCGGACATGCCGCCGCGCCGTGCGCCCGCGCCCAACGCTTTCGAGCGCGAGCATCCCCGCTCGCCGCCGCCGAGGATCGCCGCAGCCGTGGAACAGGCGTTGCTTGATCGCGACTGTCCGAACAAGGCCCACTTCATCCGGGCCATTCAAGGAGCGATCATGAACGAGATCTCTGCATTCCAGAGCGGGCAAACTGCCGAGGACCAGGCCGATGCGACCGGTTTGATTCGAGGGCTCGGCTGGCTCGGCGTCACGCTGGGCGTCGCCGAGCTGGCGGTTCCCAGGCTGCTCGCGAGCGCGATCGGGGTCGACCGCGATGGCCCGGCACCGGCGATCCTGCGTGCGATGGGAGTGCGCGAGATCGCATCGAGCTCCGCGGTGCTCGTCCGCCCCGATCATCCGGCGCCGCGCTGGGCCCGGGTGATCGGCGATGCGATCGACATCGGCCTGCTCGGACTGGCGCTCGGGAGCCCCGGAACCGGCAAGCGCCGGCTCGGCCTCGCGCTCGGGCTGGTCGCCGGGGTGACGGCGCTCGACGTGATCGCGGCGCGCCGCCGGGGACACGCCCGGCATCCCGGGCCGGTGATCGCGGCGGTGACGATCAACAAATCTCCGAGAGAGGTCTACGAGTTCTACCGGCGGCTCGAGCAGCTGCCGCAGTTCATGAACTACCTGGTCTCGGTCGAGCAGCACGCCAACCGGCGCTCGACCTGGACGGCCCGGCTGCCGGTCGGCGGCACGGTGCAGTGGGAGGCGGAGCTCGTGGAGGAACGCCCCGGCGAGGTGCTGTCCTGGCGCTCGGTCGAGGGTAGCCAGCTCCAGACCCGCGGCCGCGTGACGTTCCACCGGGCGCCCGGGCGCGACATGACCGAGGTCCGGGTCGAGATGCAGCTCGGCGTGTTCGGGCGCAGCCCGTCGCTCGAGATGGCGCGGCTGTTCGCCAGGCCGCAGGTCAAGGGCGATCTGCGGCGGCTCAAGCAGGTGCTGGAGACCGGCGAGGTGCTGCGCTCGGATGCGAGCGTGCATCGCCTGCCCCACCCGGCGCAGCCATCGCCGGCGCGCCGCGAGTTCGCACCGCCGCGGGTGTTCGTCGACAATCCGCCGACCGCGACCAAGGGGGTGTCGCCATGAAGGCCAACGTCTGGCTGGGCAAGCGCAAGGTCAGCGTCGAGCAGGTGCCCGACCCGCGGATCCTCAACGCGCGCGACGCGATCGTGCGGGTCACCTCGACGACGATCTGCGGCTCGGATCTCCACCTCTACAACGGGTTCGTGCCGACGATGCAGCGCGGCGACATCCTCGGCCACGAGTTCATGGGCGAGGTCGTCGAGCTCGGCAGCGCGGTCAAGAACCTGCAGGTCGGCGACCGCGTCGTGGTGCCGTTCGCGATCGCGTGCGGCAACTGCGAGCAGTGCCAGCTCGGCAACTTCTCGGTGTGCGAGAACGCCAACCCGAACGCCTGGCTGGCCGAGAAGATGATGGGCCACTCGATCTGCGGCGCGTTCGGCTACGCCCACCTGACCGGCGGGTTCGCCGGCGGCCAGGCCGAGTACGTCCGCGTGCCGTACGCCGACTTCGGTCCGCTCAAGGTGCCCTCGACGCTGCGCGACGACCAGGTCCTGTTCCTGTCCGACATCTTCCCGACCGGCTACATGGGCGCCGAGTTCTGCGAGATCAACCCGCGCAAGGTGATCGCGGTGTGGGGCGCCGGACCGGTCGGTCAGTTCGCGATCGCCAGCGCGCGGATGCTCGGCGCCGAGCGAGTGATCGCGATCGACCGCTTCGCGTACCGGCTCGATCTCGCGGTCACCAAGGCCGGCGCGACCGACGTGATCAACTACGAGGAGGTGCCCAGCGTGCAGGAGGCGCTGATGGACCTCACCGCGGGACGCGGCCCGGACGCCTGCATCGACGCCGTCGGGCTCGAGGCCCATGGCACCGGCGCCGAGTACGTCTACGACAAGGTCAAGCAGACGATGCGGATCGAGCTCGACCGGCCGATCGCGGTGCGCGACGCGATCATGGCGTGCCGCAACGGCGGCATCGTGTCGATCATCGGGGTCTACGGCGGGCTGGTCGACAAGTTCCCGCTCGGCCCGATGATGAACCGCGGGCTGACGATCCGGACCGGGCAGTGCCACGTCCACCGCTACATGAAGCCGCTGCTCGAGCGCATCGAGCGCGGCGAGATCGATCCGAGCTTCGCGATCTCTCACCACATGAAGCTCGACGACGCCCCGGTCGGCTACGACATGTTCGTGCACAAGCGGGACAACGCGATGAAGATCGTCCTGCGCACCTGATCGCGGTCGCCGCCCGCCGCCGCACGCACGGATCCGCACCGGTGCGCCGCCGCGCATCGGCGCTGCGCTTGCAGCGGCGCAGCTCCCGCACGGACCGCGGGCGCACGGGGCGCGCCGCCGTCCCGCGACGAGGCACGGCTGATGCAGCCCCGGCGCAGATGGCGAACCAGAACGGACGCGTGCACCCGGGTCGAGACCCTTACCGGCCCAGCTATCACCGCGACGACGAACGGGATCGCGATCGCCACGGCGCGATGCGCGACGACGACCGCGAGCTCGATGATCGCCACGAGGCCGAGCGGGGCTGGCGACCCGAGGACCGCGGCGAGCGCGACGAGCGCGGCCGCATGCGCTTCGATCAGCGCTTCGACCAGCGCTGGGATCAGCGCTTCGATCAGCGCCCGTATGACGCGCCCGACCGCGACGACCGCGGCTGGAGCCGCCGCGACGAGCGGTTCTCCGAGAGCGATCGCAGCCGCGCGTCGTACGGGGGCCCGAACCGCGATGACCGCGATGACCGCGATGACCGCGGCGGGCGCAGCCGCGGCGAGCTGCGCACCGACCT
>DATAPF010000471.1:0-2321 GCA_036265355.1 Kofleriaceae bacterium | reverse complement strand
CGCCGAGCGCCGACCGCGCGTCGATGTCCTCGCCGTCCTCGGCGACCGCCTTGCGCAGCTCGCGGATCGCCTTGTCGATGTCGCCCCGCCGCCGCCACGCGATGCCGAGGCCGCGGTACGCGTCGGCGAGGATCCCGCGGTCGCCGGCCGCCTCGGCCACCGCGCGCCCCAGCGAGCTGATCGCCGGCTCGTAGCTCGCCAGCCCGATCAGCGCCCGGCCGTGACCGACCAGCGCCGCCGGATCGCCGGGCCGGAGCTCGAGCGCGCGCTCGAACGCGGCCAGCGCGAGCGCCGGATCGCGCCCGATCAGCCGGGCGTCGCCGAGCGCGATCAGCGCCTGGCCGTGCTCCGGCTTGGCGGCCAGCACCCGGTCGAGCAGATCGGTGGCCGCGGCGACGTCGCCGGCGGCGAGCATCTGGTGCGCGCGGTCGAGGTAGTCGCGGTACTCGTCGAGCACCAGCTCGCCGGCCAGGTCCCCCAGGCGGCGCTGCACACGCGACCACAGCGACATCGCTCACAGCTTACTCCACCGGCCCCGGCACCGCCCGCGATCGCGCCCGGGCCGGCGGCCCGTCACGACGCGTCGGGCGGCAGCGCGCCGCCGGGACCGCTCGATCCGGCGAGCTCGTCGCTCGCCCACAGCCCCTCGCGGAGCTGGCGCAGCGCGCTGCCCGCGGCGCGGATCTGCTCGATCTGCCGCGAGGTCGTCGACTTGAGCTCGTCCACGCCACCGGCGTGCGCGCGGCGCTCGGCGATCGTGCGGTCGAGGATCTCGCTGATGCCCTTGTAGAGCGTGTTGCCGGCGTTGAACACGAACTCCGACAGCCGCGCCGCGAAGTCGTCGATGCACTTGTCGAAGTGCGGCTTCATCGCCTCGGCGGCCTTGAGCACCGCGCCCGGGACGCGCTCCTTGGCCTGGATCCGGATGTCGCCGGCGATCTTCGACTTCAGGATGATCGCGAGGATCGGCGCGGCGATCGTGAGCAGCCCACCGGCGAGCGCGTTGACGAACAGCATCACGGTGGTGCCGAGCGCGCCCATCGCGTAGATCCCGATGTCGTACTTGAAGCTGTCGACCGAGATCTCGACCGCCGTGTCCTGGGGGCCGAGCCGCTCGGCCAGCGCCGCGGCGGCGACCGCGACGTTCTCGTTGGTGATCGCGATGACCTGCTCGGCGAGGTGCTCGAGCATCGCGGCGAGCCGCGCGCCCTCGATCTCGGCCCACTCCTTGAACTTGCTCTCGATGAACGCCGGCAGGTAGGCCTTGACGTCGTTGGCGTCGACCGCGTCGATCTGGCCGGGCAGCGCGGCGACGAACGCGCGCCAGAACGCCTCGAGCTCGAGCGCGACCTGGTTCTTGATCGAGGCGGCGTCGGCGTCGATCCGGACGTGGAGCTCGTCGAGCTTGCGCTTCGAGGTATCGAGCTGCTCGCGGACCGCGGCGATCCGCTGCTCGAGCTCGCCGAGGTCGAGGTCGCAGGCCCGCATCCGGACGCCGAGGTTGTTCTCGAGGTAGCCCGCGGTGCGCGACGCGTCGGCCGCCGCGTTGTCGAGGATGACCTGGGCGCGGTCGCGGGCCAGGAACCGCTCGAGGTAGACCAGCAGCTCGGGCATCCCGCTCGCGGCGTCCTTCGACTTCGCCCAGTCCTTGGCCGACAGCGGGAACACCACGGGCTCGGGCATCAGCTGGACCAGCCCGCCCTTGACGTAGTCGACCACGGCGACCTGCTCGTCGGCCGACAGCATGTCCATCTTGCCGAGCACGAAGATCAGCCGGTCGCGCGCGCTCTCCAGCACGCGGCTGCGCAGGAACTCGCGCTCGCTGTCCTTGAGCGCCTGGCCGGCGTCGAGCAGGAACACCACCGCGTCGGCCCGCGGCACGTAGCCGTAGGTGACCTCGGCGCGCTGCTCGTTGAGGTCATTGACGCCCGGGGTGTCGACCAGCACGACGTGGTTCTCCAGCAGCGGGCTCGGGTAGCCGACCTCGACGTAGGCGACCTCGCTGGCGTGGCCGCCCGCGACGGTGACCCACTCCTTGAGCTGCTGGGGGTCGAGGTACCTGCTCTCGCCGGTGGTCAGCACGACGCGCGCCGTGGGGTGCTGCGCGAACACGACGTGGTTGATCGACGCGGTGGTCGGCGTGATCCCGGTTGGCAGGATGTCGCTGCCGAGCAGCGCATTGACGAACGTCGACTTGCCGTGGTTGAACTCGCCGAGCACGACCAGGTGGAACCGCTCGGACTCCAGCTTGGGGATCCGCGTGGTGCGGATGTCGCGGGCGAGCGTGATCATGCCGACCGAGTCGGCGAGCTCGGCGAGCT
>DATAPF010000470.1:0-3863 GCA_036265355.1 Kofleriaceae bacterium | reverse complement strand
CTCGTGTTGCCCTGGCCGATGTGGAAGCCGTCGGGGATCAGGCCGGCGAGGTTGACGTTCCACAGGATCAGCTCGAGCGCCGCCGCCAGGTCGTGGGCGACGACCGGGCTGGTCGAGCGGTCGAGCGTGGTGCCGAGCAGCCGGCCGTCGAAGAACCGCTGGCCGAGCTGGAGCGCCAGCGCGGCGGGCAGGTCGAAGCCGGTCTGGCCCGCGAGCGGCGGCAGGTAGCCGGCGGCCCACATCACGTCGAGCTCGCGGCTGACCAGCGGGGCGATGCGGTCGCCGCCCTCGACCTTGATGTGGTTGACCCCGGGCTCGGCCGTGACCTCGGCGGTGAACGCGCCGCTCTTGACGTCGACCCGCGTGCCGTTGACCCACGCCTCGAGCGCGCCGCGCTCCGGGGTGGTCGTGGCGACCGTCCCGGTGACGGTGATCGTGGAGCCGTTGCCGGCGACGAGCTGGGCGCCCGGCGACGGCGAGGCGATGGCCACGGTGATCTGGGTGTCGACCGGGGGCTCCGAGGCCATCGAGCTCGAGGCGCAGCCCGCGCCGAGACCGAGGCCGAGGACGACCCCGAGCACACCGAGCGCGCGCATCAGTTCCTCACCCCGAACGCGCCGGTCAGCACGTAGTGGGTTCCGGAGGTCGACAGCTGCGGCTGGAAGATCCCGAGCTGCGCGCCGGCCGGCAGGCCGAACCCGGCGGCGCTGGCGGGCAGTGCGAACGTCGGGATCGGGAACGCCGGCAGGCCGCCGTTGATCGCGTCGACCAGCACGCTCTGCAGGACCTGGGTCAACAGGCCCTCCATCGCGGTGCGCTGGGTCTGGGTCAGCGAGGCCTGGAACGAGACCTTGAGCTGGTTCAGCGTCAGGTTGCCGAAGTTCAGCGCGTTGCCCGCCAGGGTCACCGACGCGGTGGCGCGCCCGCCGAACGCGATCGGGATCGGCGTGTCGATGAACCCGGGGATCCGGATCGTCGCCTGGATCCCGCCGAGCATCAGCTGCGCCTGGTTACCGGTGATCGCGGCGACCGGCGGCAGCACCGCGTCGATCGTCGCCGTGCCGCCGGACAGCTGGAGCGTGGCCTGGAAGAACCCGCCGCGCCACAGGCCGTGCAGCACCTGGTTGAGCACACCCTCGTACAGCGACAGGCCGACCGGCGCCGCGGCGGTGGTGCCCGGCGGATCGAGCAGCGCGACCGGATCGCGCCCCGGGATCCCCAGGCTGGGTCGGTTGTGCGCGACCGCGCCCGCCGTGAACTTCGTCCCGATCCCGAGCAGCGCACGCGACGTGGTGATGTCGAACGACGAGAACGCGAGGCCGAACTGGAGCGGGATGCCGCCGGAGCCGTCGAGCCGGGGCACCGAGAACGACTTGCCGAACGTGTTGATATCGAGGCTCGACACCAGCTGATCGAGCAGCGGTGCGACGCTGGAGTTGATGAAGCTGGTCAGCGCGTTGTGGACGGCGTCCCTCACCGTGCCGGTGAAGAAGCTCTGCAGCAGGTTGACCAGGAAGCCGCAGAACCCCGAGCCGTCGAGGCTGACGCTGCCGACCGTCACGCTCGGCGAGCCCGCCAGCGCGGCGCGCAGCACGCCGCCCTGGAGCGCCAGGCTGAAGCTCACCGTCGCGGTGATCGAGCTCGCATGGACGCTGATCGTCGAGCCCCCGATGCAGCAGAACGTGCCGCACGCGTTGACCGACAGCCGCACGTTGGGCAGCGTGACGTTGGCCTGCAGCCCGCCGGGGACCAGGGCCAGCGAGCTCGACGGCTGATCCCAGGCGACCGTGTTCGCGTTGTAGTTCACGTTCGGCGAGCACGCGAACACGCCGCAGTCGCCGCTGCTGATCGGGTTGGCCGCGCGCAGGCCGCCGTCGACCAGGCTGCGCAGCTGCGCGCTCGACAGCACGGTGTGGAGGATGTCGTTGATGCTGTTGAGCCCGGTCGGCTGCGGATCGCCGATCGCGTTGGGATCGAGCCGCATCCCGAGCGCCCCGGCCAGGCTCGCGGTCTCGGCCGTGAAGTTCTGCGCCGCGAGCACGGTGCACGTCGTGCTGTTCTCCTTGCCGAACTGGTCGGTGGCCACGACATCGACGAAGTTCATCCCGAACCCGATCGGGACGCCGAGCTGATAGTTGCCGGTGGTCGCGTTGAACGCCGCCGCCGCGCCGTTGATCGTCACCGACTGGACGGTGAACGCCGAGCTGATCTTGACCGGGACGACGATCGTGCTCGGCGCGGCCTGCAGCATGTAGGCGTCGGACGGCTGCGACGCAGCGTCGCTGCGCATGCACGTGATCGCCGGGCCGGACGAGTTGACGAACACCGTGTGCTGCGCGGTCAGCGGCTTGCCGTCCTGGGTCGGCGAGGTCACCGTCGCCGACAGCGTGAACGTGCCGTCCTGGGTGAACTGGAACTGCGCCTCCGACGGCGAGGGCAGGCCGGGCGCCGAGCCGTACGACAGCGCGACGTCATCGACCCGGTTGCCGAACGCATCGTGGGCCTCGGCGACCAGCGTCACCTGATCGTTGACCGCGTACAGCGTGCGCTCGGGGTTGACCACCGCGACCAGCGAGGCCGGCAGGCCGGGGACCACGACCAGGAAGTCCTCCGCGACGTCGGCCGCGCCGCTGATCACGCAGGTCACCTGGTACATCCCGGTCGCGGTCGCGGTGACCGAGTCCGGCGTCGTCGAGACGCCCGGCGCCAGCGGCGACATTGCGATCGCCTGGGGCGCCCCGGTCACCGGGTTGTTGAACGCGTCGAACACCAGACAGGCCGCACCGACCGGCTCGCCCGCCACCGCGACCGGGCTCGCGAGCTGGGTGACCACGCGGGCCGGCGGGCCGGCGACGATCTCGATGTTCACCGGGTCGGCGACCAGCCCGAGCGAGGGCGCCGAGCAGCGCACGACCGCCATGCCGGCGCGCGCCGCGATGACCTGGCCCTCGCTGTCCCTGGCGAACGCATCGGTGTCCTCGTAGGTGATGGCGAACTCCACGCTGTCGGTGAGCGGGTTGCCGCTCTTGTCGAGCGCCGGGTGGCCGGTCGCGCCGTCCAGCACGGCGCAGCGCGCCTCGACCCGATCGCCGGCGGCGATGGTCTGCTGGGCGACATGGGTCTCCACCACGAGACCGGGCCGGCTGTCGTGGCTGCAACCGGCGGCCACCAGCACCAGGCCGAGCACACACGCATGGTTCGTCGAGCGCATCACTTCCCCCTCGGGGCGGTGGATTTCGTAGCTGTGACGATACCCCAACTACCTGCCCGCTGGAGGGGTTTCTCTCGAGGGGCACAGCGCCCCCGGCTGGCAATTGTGAACCAGCTCCGAGTCACACCCCGCCGGTCGTCGCCCACAGCTCGTGTGCGTCGGCGCACGTTGCAGCCGCGATCAGCCAGCGCTCCAGCCGGGCGGGTCGCGCTCGTCGACGATCCGCGCGCGCTTGGCCTGCATGTGCGACGCCGCGCGCGAAGCCGTCCTCGACGCCGCGCGCCAGACCTTCCCTCACACCCTCTTCGTGGTGCTCTGCGAGCCGGGCCTGCAGTACCGGGTTGTGCCGCACCAGCAGGGTTCGCGCGATGGCATCGTCTGCCTTCCCGGCGTGGATCATCGCCTCGATCGGCAGCGCCACCTCCAGCGCTGAATCCTCGATGTGACCCGATGCGTCAAGCTCGCGCCAGCCGCGAAGTGCGGCGTGCGCCGCCGCGATCCTCTCAAGATCGTGTTGTTCAGGTGAGGAGCTTGTATTCCCGCGCCAGCGACAGAATGCGGGCGTTCTCGGCTGGCTGTTCCAGGACGCGCAGGCGCAGGGCGGGATCGGGGATGGTGTCCGCGCGCCGGGTGAGCTCGGCGAGCGCGATCG
>DATAPF010000469.1:0-20579 GCA_036265355.1 Kofleriaceae bacterium | reverse complement strand
GATGTTACAGTCTTCTCAGTCGTGAAGAAGCTCGAGCGGTTCACCACGCAGTGTCTGACCGGGCTGCGTCGCGCCCAGGCGTTGCGCCCCCAGCTCATCGCCAGCGCGCCGCGCACGGTCGACGAGACCCTGGAGCGCTACAACGAGCTCCTGACCGCGGCGAGCGCGAGCAACGCGCTGGCGGGGCTGATGTCGGAGGTCCACCCCGACGAGGCGATCCGCGACGCCGCCCGCGAGTGCGAGCAGGAGGTGTCCCGGTTCTACTCCGACCTCGCGCTCGATCGCGACATGTACGACGCGCTCGCGGCGGTCGAGGTGTCGGCCGCCGGCGCCGAGACCCAGCGGTTCCTGGCCCACACGCTGCGCGACTACCGGCGCGCCGGGGTCGACCAGCCGCCCGAGGTCCGCGCCCGGCTCAAGCAGATCGACGAGGAGCTGACCCGGCTGGGCCAGAACTTCTCGAAGAGCATCTCCGAGGACGTCCGCGCGATCGAGGTCACCGACCCGGCGCGGCTCGCCGGGCTGCCCGCCGACTTCATCGCGGCGCACCCACCCGACCGCGACGGCAAGGTCCGGATCACCACGGACTATCCCGACTACAACCCGTTCATCACCTACGCCGCCGACGACGAGCTGCGCCACCAGCTGTACGTCGCGTTCCGCAGCCGCGGCGACCAGCACAACGAGGCCGCGCTGCGCGAGATCCTGAAGCTGCGCGCCGAGAAGGCGGGGCTGCTCGGGTTCGCCAACTGGGCCGACTACATCACCGCCGACAAGATGATCGGCAGCGGGGCGCGCGCGGCCGAGTTCATCGACAAGGTGTGGAAGCTCGCCTCGCCCCGGGCCGAGCAGGACTACAAGGAGCTGCTGCGCCAGCTCCAGGAGCTCGCGCCGGGCGCGACCGCGGTCGCCGACTGGCAGAAGATGTGGCTCGAGAACCTGGTCAAGAAGCAGCGCTACGAGGTCGACGCCGGCGAGGTCCGCCAGTACTTCCCGTACGACCGCGTGCTCGCCGGCCTGCTCGAGATCACCGCCGAGATCTTCGACCTGACCTACGTCGCGGCCGGCGACGCCGAGCGCTGGCACCCGAGCGTGCTGGCCTACGACGTGGTGCGCGGCCGGGGTGCGGAGCAGACCAAGCTCGGGCGGATCTACCTCGACATGCACCCGCGCGACGGCAAGTACAAGCACGCCGCGCAGTTCCCGCTCAAGGACGGCGTGCGCGGTGTCCAGCTCCCGGAGGGCGTGCTGGTCTGTAACTTTCCGGCGCCGGATCCCGGTGGGCCGGGCCGGCCGGCCGGCGCCGGGCTGATGGAGCACGACGACGTCGTGACGATGTTCCACGAGTTCGGCCACCTGATGCACCACGTGCTCGGCGGCCACCAGCGCTGGATCAGCCAGAGCGGGATCTCCACCGAGTGGGACTTCGTCGAGGCACCGTCGCAGATGTTCGAGGAGTGGGCGTGGAGCTACGACACCCTGAAGCGGTTCGCGCGCCACCACGAGACCGGCGAGGTGATCCCGCGCAGCCTGGTCGACAACATGCGGCGCGGTGACAAGTTCGGCCTCGGCACCGCGACGGTGCAGCAGATCTTCTATGCCGCGATCTCGCTCGGCTTCCACCGCGCCGATCCGGATGCGCTGGATCAGCTCACCGAGGTCCAGCGGCTGCAGAAGCGCTACACCCCGTTCGCCTACGTGCCGGGTACGCGGTTTCACACCTCGTTCGGCCACCTCGTCGGCTATTCGGCGATGTACTACACGTACCTGTGGTCGCTGGTGATCGCGAAGGACTTGCTCACGCCGTTCCAGGCGCGCGGCCTGATGTCGACCGAGGTGACGTACGTCTACCGCGACAAGGTGCTCGTCCCGGGCGGTAGCCGCGACGCCGCGGACCTGGTGCGCGACTTCCTCGGCAGGTCGTACGACTTCGCCGCCTACGAGAAGTACCTGCGCGAGACCGCGGCCTGACGATCGTCACCACAAGGTGACAATTGTGATCGGATCGCAGGATTGTGTCGACGCTGGCGACGACGTCGCTCGTTCACGAACGCAATTGTCTGCGTCTGGATAAGATTGTCGTCGCTCGACGACGAGTGTGCGATCGCTTTCATCGAAGTTCATGCGCGTTTGCTTTGCGCGCATGGCCGGTTGCCACTACAACCGACGCACACGAGACAACCGGAGATACCGATGAACAAGATCGCGATCGCGTTCCTGGCCGCCATGTCCCTCGCTTCGTTCGGCTGCAAGAAGAAAGGTGGCGCCGGCGAGGCGATGGATATGATGAAGAAGTACAAGGCGGATCTCTGCGCCTGCAAGGATCACGATATGGACTGCGGCAAGAAGGCGACCGACGCCTACCAGAAGGCGACCGCCGACTACGCCGCGAAGAACCCCGCCGACAAGGGGGACACCACCGCGAAGCCGGACCCCGAGATGGAGAAGCTGACCACCGAGGTCGCCGACTGCAGCAAGCGCGTGATGACGCCCGACATGGGCGCCGCGGGCGGCGCCGGCGGCGCGGCTGCGGCCCCGGCGGCTGGCTCGGACACGGCGGCCCCGGCGGCCGCGGCCCCGGCGGCTGGCTCGGACACGGCGGCCCCGGCGGCCGGCACGCCTCCGGCCGGCGACAACGCGGGCTCGGGCTCGGCGGCGAAGTAACCATCGAACGCCCTCGATCGCTCGTCGGGTCATCCCTTTGGCTCGTCGGGCGGTCCGTGTGACGCAGCTCGCGCCGGACAGCGCGGGCTGTTCTTGTTTTCGACGACCCGGCTGGTCGCGGACGACGTCGCGGCCGGTGGGCGCCGAGCGAGGTCCATCCTGGAGGCAGCAGATGAACAAGATCGTGCTCGTAGCGCTCCTCGCCGCCGTGGCGGGGTGCGGCAGCAAGAAGCGCGGCGCCGACTGTGAGCCCGCGATCGCCAAGGGCATCGAGAATGCCAAGAAAGGGATGAGGGAGCGCGCGCCCAGCCCGGAGATGGTCGAGGCCAGCCTGGGGGTGATGGACCAGATCCAGGGTGTGTTGATCGGGCGCTGCAAGGCGGACGACTGGCCGCCCGAGGCGGTGTCCTGCTTCGCCACGGCGAGCGACGCCAAGGCCATGGAGGCCTGCCAGGTCAAGCTGCCTCGCGAGCAGGCGTCCAGGCTCGACGCCGATCTCACCCAGGTCACGACGCGCGCAGGCATGCGGAGGCGCGAGCGCATGCCGCCGGATCATCCGGAGAAGCTCATGCCCAACCAGGGCTCGGACGCCGCGCCCGGCGCTGCACCGGCGCCGGGCGCGACCGCGGGCTCCTCGGACCCGGCGGCCGCGCCGGGAGCGGCTGCGCCGTCCGGGACCGCCGCTCCTGCGGGAAGCGCGGACCCGGCGGGTGGCTCGGCACCGAAGTGATCGCCCGGCGGCGCCCGGCCGGCGGCGATGCGATCAGCGCTGGGTGAGATCGCGCGTGATGTTCTTCTGGTGCGCCTCGAGCGTCCCGCCGCCGATCTCGATCAGCTTGGTGTCGCGCAGGAACTGCTCGACGCGGAACTCGGTGCAGTACCCGTAGCCGCCGAGCACCTGGACCGCCGCGTCGGCGACCTCCTTGGCGGCGGTCGACGCGAACAGCTTGGCGGCGTCGGTGCCCAGCCGGCTGCGCGAGGTCGGACCGACGGTCGCGGCGACGTTGTAGATCAGCGCGCGCATCGCCTCGACCTTGGCGTAGCTCTCGCCGATGTAGCGCTGGACCTGGCCGTGCTCGGCGAGCGGCTTGCCGAAGCTGCGCCGCTCCATCGCGTAGCTGACCATCGCGTCGAGGCAGCGCCGCGCCATGCCCAGGCTCATCGCTGCCAGCCCGATCCGCTCGATCTCCAGGTTGCGCATCATGTTGGTGATGCCGCCGCCCTCCTGACCGAGCAGGTTGTCGGCCGGCACCCGACAGTCCTCGAAGATCAGCTCGCTCATCGTCGACGCGCGCATCCCCATCTTGGGAATCTTCGGTCCGGTCGAGAACCCCGGGAAGCCGCGCTCGACGACGAACGTCGTGATCCGGTCGGCGAGCTTGGCGTAGACCAGGAACACGTTGCCCTCGGGGCCATTGGTGATGAACGTCTTGCGGCCGTTCAGGACGTAGCCGTCGGCGCCGCCGCGCGCGGTGGTCTGCATCCCGAGCACGTCGGTGCCGACCGCGGGCTCGGTCATGCCCATTCCGCCCACGAGCTTTCCCGCCAGCACGCCGGGCAGGTAGCGCTTGCGCTGCGCCGCGCCCGCGGCCCAGTAGAAGTTGTTGACGAACAGCAGCGCGTGTGCGAGGTAGCCCAGCGCGAAGCCCGGATCGCTGTACGCGAGCTCCTCGTGGACGATCACCGATGCGGTCGCGTCCATCCCGGCGCCGCCGTCGGCCTCGGGGATCGTGACGCCGATCAGCCCGAGCGCGCCGAGCTCGGCGAGCAGCCCGGTGTTGAACGTCGCCGACTGATCGTGCTCCATCGCCTGCGGCTCGACGCGGTTCTGCACGAACTGCCGCAGCGTCTGGCGCAGCAGCTCGTGCTCGTCGGTGAAGCAGGGAGACGACACCAGTCCAACCATGGCTGAGCCTACCCCAAGCTCGACGGTCGGCCAAAACACCGCGGCCGGCCTGTGCGGCAATTCGCAGACGCTGAGGCGCGCTCCGCGCGCGCGGAGTACCATTCCACCGTGGCTGAAACCGACGCCGCCTCCGATCGTGCACCGACGAACCGGTCGGTCGGCATCCAACCGTGGCTGGACGACGCACCGGCGGTGCTGGTCGCGAACCCGACCGCACACAGCGGCAAGGCCGCCGACTGGATCCGCAAGGCGCGTGCCCTGCTCGACGAGGCGCGTGTGCCGCACCGGTTCGTCGCGACCGAGCCCGAGGGCCGGACGATCGACCGGGTGCGCGAGGCGATCGACGACGGCGGCGCACGGGTCGTGATCTACATGGGCGGCGATGGCACGTTCGCCGAGGTCGCCAAGGGGATCTTTGCCTCGCACCACGCGCGCGACGTCGCGATGGGGATGCTGCCGACCGGCACCGCCAACGATCAGGGAAAGTCGTTCGGCCTGTCGGCCGGCAGCGGCGCGCTGGCGCGCAACGTCGAGGTCATCGCGGCCGGCGAGGTCGTCGGTTGCGACGTCGGCCGGCTGGTGATCGAGCGCGGCGACCGGACGATCCACCGCGACCTGTTCTTCGACTCGTTCTCGATCGGCCTGGGCGCCGCCAGCCTCGAGACCCGCAACCGCGATCGCGAGCGGGTCGGCCGGATCCCCGGGCTCGGCGCGGTGTACCGCGACCAGCTGGTCTACGCCGGCGCGGTGCTGCAGCGCTTCGTCGAGGGCTATGTCGTCGACATCAAGTTCGACGTCGACGCGGTGATCGACGGCACCGTCCATCACTTCGAGCACGTGCTCGACATCATCGTCAAGAACACCAAGATCTTCGGCGGCGAGTGGATCTTCGACCCGCGGACCGAGTCCGACGACGGCAAGTTCGAGCTCGTGCCGGTCACCGGCCGGCGCGACTTCGGCACCAAGCTGATCGGCACCCTGCGCCACAGCCCGGTCGGCGTCGACGACCTCCAGCTGCTCGGGTTCAGCCACGCTCCCGCGATCAGCGGCACGCGGTTCGAGCTCACCGTGCGCAGCGCGACCCTGCCCGCCGCGCAGTGCGACGGCGAGGAGCTGCCGGCCGGCGAGCGCTACCGGATCGAGGCCGTGCCGCGGGTCCTGCGGCTGATCGTCCCGCGCGACCACGTCGAACCGGGAATATGACATCCTTCCCGCATCCACCTGGAGGACCTCGATGGCTGACGTACTGATCTTCGATGCCCTGCGCACGCCGCGCGGGCGCGGCAAGGCCGGCAAGGGCGGGCTGTCCCAGCACCACCCGCAGGAGTTGCTCGCCCAGACCCTCAACCACATGGCCGAGCGCAAGCACCTCGACAAGCGCCTGGTCGACGACATGGCGATCGGCTGCGTCACCCAGGTCAAGGAGCAGGGTGCCTGCATCGCGCGCAACGCCCTGATCGCCGCCGAGTGGCCGGAGGACGTCACCGGCGTCACCGTCAACCGGTTCTGCGGCTCGGGTCTCGAGGCGGTCAACATGATCGCCGGCAAGGTCGGCGCCGGGTTCATCGACGCCGGGATCGGCGGCGGCGTCGAGTCGATGTCGCGGGTACCGATGGGCTCCGACGAGGCGATGATCGACGGCCTCAACCTCAAGCTGCGCGAGCGGCTGTTCATGGTGCCGCAGGGCATCTCGGCCGATCTGATCGCGACCCGCGAGGGGTTCAGCCGCGACGAGGTCGACCGCTTCGCGCTGGCCAGCCAGCACAAGGCCGCGCGCGCGATCGAGGGCAAGCGGTTCGACACCGCGCTGTTCCCGGTCAAGAACGCCGACGGCTCGGTCGCGCTCGCCCGCGACGAGCACCCGCGCGCCGACACCACCCTGGAGTCGCTCGCGCAGCTCCAGCCGGCGTTCGAGAAGCTCGGCGCCGCGCCGATGGGCAGCCGCGGCGAGACCGTCGATCAGCTCGCGCTCAAGCGCTACCCGGACACCAGGCGGATCGAGCACGTCCACACCGCCGGCAACTCGTCGGGCATCGTCGACGGCGCCGCGGTCGTCCTGCTCGGCTCCGCCGAGTGGGGCAAGGCCGCCGCGGTCAAGCCGCGCGCCCGGATCCGCGCGATGGCGACCGCCGGCGCCGAGCCGCTGATCATGCTGACCGCGCCGGCGCCGGCCTCGGCCAAGGCGCTCAAGAAGGCCGGCATGACGGTCAAGGACATCGACCTGTGGGAGATCAACGAGGCGTTCGCGGTCGTCCCGCTGCAGACCGCCCGCGCGCTCGGCATCGATCACGACCGGATCAACGTCAACGGCGGCGCGATCGCGCTCGGCCACCCGCTCGGCGCGACCGGCGCGATGCTGCTCGGCACCGCGCTCGACGAGCTCGAGCGCACGGGCAAGGCCACCGCGCTGATCACGCTGTGCATCGGCGGCGGCATGGGCATCGCGACGATCATCGAGCGCGTCTAGCGGACGCGGTGCGCGGTCGGCTGCGACCGGCGATCACCCGAACAGCGCGTCGAGCGTCAGCGACCGGTCGACCAGATCGCGCGCATGCTGGTTGTTCCGCAAGCCATGCGTGGTGACCAGCGTGATCAGCAATGTCTTGCGAGAGCCGGTGATGCGGCGGAATGTGTCGCGCTTGCGGCGCAGCTCTGCGGCGTAGTTCCGGTCGATCGAAAATTCGCCCTCCGAGAATTTCATCTCGCACAGATTGACGGTTGCATCTCGGCGATCGATGACGAGGTCGACCTGCGCGCCGCGATCGTCCCGGCCGACGGCGCGATGATGCCAGGCGCTCTCGGTGGTCTCGACCGCCTCGATCCCCAGGGCGCGCTTGAGCGACGCGATGTGCTTGATGCAGATGCCTTCGAACGCGTAGCCGCTCCATGCCCGCCAGGCCGGCGTGCCGCGCTTGTTGATCCACACGTGCTCTGCGCTGCCGCGGTGACGTTCGATCCACCGGAGGTAGAACAGGGAGTACTCGTCGATCAGCCGGACCACGGCGTCCTTGATCGGGAGCTCCAGCTGTGGCGTGCGCATGATGAAGCCGGACTGCTCCAGCTCGTCGAGGATCCGGCTGGCCCCTCCGCCGGAGGTCAGCTCGGCCGCGTCGAGCAGGTCGTTGCGGATCAGTCCGCGCGGCCTGGTGCCGAGCGCCTTCACGAGCCGGACGTGTCGGTCGGAGTGCTCGAACAGCGACGCATAGAGCTTCGGGAACTCGTCGCGGAGCGCACCGTCGCGGGCGAAGCAGATCCGATCGATCGCGACGCTGGCAGAGTCACCGCGTTCGACCTGCTTGAGGTAATACGGCACGCCGCCGAGCGCAGCATAGAGCTCGAGGATCTGGTAGCGCCCGAGGTTCATCGATCGCGACGCGAAGTACGCCTCGGTCTCCGACAGCGTGAACGGCTCGAGCCGGATCCGGCGCGTGACGCGGTTGTGCAGCCCGCCGCGCGCGCTCAGCAGCTGGTGGATCATCCATGCCGCGGCCGATCCGCACACGACCACCACCAGATCGCGCTGCTTGACCGCCCACGAGTTCCAGAAATGCTCGAACGCGGGAAGGAATCCGGAACGGCGTGACGACAGCCAGGGGAGCTCGTCCAGGAACACCACGCGCTTTCGCGCAGATCGCTGGTTCAGCGTCGCGATGAGCTGCTCGAAGGCGGTGCGCCAGCTCGACGGCGGATCCACCGGGGATCCGCGCGTGACCGAGAGCGCCGCGGCGAAGTTCGCGAGCTGATCGGCGACCGAGGCACCGTAGACAGCCGTCAGCTCGAAGCAGATCGAGTCTCGCAGCAGCTCGCGGATCAGGTAGGTCTTCCCGACTCGCCGCCGCCCGTACACCGCGACCAGCTCGGCCTCCGAGGAGGCCATCACCTGGGCGAGGATGACTCGCTCGCGTGTGCGTCCGACCAGGGCCACGCGCTCTATTTGGCCGAAACCTCGGCAGATGACAAGGTTTTGGCCAGATAGCGGTGCTATTTGGCCGAAACTGGGGTCTCGAAGTGAGTTTCGGCCAGATAGCGGCGCTATTTGGCCGAAACTGGGGTCGCGAGGTAGGGTTCGGCCAGATAGCGGCGGCTCCGCCCATCGCGCGCTGGCTACTTGCGCACGAACTGGACGTCGAGCGTCAGCTTGACCTCGTCGGCGAGCGCGATACCGCCGGTCTCGAGCACCGCGTTCCACACCATGCCGAACTCCTTGCGGCTGATCTTGGCGGTCGCCGAGGTGCCGATCCGGATGTTGCCGAACGGGTCCTTGGACTCGGGGGGCAGCGCCTCGGCGGTCAGCGTGACCGGGTGGGTCGTACCGCGGATCGTGAGGTCGCCGGTGACGCGGAGCTCGCCGTCGGGCTGAGCCTTCACCTCGCGTGACACGAAGGTCATCCTGGGGTGGTTGGCGGCGTCGAAGAAGTCGGCGCTGCGCAGGTGGTTGTCGCGGTCGGTGTTGTGGGTGTCGATGGTCGCGACGTCGATCGTGACCTCGACGTGGCTCCCGGCGAGGTTCTCGCGGTCGAGGGTCAGGGTGCCGGTCACGCCCTGGAACCGGCCGCGCTGATGCGAGACCATCATGTGCCGCACGCTGAAGCCGAGGTGGCTGTGGACGGGGTCGAGCTCGTAGGTCGTGGTGGTCATGACGCGCTATTTGAACACGAAGCCGCGCAGGGGGTGAGTCGGGCCCGTGGGACGGTCCGTCCGTCGGCGCGGGACGCCGGTCCGTCGGCTCGTGGTAGGGTCCGGCCGGTGCACCGCTGGCTCGCGCTTGTGGCGCTCGCGGCGTGCGAGCCGACCGCACCGCCCGAGGCCGGAGCGGATGGTGGGCCGCCGCGCACATGGTCGAGCGCACCGGGGCCCGGGGGGTTCCCGCTCGGCGCGGTCCGCGGCCGGCTGGGGCGGAGCCAGGCGCCGCAGCCGGCGGTCGACCTCGGGCTGGTCGCGCCCGGGCCGGGGCTCCCGCCGCTGCACCTGGCGGCCGGGTTCGCGGTGCCGGGGGACGGGCCCGCGTGGGCGGTGCTGATCGGCAGCGAGGGCGATCATCCGGCGATCGATCTGGTCGAGGTCGACACCGGGCGCGTGGCGTGGCGCGACCGGACGGCGTGCGCGGCGCCGGTGGTGGGCGCGACCGCCGCGGCGATCGTGTGCGCCGACGCGAGCGGGACGCGCGCGATCGGGCTCGACGGCCGGCCGCGGTGGCGGACCCCGGCGGTGTTCGCCGCGTTCACCGAGGACCGCGTGGTGGTCAGCGAGCCCGGGGCGGCGGTGGTGCTCGACGCGGCGAGCGGCGCCGAGCGCGCGCGGATCGCGCTGCCGGGCGGGGTGTCGCCGGACCGCGTGATCGCGAGCTGCGGCGCCGCGGGGCGCGAGCTGTTCGCGGCCGGGGACGACGGCCGGCTGGTGCGGATCCTCGACGCGCCGGGCGGGCCGGCGATCCGGTGGGCGGTGCCGCTCGGCGTGATCGCGGCGATCGACGCGTGCGATGGCGCGACGGTGCTGGTCCGCGAGACCGGCGCGGGGCCCGCGGTGGTGGCGATCGAGCGGGCGACCGGCAAGGTCACCGGGCGGCTCGACGGGATCGGCGGGGCGTGGCCGGCGCGCGATGGCTCGGGTCGGATCGAGGCGGCGAGCGCGCTCGGCGTCGCGAGCTACCCGCGCGACCTGGCGGGGCCGGCGATCGTGCTCGGCGGACCGCCGCTCGGCGAGCTGGTGGCGATGCGCGGCGATCGCCGGCTGGTGCGCGCGACGCCGTCGACCGCGGTGCTGCTCGACCGCGGCGGGGTGCGGGCGTACCTGCCGCTGGCGGCGCGCGGCGCGGTGCTCGGCGACGCGGCGCTGATCGCGACGAGCTGGACCGGCTCGCCGGGCGAGGTCGCGCACCGCCGGGCACTGCCGCCGCGGTGGCGGCGCGCGCTGCGGCTGCCGGCGCTGCAGCGCGGGGTCGCGGTCGACGCCGAGCTGCGCGATCTGCCGCCGGTGCAGCCGCTCGATGCCGCCGCGGCGATCGCGCTGCCGGGCGCGGGGATGCGCGGCGCAGCGGCGCACGTGATCGACCCGGCGGACGGCGCGGCGCTGTACGCGATCGCGCTCGATGGCGCCGGGCAGGGCGCGGTGGCGCGCGCCGATCTGGCCGCGCGGCGCTGGCGCTGGCAGCGGCCCGACGGCTGCGGCGCGGGCACGCCGGTGGCGATCGCGGTCGCGCGCGATGCGGTGGTGTGCGGCGCGCGCGGCCCGCGCGCGACGGTGCGGGCGACCAGCCGCGACGGCGAGGCGCGCTGGGAGTGGACCGCGGACAACGTCGACGACGTGACCGCCGCGGGCGACGTGGTCGTGGTGCACGACGCCGACCGCGCGACCGTGCTCGACGCGCGCGACGGCCGGGTGTGCGGCCAGCTGGCGAGCGAGGACGGCGAGGCGGTGCGCGCCGCGGCGGTCGCGGTGGGCGGCGCGACGCTGGTGATCAGCGCGGAGCACGGCCGCGTGGTGGCGCGGCTGGGCATCGGGTTCTGGCCGGTGTGGTCGATCGCGGTCGCCGGCGTGGTCCGCGCGCTCGCGCCGTCGGGAGACGGCGTGCTGGTCGCGCTCGAGGACGGCGATGCCTACCGGATCGACGCGCGCACGGCGGCGGTGGTCGCGCTCCCCGGGCTGGGCCTCGCGTGGCGCGCCGCCGGGGACGTCGTCACCGGGGCGACGCGCGGCGGACCGATCCCCGGCCCGGCGCCGCCGCCACCGCCGCCGACGCTGACCCAGCTGCTGCGCCGGCCGCTCCAGATCCTGCGCGCCGAGATCGACACGCCGCCGCCGATGTCGACGCCGATCAAGCCGGCACCGCCGCTCGGCGACAGCTGGCAGCTCACGCTGTACGAGCTCGACGGCGGGCTGCGCGTGCGCAACGACTATGCGCTGGCGGCGCCCGTGACGCCGGCGCGGCGCGGCGGTCCCGGCAGTCCGCTCGCGGTGGTCTCCGGCGCGGACCAGCGCGAGATCTGCGTGCTCGATCCGCGCACCGGCGATCCGCTCCGCCGGATCGCGCTGCCCGACGACGCGGCGCTCGGTCAGGTGTTCGCCACGGTGGTCGATGGCGCACCGGTCGCCGGCGCACTGCTCGGCTCGCCGCTGCGCGTCGTGCTGTTTTGACGTCGATCCGGGGCTAGCCTGCGCGACGCCGCCGACAGGCGCTGATATACGATCGTGCAATGGCACTCCCGCTCCGCGCCGCGCTGCGTTCCGCAGGTCGCTTCATGGTCCAACATCCCACCACCATGCTCAGCATGGCGCGGCACGCGCTGGGACTGCGGGTCGCGGTGCCGCTCGACGCGCTGCGCTGGTTCATCGCCAACACACCGCCGTCCAAGAAGGCGCCACAGGACGTCACGATCACGCCGCGCCCGCCGGCGATCGGCCTGGGGGCGACGATCGACCTGATGGGCACCACGGTGCGCGCCGGCGCCTCGGTGCGGGTCGACCAGATCGAGGTCAGCGACACCCAGTTCAAGGTCACGCTGCGGCTATCCGACATGACGATGAAGGTGCTCGGCGAGTCGTTCACGCCGGTCGCCGGCCTGATCAAGTCCGGAGCGCTCGATCTCAGCAAGCCGGGTAACCTGGCCAAGTTCATGCCAAAGCGGCCGGCGGTGCTGGTCGAGGCCCACGACGACATCATCGTCATCGACCTGATGCAGAACCCCAAGTTCGCCACCAACGAGCGCGTCCGCGCCATCCTGGGCACGCTGACGCCGGTGGTGAATGTGTCCGGGCTGTCGACCGAGGGTGATTTCCTGATCCTGCAGCTGCGCGCGAGCCCGTTCGGGCTGCCGCGCGCGCTCAACGCTGCGCGCGCGCTCGCGGCAGGCTAGAGTTTCTGGATGGAGAGCATCGCGCGGGGGGCCGCACGGCTGGCGGGGCTCGTCCGGCGCTGCACGCCGGCCTGGCCGGCATGACCCGCGCGAGGATGGCGATCGCGGCGGCGATCGGGTGCGCCGCCTGCCAGGGCCAGCCCGCCGGTCCGCCGCCGGGAGCGGACCTGGGCAGCACGGCGGTGCGCGATGCGCCGGGGCCCGGCGATGCGATCGCAGGGGCCGACGCGCGCAGCGGCGGTGAGGCCGCGATCCGCGAGCGGGGCGCCTCCGAGGAGGAGACGCCGGATCCGTCCCGGGTGATCGCCGAGCTCGGGGCCATCCCGGCGTGGCAAGCCGTGGTCGATCGCGCGCAGCTGCTCGGCCGGCGCGGCCAGCACGGCGTGGTCTACGGCCGCGTCGGCCCGCCGGTGACGGTTCTCGCGCCGGTTGCGCCGCCGGGCGCCGGTGCGCCGGGGCCCACGGCGGGCAGCGCCGCGGCGTCGGCGAGCGTCGCGGTGTCCGCGGCCAGCGTCGGGTCCGGAGCCGCGCGGAACGGATCCGCGGCCGCCGTGGCGGGCGTTCCTGGCGCGGGCATGCCAGCCGCGGGAGCGGGCGCGGGATCGGTGGTCCCCGTCGCGGCGGCTTCCTCGACCGCGGCGGGCGCGGGGACGGCGCCGGAGGCCAGCCTGATCGCCACGCCGTACGTCTGGCTGATCGACGACACCGAGGGCAACGGCGCGCTCGGCATCCGGATCGCGCTCGGCGACAAGGCGAAGCAGGGCGACCGGATCGCCGCCGGGGGCGCCTGGCAGCTCGACGCCGAGCGCCGGTGGTACTGGAAGCCGGACGCGATCCAGCCGCTGCCGCCGGCACCGCCGAGCGAGCCCAAGGATCCGCCGCCGCCCGTGCCGGGCCATGCGATCGCCACCGGCCCGCTGCCGCCCGGGGCGCGCACCGCCGGCGTCGCCCGCGACAACGACGCGATCTACTTCCAGATCGTCGGCCCGCCGCCGCAGAGCGATGGCGACGGCTGGCAGATCGCCGATCAGCTCGGCAGCCCGACCGTGCTGGTGCTGAACCTGCCCGGCGAGCGGGCGAGCTACGGCGGCCAGGACATGCGCGCGGCCGACGAGCGCTGGCAGCTGCGCCGCGGCCAGACCTACTGGGTCCGGATCGGTGTGCTGCACCGGCGCACCGGCAAGCCGCCGGCGGTCAACGCGCGCACCGCGCCGGTCCGCATTCCGTAGCGCGCCGCGCTCCGAGATCTCCGCACCACGGCGCGCCGCGGTCGCGCTTGCGAATGATTGCGTTATGGGTTAACCATTGTCTGTACACGCAACCATCAGGAGAGCGACATGAAGCCAAACCCCAAGGGCTGGCCGCGGATCTCGTCCTCGGTCTATTACAAGGACGCCGCAAAGGCGATCGACTGGCTATGCAAGGCGTTCGGGTTCGAGGTCCGCCTCAAGGTCGAGGAGGGCGGCCGGATCCGCCACTCGGAGCTGGAGTTCGGCGACGGTGTGGTGATGGTGTGCGACGAGCGGGTCGGGACCGAGAAGGGCTGGAACTTCCGCAGCCCGCTGTCGGTCGGCGGCGCCACCACCCAGGGCATGATGGTGTACGTCGACGACGCGATCGCGCACTGCGAGCGGGCGCGGGCCGCCGGCGCCAGGATCATCGACGAGCCGTCCGTGCATGACTACGGCGAGGAGTACTGGACCGATCGCGGCTACGAGTGTGAAGATCCCGAGGGCCACCGCTGGTGGTTCTCCCAGCGGCTGCGCGATCCGAAGTGACCCAGCTCGACGCCATGCTCGCCGCGCTCGCCGATCCGCGCCGCCGCGGGGTGGTCGACCTGCTGCGCCACCAGCCGCGGCGCGCGGGCGATCTGGCCGACCAGCTCGGCATGAGCCGGCCGGCGATGAGCCGGCACCTGAAGGTGCTGCGGCGGACCGGGCTGATCGAGCCGGCGAGCGACGAGGCCGACGCGCGGGCCCGGGTCTACCGGCTGCTGCCCGGGCCGTTCAGCGCGCTGCGGCGCTGGCTCGACGACGTCGAGCGGTTCTGGAGCCACGAGCTCGATGCGTTCCGGGCCCACGCCGAGGCCACCCGGGGAGCGGTTGCGCCGAGGCGCGGAGGGCGGACCGGGAGGGTCCGGCGATGACGGTCGGCGAGCACGACAGCGTGCGGGTCAGCGTGTTCGTCCGGGTCGCGCCGGCCGACGCGTTCGCGGTGTTCACCGAGGAGATCGACCGCTGGTGGCGGCGCGGCCCGGCGTACCGGATCGCCGGGCGGTCGCCGGGAGCGATGCACCTGGAGACCCGGCTCGGCGGCCGGATCTTCGAGGCCTACGACGAGGGCCGGCTGCACGAGGTTGGCTCGGTGGTCGCGTGGCAGCCGCCGGAGCACTTCGCGTTCACCTGGCGATCGATCACGTTCACCCGCGGCGAGACCACGCGGGTCGACGTCCGGTTCGCGCCGCGCAACGGCGGGACCGAGGTGACGCTGGAGCACAGCGGCTGGAGCGCGATCCCCGACGATCACCCGGTGCGGCACGGCCGGACCGGCAGCGCGTTCCTCGGCAACATCGGGCAGTGGTGGGCCGGCCTGCTCACGAGCTTTCGCGAGCTCGCGGCCGACGCCGGCGGCCCAGGAGCAGGCTGAGCGCGGCGAGCGCGATCGGCGCGCCGGCCGCGCCGCCGGCCGCGTTGCAACCCCAGCGCCGGCGCGGTCGCGCGTCGGACCGCTTGACCGGTGGTGGCCTGGCGGGGAGCGCGGCGGCCGCGCTCGGGACCGCCGGATCGGCCGTGACGCGGCAGGCGTCGTCGATCACGACGATCGCCGGTCGGGGCCCGCCTGCATCGCCCGGCGTCGCGCTGACCGCGCAGCCGTCGCCGTCGGGGTGCGCCGAGATCACGAGGTGGTCGTGGGGATCGAGGATCACGTGGGTCATCGCGACGGCGCGCGGGGCGCGATAGTCGAGCGCCTGACCCCGGCGGGTCGGCCACACGATCACGGCGTCGCGCGGCCCGCTGACGTGCACGCCGGCCCAGCCATCGCCGGACAGCGGCGCGCTGGGCGCGGCGGCGGTGCCCGCGGCGGTCGCGGTGATCACGTCGATCGCGCTCGGCTCGGGGCCGTCGATGTCGAGCCGGAGATCGCTGACCGGGAACCGCGCCGCGTCGCATCGCCCCTTGTAGTCCTCGTTGAAGCAGTCCTTGAGCCGGGTGTGTCCGATCACCGGACGACCGGTGCTGCGCGCGAGGCTGGCGATCGCCAGCTGGCTGGCGCCGATCGTGCGGGTCGCGACGTCGCCGGACAGCGCGAGCTCGCCGGGGACCCGGAACCGCAGGTACAGCGCGCGATCGCTGCTGCCGGTGACCGCGCGGTCGACCACCACGAGGCTGGCGTCGCCGCCGTCGCTGCTCGGCAGCAGGATCAGGTCGCGCAGCGCCTCGGGGACGTCGCTGGCGCGGTCCTGGAACCGGTACTGATCGGAGTAGTCGCAGCGCGCCGCGATCACGCCGGACCGGGTCTGCGCGGTCCAGTCCCAGCCGGTCTTCGTGCTCCAGCCCGCCTGGCTCGGCGAGTACTTGAGCGGCAACCGGCCCGACGCGATGGTCGGGGCGTTGCTGGTCAGGGTGGACTGCGTGCCGTACGGCGACGGATCGACGATCAGGTCGTCCTTGCCGCGCGACAGCACGAAGTTGCCGGCGTCGGCGTGGCGGTGATCGACCGGCAGGCCGTGCTGGCACGTGGTCACCAGCCAGATCGCGCGGTTGTCCCACCGCGTGCGCGCGTACAGCGTGCCGGTCGCGACCGACTCGTACCAGGTCGGCCAGGTCAGGCGCGGCACGTCGGCCGGCGGATCGCCGGCGGCGGCGAGCGCGTCGTAGAGCACGAAGTTGTCGTCGGACAGGCCGAGCCGGGCGATCTCGCCGCGCGCCCATCGCCGCTCGTTGCCGGGCGCGTCGCCGAGCGCGATCGCGTCCAGCGTGAGCAGGGCCGGCGCGACGTTGGGCTCCTCGTTCTCGCTGTCGCCGCCGGCGTAGACCCGATCGCCGGGCGACAGCGCGTAGACGTGGCGGCGCAGCAGGCCGGCGAGCCACGCGCCGACCCCGGCGACCGGGACGCCGGCGCCGCGGATCACGCGCGCCGCGAGCGCGTACTCGGCGACCGACAGCGGGCCGTACTGCCAGCCCTCGGCCCAGTCGCCGCCCTCGAGGATGCCGCCGCTCGCCAGCGCCGCCGCCATGTCCTTGCCCCACAGCTCGTCGGTGACCAGCGACCACAGCGCGGGGTCGCCCTCGCCGGCCTCGGCGATCGCGATCATCGTCGCCGAGATCAGGTAGCCGGCCTGATAGTTGTTGCCGGGGGCGCGGGCGCGGTAGCCCTTCTCGCGGTACCAGGTGAGCCACGACGACCAGCGCTGGCGGGCGCGGGCGCGCAGCTCGGGCGCGAGCTGGTCGTAGAGCCAGTCGTAGGCCAGCGCGGTGTACGGCGCGAGCATCCGGATCGCGTAGCCCGAGTCGCGCCACGCGGCGCGGTCGCCGCCCTTGCCGTCGCCGATCTGGTCGAGGTCGTCGAGCAGCGCGGTGAAGAACTTGATCGTCGTGGCCGCGTGGTGGGCGTCGCCGGTCGCGGCCCAGGCGACCAGACAGGCCTGCAGCACCTTGGCCCACTCCGAGCCCTGGTACTGCGCGCCGTCGTACTTGTGGGTCGTCCCCGCGTCGCTGCACATCGCGATCGCGCGGGCGACCGGGCTGTGCGGCTGCTGGATCTGCGCCTGCCACGCCGCGCGCAGCGGCGCGTCGAGCAGCATGCGCGGATGACTGGACGCCGGCGCGGCGGCGTGGCCGGTGGTCCCGGCCAGGGCCGTGACGCTTGCCATGACTGTGGCGATCCTCACGACGTCGGCGACCTTCACGCCGACAACCTAGCGTGGCCGGTAAGTCCGGACCACGACTTTGTTGCGAACCCAGCGTCCAGGCTTGCACGGCGTCGGGCGGCAGCGCCCGTGCCGCCGCGCGCCGCAGGTGGCTCGCGCCCGGCGCCCGCGGACCACAGCAACGGCAGTGCCACGCGCAACGAGCCGCTCTCCATGCGCGGCCGTGCGGCTTTCGTCCGAAACCCGGACAGATGGCTGGAATCCGCGCGACCCCCGCGCCGCGCGACGCGACGCGTGCGCGCCGGAGAAGTCGGCATTGAGAGATTTTCTGAGATCCGCCATCCTCGTCATACCACCTTCGCGCGGTGGTTCCACCGTCGCGCGCGCGCTGGACGGCGGCTCCGGGTGACGGTGGGTGCCGGCGCATGCGCGCCAGGTGTCGCAGCGGGCCCAGGTGGCTGGATGGCCGCGCCGGAGGTCGGCTGCGCGCGGGTGAGTCCGTGCGCGATCGATTGCGCTGCGATCGACAGGCCGGTCTGGATCGGAACCGAGGTTCCGGGAACTTGACGCCGGGGTCGCGGAGGAGACGTCCCGGCTGGGAACATTCCCTGGCCGAGCACAGCCCGGACGCTGAGACCTGCTCGCCCCCCCAGAGATGCGTCCACCTCAGGTTGACGGAATACGCCCATGTGCGTCCCATGTGCGGTCAGCGCCGCAAGATGCGAGTACGAAGCCGGGAGGCGCCGTCGACAATCACCACGATCATCTCACTATCCAATTCCATGACTGAACCCGTTTGGATATTGTCCCCGCCATGCGGTGGAGCTCGTGGCTCGGGGCCTGCGCGATCTGGGCCTGTGCCCTGCAGGCGCCCCGGGATGGCGGGGAGTGTCGCACCGCGAGCCCTTGCGCGGCCCCGCACGTCGTCCAGGTGTGCCTGGACTCCGAGCGCGATGATCTGCCGGCGACCCCAGGGCTGTGCGAGCTCGCCTGGAACCTGACCGGCGACGACGAAGCGGCTGCGTCGGGGGCGCTCTACGCTCACAGGGCGGGCGATGAAGTCACCCTGAAGCGCTGGGTCGAGCGTGCGTCGCGCACCCCGCAGGGCGCGCGGATCCTGCACTACTGGGGCGAGGTGCTGGTGAGGCGCGGCGATCTGGAGGCCGCCGAGGGCACGCTGCGGAGGGCGCTGGACCTGCAGATCAATCGCGACCCCAAGCGCGCCACCAACACCGCGCTGCTGCTGCTCGAGCTCGCGCGGAGTCGGCCCGTCGACGAGAACATCTGGCTGGCGCGGACCGTATGGGAGCAGGCGGAGCTCGGCCACGACGACCTGATGCGAGCATCCGCCGCCGTTTCGCTGATCGAGCTCCTGCTCGATCTCGGAGAGTTCGCGACCGCCAGCGCGGTGATCGAGCGCATGGATGCAGACCACTCCGCCATCTGGCAGGGCACGCGGGACAGCGCGATGGCGCGGCTGGAAGCGGCTCGGGGGCGGATCACGACGGCGATCGCACTGTTCCGGAGGGCGAGCCGGCTTGACCCCAGGAAGCCACGGGTTCGCTCGTCGATGGTTCCCTACGACGCGATCGAGCTGGTCCAGGCTCTGCTCGATGTCGGGCGGCGCGACGAGGCCCGGCGCGAGCTGGATTACGCCGCCGAGCTCCTCGGGCGGTCCGCGGTCCCGTCGGCGCTTCTGACCTGCCGGCTCGTGGCGGTCCGCGCCTCGGTCGAGCTCGCCGAGGGTCGTGTTGACGCGGCACTGGCGACCGTCGAGCGCGGCATCGCGGCCAGCTGCGGCCACGCGGCGCGGGTGCAGCTGCTCAACCTGCAGGGCGAGGTGCTGCAGCGTCGCGCCGACGCGCGCGGCGACCCCGAGGACGCCCTCGCCGCCGAGCGCGCCTGGCGAGAGGCCGCCGATGCGGTCGAGATCTGGCGCGCGTCGATCCCGACGACCCGGCTGCGCAGCGGCCTGGTCGCGCGCCACCGCCGCGCGCTGGAGCTGTGGCTCGACTCGACCGGGCAGCGCGGCGATGCGCTGGAGGCTCTCGACGTGACCCAGCGGATCATCGGCCGCCAGCTGCTCGACCGGATCTACCAGCGTGAGGCCAACGCGCCGACCACGGTCGACAGCTCGCTCGACCACATCCTGAACCGCCTGGGCAGCCGGCGCGAGCTCGGCGTCACGATGGAGGCCGCGCGCGGGCGCGCCGACCTGCGCGACATTCGCCACGACATGGTCGCATTCATGTCCGGCGCCCGTTCGGTGTGGGCGATCCGCCATGCGGGTGGCCGGTGGTCGATCACGCGGGTCGGCGATCGCGAGGCGATTCGCGGCTGGATCGACGGCCTGCGGCGCGCGATCGATGACGCGGAGCTCGCTGCCAGGCTCGGCGGTGCGATGTTCCCCGCCGGCACGCTTCCGGAGGCCGGCGCGCCGATCGTGGTGATGCTCGATTCGGAGCTGTCGGATGTAGCGCTGGCCGGGCTCCGCGTCGCCGGCAAGTACCTGGTCGAGCACGCGCCGATCGTGGAGGTGCTGGCGCCCGATCTGCTGTTCGCGCCGGTGCCGGCCCGGTCATGGCGTCCCGCGGTCGCGGTCGGCGACCCGCTGGGCGATCTGGCGGCTGCGGCGCGCGAGGTTCGGACCGCCGCCGGGATGACCGGTGGGCGCGCGTACGTCGGGCCCGAGGCCACGCGCGCCGCGGTCGTCGCCGGCAGCGATGCCTTCCTGCTCCACGTCGCCACCCACGCCATCCAGGCCAACGGGGAAGCAGCGTTCGCCCTGAACGACGGCGCGCTGCCGGCGAACGAGATCGTGTCGCAACGGATCGCGCCCCGGCTCGCGGTGATCGCGACCTGCCGCTCGCAGGTCGACGACGATCCCGCCGGCTCGCTGGTCGCAGCGTTCCTCGCCGCCGGTGCGCCCGGGGTCATCGGCGTGAAGCGCTCGCTCGACGACAGCGATGGTGCGGCGCTGATGGCGAATCTGTATCGACTCCATGGAGCCGAGGACCCCGTGCGGGGCCTGGCTCTCGCGCAACGTGCGGCGATCGCCGCGAACAGGCCACCCGGCGCGTGGGCGACCGTGTCGTTCTTTGGAGTCGGTGGGTGGGTCTGGCATTGAAAGGGGATTGGTGATGCTTCGACCACTATGGATCTGTGTGATCTGTCTCGGGGTGAGCGGGTTCGGATGCAAGGACAAGTCGGACAATGTGCCGGAGCTGCGCAGCGGCATGACGAAGGAAGCGGTGATCGGGACGCCGCCGGGGACCGGGGCCCGCGT
>DATAPF010000468.1:0-18596 GCA_036265355.1 Kofleriaceae bacterium | reverse complement strand
GAATCGGGGGCGTCTTGAGGTAGCCACGCCGCAACTCGTTGTCATCGGCGCTGCCGAACAGGAACCGCCCGGCGGGCACGTAGAGCATGCCCGGCGGCGCCTCGGTCTTGAGCGGCAACGTGACGCGCTGCCGGACGGTCTCGCCGCGCGCCACCAGCAGCGGGAGCCGCGCGGCGACCCGGCCGGGCGCCTCGAATACGAGGATCACCGAGCCCGGCGCGAGGGTCAGCGGCGCGAGCGGCGCCCGACCGAGCAGCTGGGGCGCCGCGCCCGGCCGCTCGATCGATACCTGCGTGCCCGGTGGCGCGACGTCGAGCTCGACGCGCGCCGCGGTTGCCAGCGCCGCCTGGTACCGGCCGTCGTCGTAGGCGACGAGGCGCGCCCGGAGCTCGTCGGCGAGATCGCCGTGGCGATCGCGCTCGGCGCGCAGCAACCGCTCGAACGTCAGGTCGGCGAACTGCGCGCGCAGAGTGCGGCGCGCCGGATCGAGCGACAGCGCGCTCTCGAGGTTCGACGACGCGGTGCGATACGCGCTGTCCTCCTGGGCGGTGAGCGCCTGGACCTGATCCCACATCGTCTCGCCCTCGCTCCACCGCCGCGAGTCGAACAGGGGGAATGCCCGGGCGCGCGCGGCGTCGCGCTGGCGCGCCAGGTTGCGGGCGTCGTCGAACGCGGCGGTCGCGGCGTGGACATGGTCGGCGATCACCGCCTCGAGCTCGCGCCGGGCGCGCGCCCGGACCGCGAGGCCGATCGCGACCACGACGATCGCGAGGATCGCCGCCCCGGCGATGCCGAGCGTGCGCGCCCGCACGACCGCCACGCGCGATCGGGCGAGGAACGCGGCCTCGCGCGGCGCCATCGTCGCGCGATCGAGCACCTGGACCCCGGCGAGCCGGCGGCGCCCCCACAGCAGCTCGGGCGGGCGGCCGAGGCGGTCCCACTCGGCGGCGGCCTGCTCGACGCGCAGCCGCAGCGCGTGCTCGGCCGCGCCGCTCTGCAGCCAGCCCTGCAGGGTCGGCCAGCTGACCAGCAGCGCCTCGTGCGCGATCTCGTAGGCGCCGTGCTGCGCGTCGTTGGCGACGATCACGCGGCCGCGGACCAGGACCTCGAGCGCCGCGCGCTCGGCCCTGCGCTCGACGCCGTCGCTGAGCAGCTCGGCCTCGCCGCGGCGGGCGCGGGTGCCCTCGGCGGTCACCAGCCGGAGCAGGATCCGGCGCGCGGCGTCGCGCTCGTCCGCGTCGAGCCCCGCGAGCAGGCGATCGGCGTGGCGGGTCAGCGCGCCGGCGACCCCGCCGAGCTGGTCGAGCGACGCGGCGCGGATCGTCCGGCTCGCGACGTCGCGGGCGTCCCAGATCTCGGCGAGCGTGAACTGGAGCAGCGGCAGCCCGCCGGGCGCGAGCTCGGTCTGCTCGACCAGCGCGTCGATCAGCTGCTCGGACTCGAACCCGACGCCCTTGGCGGCCGCCGGACGGACGATCACCTCGCGGATCCGCTCGCCGGTGAGCGGGCGCAGGAAGTACAGCCCGCGCGTCATCTCCTCGCCGAGCCCGGGCAGCAGCGCGAGCCGCCACAGGAAGTCGGACCGGCCGGTCGCCAGCACGCGGACCGAGGGCACGCGCACCGCGAGCGCGCCGAGCGCGGCGGCGACCACCCGGGCCTCGCCGGGCTCGGACAGCGTGAGCAGCTCCTCGAGCTGATCGACGAACAGCAGCAGGCGGCGCGCCGGGTGGTCGGCGGCCGGCAGCGCCTGCTGGCGCACCGCGCGGGCGAACGCGTCGGGCGTGTCGCCCAGCAGCGCGTCGAGCGCCGCCTCATCGGTGTCGAGCCAGCCCGCCAGCGCGGCGGCGAGCGAGCGCACCGGGTGGCGGCCCGGCACGACGTCGACCCGCGACCAGCCGTCGTGATCGACCAGCCACGGCAGCACGCCGGCGCGGCACAGCGACGACTTGCCGGTGCCCGAGTCACCGCCGACGATGACGAATGGATCGCTGCGCACGCGGTGGACCAGCTCGCGGATCTCGCTGCGCCGGCCGAAGAACAGCGACGCGTGCTCGGACTCGAACGCGGCGAGGCCGCGGTACGGGTTGCCATCGGGCACGGTGAGCGTCGGGATCGGCGCGGTGCACTCCTCGAGCGCGACGACCAGCGCGTCGGCCGACGCGAACCGCGCGCCGGCGTCGCGCTCGACCAGGCGGTCGACGATCGCGGCGAGCGCGGGCTCGACGCCGGGGACGATCTCGCCGAGCCGCGGGATGTCGCGCCCGATCAGACCGCGCAGCACGGACATCGGCAGGCCGTGGTGCGGCGCCGCGCCGGCCAGCAGCTCGTAGAGCAGGACGCCGAGCGAGTAGAGGTCGGAGCGCCGGGTCGAGGGCTCGCCGCGCCACAGCTCGGGCGCCATGTAGAGCGGCGTGCCGACCAGCCGGCCGGAGCGCGACGCCGAGACGCTGGCGTCGAGCCCGGTGGCGTCGGCAGACTCGGGCGGGCCCTGCGACGGCGCGGTCTCGCTCGCCACGAGGTGGCCGATCGCGCGGATGTCGAACCGCTCGCGCGGCGGCGGGTCGTCGTCGAGGCTGATCGCGACATCGACCCCGCTGGCGAGCCCGAAGTCGAGCAGCTTGGCGCGGCCGTCGTCGGACAGGATCGCGTTGGCCGGCTTGACGTCGCGATGCAGCACGCCGCAGCGATGCGCGGCGGCGAGCCCGCGCGCGAGGTCGAGCCCGATCTCGAGGACCTGGCGCGACGGCGCCGGGCGGTCGATCTCGTCGAGCGGGTGGCCGCGCACGTACTCCGAGACCAGGTAGGGATGTCCGGCGACCTCGGCGATCCGGTGGATCGCGACGACGTTGGGGTGCTGGAGCCGCGCGATCGCGCGCGCCTCGTCGAAGAACCGCGCGCGCGCCACCGGATCCTTGGCCGCGCGCACGAACTTGACCGCGACCGGCCGATCGAGCAGCGAGTCGTGCGCCAGGTAGACCTCGCCCATCGTGCCACGGCCGAGCAGCCGGACCATCCGGTACTCCTCGAACGCGTCAGGTGGCCTCCACTCGGGCTCGGTCATGCGGCGCACGTCGATCTTGTCACCGTTGAGCGGCGCGCGGGATTGCCTGGCGTCCGGCGAACGCGGCGCGCACGCCGCTTGCTTTGGATCCAACATGAGATCTGGCTTACCCCCGCAGTCGTCGCCGAGGCCGGCGGGCCCTCCGCGCGCTGGGGCTCGATAGCAAGGCATGTGCTTGCGACGCCCCGTTCGGTCGCCGAGAATCGACGGGAGTGCGTGTGGCACGTGAGCGCATGCGTGCCGATCCGCGTCAGCAATTTTCGCACAGGGTGATACCCTGCCGCGCGCGGCTGCGCCGGACTCGGATCCGTGAGGGTATTACCGTGCGCACGCAAATTCGAGGAGTCGATCATGCAAGAACGGCGACGGATCGCGGCAGCGGCGGTGATTGTGCTCTCGATCGCAGGCCCGCGGGTGGCCCGGGCCGAGGTCTCGGCGGCCGAGCTCGACGGCGTCGCGCAGCGGATGATCGCGCAGGAGCGCGTGGCCGGCGCGTCGGTGCTCGTCGCCCACCACGGCAAGGTGATCCTGCACAAGGGATACGGCCAGGCCGATCTCGGGCTGGAGACGCCGACCCGCGACGAGACCGTCTATCACGTGGTCGGGCCGATGCTGCCGTTCACCGGCATCGCGGTGCTCCAGCTGGTCGAGCGCGGCAAGCTGGCGCTCGACGACGATCTGGCGAAGCACGTGCCGGAGTTCCCGATGCAGGGCCATCACGTGACGATCCGGCAGCTGCTCAATCACACCTCGGGCATCGTCGACTACCACTACCTGGGCGATCCGATCGAGGCGACCAGCCGGCTGCCCAAGGCGCTCGACGAGGTGATGGCGCTGTACGCGGGCAAGAAGTGGGTCAACGAGCCGGGCAAGAAGTGGGACTGGTCGATCTCCGGGTTCCAGCTGCTGGTGACGATCGTGGAGCGGGTGAGCGGACAGAGCTTTGCCGAGTACGTGCAGCACAACATCATCGGCCCGGCCGGCGTGACGTCGACGACCTACTGCGACGACTTCACGCTGGTCCGTGGGCTGTCGCACTCCTACCGGCACCACGAGCAGCAGTTCGTGCCGGCCTACGAGAACGCCATGGCGTACAACGCCGACCTGCGGTTCTGCAGCACGGTCGGCGACCTCTACCAGCTGTGGACCGCGATCGCCGCCAGGCACCTGGTCGATCCGAAGACGTTCGCGATGATGGCGACGCCGGAGGGGGCCGCCCAGCACACCAGCGCGCGCGATCCGAACGCGGCGTACGGCCTGGCGATGATCGTCAATCGCGAGGACGATCACCGCCGGATCGGCCAGCACGGCTCGCTGCTCGGCTACAGCGGCAGCCTGTACGACTTCCCCGAGGACGGACTGACGATCGTCGTGTTGACCAACACCGAGGGCCAGAACGCCTACGCGATCACCCGGGCGCTGGCGCGCGCCGCGCTCGGGCTGGCCCCGCTGCCCGCACCGCCGGCGCCCGCCGCCGAGCGCGCGCTGGCCGATACCGCGGTGGCGGCGGCCGAGCGCAACCAGCTGTCCGGCACGTTCGTGCTCAGGCTCGAGCACCTCGACGACGGCCTGCATGACTCGTTCGCGCAGTACCGCCGGACCTACCGGGTGTTCGACGAGAACGGCCGCTTGATGATCCAGGCGCTCGGCGAGGTCCCCGAGCGGCTGCTCAAGCAGCCCGACGGCGAGTTCGCGATCCGATCGCACCCGGCGAGCCACATCGTGTTCGCGGTCAAGGCCGGCCGTGCCGCGAGCCTGAAGATCGATCCGTCGCCGTTCGGCGTGCCGCTGTCGGGCGCGCGGGTCGGACCGGGCGATCCGCAGAGCTTTCACCGCGAGCTGAAGTGACCGAGGTGAGCCGCCGATTGGCAATAGACACCACGTCGATCCTCGACTGAGGTCAGGCGTGACGGGGGCGCTGGCGCAGGAGGGCAAGGACCTTGGGATACGACACGCGCAACGCGTCGAGGATCTCGTCGTGGCTGCGCGGCGGGCGCGGCGCGGCGGGCGCAGGGGAGATCAGCGTGGCGGCGGGTGGCAGGCCAGCGGCCTCGGCGGCGGCGGGCCACTCGGCGGCGGTCCGCATCGCGGCGGGCGGCGCGGTGAGGTCGCCCTCGAGCAGCGGCCACAGCTGGGCGCGGACGTCGGGGGGCAGGATGCTCTCCAGGTACTCCAGCGCGGTGCCGCGCAGCTCGGGGTCGTCGGTCTGGACCGCGTGGAGCGCGATGCGAAGCGGCTCGGCGGGCAGCGCGAGGCCGAGCATGGTGAACACGTGCTCCAGGCCGGCGCTGGCGCGGTGGGTCGGGGCGTCGGTCTCGGCGCCGGCGCGGTCCTCGATCGCGCCGGCCAGCTCGTCGAGCACCTGGCGGCGCGCGAACGCATCGCGATCGGCCACCAGCTCGCGCCGGACCACGTCGAACACATCCTCGGTCGACACCCCGCGGAGGTGGCCCTCGGCGGCGAGCCGGGCGAGCACGGCGCCCGAGCGGTAGCGGACATCGAAGCTCGGATCGGCGAGCGCGCGCCACAGTCCCCAGCTCGCGTGCCGCGGCTCACCGGACAGCAGCACGGCGGGTAGCCGGCGTCGCACCGTGACGTCGCGGCGCGGATCGAGCAGCGCATCGACCAGCATGCCGGTGCAGCGCGGCGCGACGGCGGCGAGCGCGGTGATCGCGGCGCGCGCGACGTCGTCGCGACCGAGCAGCTCGACGGCGCACGGCGCGAGCTCGGGGGTCAGCCCGCCGGACAGCGCGCGGTGGATCCGGCCGGCGTCCCCCGACCGCAGATCGGCGGCCGCATCGGGCATCCCGTCGCGGTCCCGCGGGGTCCGCCGGCGCGGCCGCGGCGCCGGCGCGGATCGCTCGCGCGGCGACGGCGCAGCCGCGCGCATTCGCAGCGACAGCGCCGGGAACTCGCCGGACTGGCCCAGGCCCGGCACCCCGTCGAGCGTGATCCACGGCCGTGGCTCGTCGGCCGCGGCCGGCGCGGCCGCGGGCTCGGACGCGCGCGCCAGCAGGCTCTCCTCGAGCGCCATCGTGTAGCTGCGCGGCAGCCGGATCGCGAGCAGGATCGCGGCCGCGCCGACGCAGACCGTGGCGATCAACAGGCCGGTCCGCGGCTCGGCGAGCGCATACACCAGCAGGCCGACCAGCTGCGCGCCGAGCACGTCGCCGATCCGATCGGCGCCCACGTCGAGCACCAGCTTGGCCGGGCGCTTGTGGTCCTCGACCAGCGGCGCATAGATCAGCTCGTAGCCGGCGCGGTACAGCGAGTTGCGGGTCACCGCCTCGGCGCCGCGCGCGACCGCCGCGACCACCGGGATCGGCACGGCGAGCGCCGCGGTCCCGAACGCCGTGATCGCGGCCGGCAGCGTCGCGACGCTGCGCGCCACCCCGAGCCGCGCGATCACCGGGCCGCACATCGCGAGCTGGACGACCGCGGTGATCACGCTGGTCACGATGTAGAAGATCGCGAGCGAGCGCAGCACGCCGTCGTGCGACGCGCCGCGTACGATGTCGGCCTTGAAGATGTAGTCCATGACCGCGGCCGCGATCGCGCCGAGGATGACCAGACCGCCGAGCACGCGGAGCAGCGGCGAGCGGGTCGCGGTGCGCAGCGCGAGCCAGGTATCAGCCGGCGCCGCCGCGACCGGCGCGCGGCGCTCCTCCCAGCCGAACAGCCGGAGCGTCACCGCGCAGGTCAGCTGCAGCCCGGCGAGCACGAGCAGGATCGCATCGGGCGCCAGGTACACCGCGGAGCGCTCCGCGATCACGCCGCCGAGGATCCCGCCCAGCGTCGCGCCGATCCCGATCCGCGCGATGTGGCGCTTCGCGCTCTGGACGTCGAACCGCTCGTTGACCATCGACCAGAACCCCGAGACCAGCACCGCGCCCAGCGTCGCGAGGTGGAAGAACACGACCACGGCGATCACGCGCGGCGCGCGCCCGATCAGCAGCCACTCGGCGATCGAGATCGCCGCGCTCGCCGCGTTGAGCACCGGGATCAGCCGCGCCGGCCCCCACCGCGCCATCAGCCGGCCGGCGACCAGGATGACCGGCAGCGAGGTCAGCGCCGAGATCGTGATGAACAGCGGCAGCCGGGTGACGTCGAACCGGGCGAGCAGGATCGCGTCGCGCGCCGCCTTGCTGGCGACGAACGACGCGATCACGATCACCGCGCTGATCGTCGCGATCCAGGCCGCCCCGCGCCGGTCATCATTCGCCATGGCGACCGGCCCGTGCCCGGTCCCGGGCGGCCTCGCCGCCGTTCGCCGCCGCGAGCCGGTCATGCATCCGGCCCGCACCCGCGGCGAGCGCGAGCCAGCACACCGCGAGCACGACGTTCAGCACGGCGAACGCGCGGACGCCGAGCCCGAGGACCTCGACGAACAGGAACACGATGCCCAGGCCCGCGATCACGTCCCCCATGCGGAAGAAGAACGTGTCGATCGCGGCCTTCGCCTTGTACTTGCGGTCGCGGTCGGTCGGCAGGAACAGCGCCTGGCGCAGTGTGTTGTGCAGCGAGTAGTCCAGGCTGTTCTCCGCGGTCTTCTCGGCCCGGACCATCGTGACGTTGACGAACAGGCCGACCGCGACCCAGCCGCCGAGCACGATCAGCGGCATCACGAACAGCGCGCGCCGGATCCCGAGCCAGGTCAGCAGCCGGGCCACGACCAGCGCCTGGAGCGCGAACGACAGCAGGTTCACCAGCGCGTAGTAGTCGGAGTAGAACGACTCCAGGTAGCGGCCTTGCACCGAGTCGACCGCCGAGGCCGGCTTGCTCGCCGCCGCGGCCGGCTTGCTCGACGCCGCGGACGGCCCCGCGGCCGCCGGCGCCGCGGCCGGACCGGGCGCGACCTCGGCCGCGACCTGCTTGGCGCGATCGGTCGCCAGCTTGCCGATCACGTACTCGCCGGTCGAGTTGATGACCGTGGCGATCAGCAGCATCGCGGCGAGCAGCCGCATGTAGCGGTCGCTGATCACCAGCGCGAACCCGCCCTTGCGGGTCATCGCGGGCTCGGCGGCGGCCGCCGGCGGGGCGGGCTGGCCGGCGGCCAGGGTGAGCGCCCGGCCACCGCGCAGCCGCTCCCGGCGATCGGCGATCCGGTACAGCGCGATCGACACCGCCAGGCCGCCGGCGGCGACCAGCATGAGCGCGTACATGCCGAGCACGCGGTGCAGCAGGTGGGGCACGAACGCGCCGATGATCGCGCCGACGCTCGCGCCGACCCCGATGATCGCGAACAGCCGCTTGCCCTGCTCCTCATTGTAGAGGTCATTGGCAAACGACCAGAAGTTCGCCACCACCATGATGTTGAAGATCCCCAGCCACAGGTAGAACGCCAGCCCGATCGGTGCCCGGGCGTGGGCGAGCGCGTAGAAGGCAACCAGGCAGCCGATGAAGATCAGCTGCATCGTGGTGAGCAGGCGCACCCGGTTGACCCGGCTCGACAGCCCGCTGAACGCGGGGACCACGCCGAGCAGCAGCACCGCCTGCCCCGCCGATGCGTAGGCCTTGAGCTCGGCACCGCCGCCGAGCAGGATCATCGGCTCGCGCAGCACCTTCAGCACGTAGTAACAGGTGAGCAGCACGAACACGTTCAGCGTGAGGATCACGACGGTGGCGAGCTCGTCGCGCTTGACCGGGGCCAGCGCGCCGAGCAGCCGGCGGAACACGGAGGGTTCGTCGAGCGCGACCGCGAGGTTGGTGCTGCTGTGGATCATGGCGCAGATCACCTGCCGTGGGTCACGCGCTCGGCATCGGCGCTTGCCCGATCAGTTGCAGGCGATACAGGCAATTCTGTGCAAGGTCACTGCCACCTGCCGCTGCGAAATCTCCCCGCCGTGTGCTCTGATTTCGCGGGACTCCGCGTGCATCGAGGACCATCCGTGCTCGGGCGCTCGCACGCCGTGCGCGATCGCCCGGCGTGCGAGCGCCACGGAAACGCGGTGGTCCGCGCGCCGCGCCGGAGCGACGTGGATCACGGCGGCAGGGTGATCGTCACGCTGACCCCGCCGCCGGGCCGGTTGGCGAGCGCGACGCGGCCCCCGTGGGCCTCGGCGATCTCGCGGACCAGGGCGAGGCCCAGCCCGGTGCCGCCGCGCTTGGTCGAGTAGAACGGCAACAGCGCGTTGGACAGCACGGCCTCGGTCATGCCGGCGCCGCGATCGCTGACCTCGATCGCGATCGCACCCGGCAGCTTGCGGACGCGGAGCTGGACGTCGGCGGGCGGCGATCCGGACTCATGAGCATTGCGCAGCAGGTTGACGAGCGCCTGCTCGAGCTGGGCCGGATCGAAGTGGCCGCGGGTGTCGGGCAGCGCGCCGTCGACCTGGAACGCGACCTGGCCGCGCAGCCGCTCGACGAGGTCGGTCCACGCGGTGGGCTCGGGGCGCGGCGCCGGCAGCTTGGCGAACCGGGCGTAGCCCTGGATGAACTGCTCGAGGTGACGGGCACGCTCGGCGATCGTGGCGAACACCTTGTCGAGCTGGTCGTGCTTGCCGCGCCGCAACAGCTCGCCGCCGGAGTGGGCGAGCGAGGCGATCGGCGCCAGCGAGTTGTTGAGCTCGTGGCTGATCACGCGGATCACCTTCTTCCAGGTCCGGACCTCCTGGCGGTGGAGCTCCGAGGTCAGGTGGCGGAGCACGAACAGCTCGTGCGGCCGGCCGTTGAGCCGGAACCCGTTGCGCGCGAGGTAATAGATCTCCTCCTCGCCGTTGCGCTCGACCGCGAACAGGCCGTCGCGGCCGTGCGCCACGGCCTCGCGCAAGGGCTCGGGCGCGGACTCGAGCAGCGCGTCGAGCCGCTGGCCCTCGAGGCGGCGGCCGCCGGCGAGCAGCTGGCGCGCGGCGAGGTTGCCGTAGACGATGTGGCCGCGCGGATCGCACAGCAGCATCGCCACGGGAGTGTTCTGCACCATGGTGTCGAGCAGGAGCTCGCGGTGGACCAGGGTCTCGCGCTGGGCGCGCAGGGTGTCGCCGAGGTCGTTGTGCGCGGCGACCAGGTCACCGAGCTCGTCCTGGCGCGGCCACGCCAGGCTGAACGCGAAGTCGCCATCGCGGTAGCTGGTGACCGTGCCGGCGAGCGCGCGGAACATCGCGGTGACCGGCACCAGCGCGCGCCGCACGACCCACAGCGCGAGCGGCACGAACACCGCGGCGGTGATCGCGCCGGCGAGCACGGGATCACCGAGCCAGTCGCGCAGCGCGAGCGCGGCGGCGGGCGCGGCGGCGACCAGCGCACAGGCGGCCGCGGCGAGCCGCCGGATCAGCGAGCTGCGACGAGCGCGGAGCGCAGCCGGAGCGCGCGGGTCGGCGGATCGCGGCGCGGTCATGTGCGATCTCGGTAACACGACCCGGGAGATCGCGCTAACAGCATCTGGCGCTGGCGAGTACCTGGAGAATCATCGTGAACACTGCATCGCCTTCACCAAATTTGTGACAGCGTGATTCACGAATCACGCCCGTGGCGTTCTGCCACGGGACATGCGAGCGTGGCGGTCGAGTGCGCTTTGCTCGCGTGCTGGAGGTCTCCATGCTTCTGAGGTCACGGATCCGGACTCTCGCCTGGCCCGGTGTCGCGCTCGCGATCACCGCGGCATGCTCGTCACCGTCGTCGACCCCGACGCCCAACCCGTCACCTGATCCGACGGGCGATCCGCCCGGCATGCAGCCGCCGGCCGACGTCGATCGCGCGGCCGTCGCACTCGGCATGACGATCGATGCGCGCGATGCCTCCGGCGCGCCGCGCCTGATCCGCGCGATCGTTCCGCGCCGCGGGATCGCCGGCATGGCGCCGGACCAGGCGGCGCGCGATCACGTCGCCGCGCTCGCGCCGCTGTGGATGCAGCAGGGCCAGCGACCGGCCGACCTCACGCCGGTGGCGACCCAGCCGCTGCGCAACGGCGCGGCGATCGTGCGTATGCAGCAGCGGATCGACGGCATCGACGTCCATCAGGGCGAGCTGCACGTCATGGTCAACGCCGACAGCTCGCTCGCCGCGGTGTCGGGGACCTTGCGGGCGAGCGCGGGCCGCACGACGTTCCGGTCGAACGCTGCGACGGCGGCCGATCTCGCGCTCGATGCGCTGTACGGCGCCAGCCGCGTCCATCCGCCGATCACGCTGGCCGCCGCGCGCGCCGGCTACCAGGAGCTGAGCGTCGCCGAGGTCCCGGACTTCCACGTGGCCGCCGCGCGCGCCAAGCGCGAGCTGCTGTTCCGCGACGGCGACATGATGCCGATCTGGTCGGTCGAGGTGATCGCCGACCGCACCGGGTTCGATGACAAGCTGGAGTTCTCGGCGAAGCGCTTCCTGATCTCGGACGCCAACGGCAGCGTGGTGCGCACCGTCGACCTGGTCGCCAATGACGCGTTCGTGTACCGCGCGTTCGCCGAGACCACCGGGAACCGGACCCCGCTGGACGGCGCGCTCGCGAACTTCACCCCGCATCCGACCGGCGTGCCCGACGGCTCGCTGCCCGGCCCGGGCCCGTACAACCTGGTCGTGATGGAGGCGTTCAACGGCCCGCACGATCCGTGGCTCGCCACCAACGCGACGACGACCACCGGCAACAACGTCGATGCGTTCGCCGACATCGCGCCGCCGGCCGGGTTCGGCGCCGGCGACATCCGGCCCGAGGTCAAGTCCGGACGTGTCCTCAACTACGTCTACGATCTCAACGCCGGTCCGCTGGACAGCGTCACGCAGTCGAAGGCGGCCGCGGTCAACGTGTTCTTCGTGACCAACTGGCTGCACGACTGGTACTACGACTCGGGATTCACCGAGGCGGTGGGCAACGCGCAGACCGACAACTTCGGGCGCGGCGGCGTCGGCGGTGATCCGCTGATCGCCCGCGCCCAGTCGGCCGCGCTCAGCGGCTCGCGCGACAACGCCAACATGGCGACGCCGGATGACGGCCTGTCGCCGATCATGAACATGTTCCTGTGGTCGGGCGCGCTGGTCATGAACCTCACGACGCCGACCGCGACCCCGCAGACCGCGCAGTTCGTGCTCGGCCCGGCCGCGTTCGACCTGACCGGGACGGCGGTGCTGGCGACCAACACCACCGGCGGCGCCCACACGGCGTGCACGCCGATCAACAGCGTGGCCGGCAAGATCGCGGTGTTCGAGTTCACCGGCGCGTGCGGCAGCGGGACCTCGGTCAACAACGCCAAGGCCGCTGGCGCGATCGGCGTCATCGCGGTCATCGCGGACCCCACCCTCGGGCTGGGGACCCTGAACGGCAGCGCGACCGCCAACCTCCCCGGCCTGGTGGTCGCCAGCGCGGACGGGCTCGCGCTCGAGGCCCAGCTCCCGGCGGTGGTCAGCCTGCAGCGCAAGACCACGACCGAGCACGACGGCGATCTCGACAACGCGATCGTCTCGCACGAGTGGGGTCACTACCTGCACCACCGGCTCGCGTCCTGCGAGGTGTTCCAGTGCGGCGCGATGAGCGAGGGCTGGGGCGATTTCAACGCGCTCATGATGATGTCGCGCGACGGCGACAACCGCGACGGCACGTTCGGCGCCGGGCTCTACGCGCTGACCGCCGGCGGGATCCAGCAGTCCGGGTTCATCTCCGACCCCGGGTTCTTCGGCATCCGGCGGTTCGCGTACAGCACCAACCGCGCCAAGAACGCGCTCAGCTTCCGCCACATCTCCGACGAGAACCCGCTGCCCGATACCACTCCGATCAACCCGGGTCCGGTCGGCAACGGCAACTTCGAGGTCCACAACGCCGGTGAGGTGTGGGCGACGATGATGTTCGAGGCGTACAACGTCATCCTCGACGCGCACCCGTTCGCCGAGGCCCACCGCCGGATGAGCGACTACGTCGTGGCCGGCCTGCTGCTGACGCCGCCCGACGCGACCTACACCGAGGGCCGCGACGCGATCCTCGCGGCCGCCGGTGCGCTCGACACCGACGACATGATCCTGATGGCGGCGGCGTTCGCCGGCCGCGGCGCGGGCACCTGCGCGATCTCGCCGCCCGGCCAGTCGTTCTTCCTCGACGGCGTGGTCGAGAGCGGCACGATCGCCGCCCGGATCGCGACCAGCCCGGTCAGCGTGAGCGACGACAGCGCGTCGTGCGACCACGACGGCTACCTCGATCCCGGCGAGTCCGGCACGCTGCGCATCACGCTCGCCAACAGCGGCGTGATCGGCGCCGAGAACACCACGGTCACCGCGACCACCACGACGCCGGGCATCACGCTGGGCAAGCCGGTGGTCATCGGAACCGTGGCGCCGCTCAGCCAGGTCGACGTCGCGATCCCGATCAAGATGGCGCTCACCGCGCCGACCAACGCTGACCTCGCGATCAACGTCAAGGTCGACAGCGACGCCGGCTGCGGCACGGCCCACATCGCGATCCCGTTCCACCAGCGGATGGGCGTCGACGAGGCCGCCGCCGTGGCGACCACGGACGGCCTGGAGACCAAGCTGTTCGCGTGGACCCCGGCCGGATCCGGCGGCGCCAGCATCTGGGGCCGCGCCACCGAGGTCACCGGCAACCACACGCTGTTCGGGTTCGACGCGCCGTTCATCTCCGACACCCAGGCGGTGTCGCCGATGTTCTCGGTCGGCCCGGCGCCGTTCATGGTCCGGTTCCAGAACGCGTTCGACATGGAGGCCGACTCGTTCGGCGACTTCTTCGATGGCGGCGTGATCGAGCTGTCGACGGACAGCGGGATGACGTGGGCCGACGTGACCACGTTCGGCGCCAACCCGGGCTACACCGGAACGCTGGCCCTGGGCGGTGGCAACCCGATCGAGGGCCGCTCCGCGTACGTGGGCCGCAGCGCGGGCTTCCCGTCGCGCCAGACCGTGACGCTCGACTTCGGCACGCAGTTCACCGGCAAGCTGGTCCAGCTCCGGTTCCGCGCCGGCTCCGACTCGTGCTGCTCTACGGCGTCGGGCTGGTCGGTCGACGACATCGCGGTCAGCGGCATCACCAACACGCCGTTCCCGGGCTATGTCGCCGAGCCGACCCGATGCACCTCGCCGACCCCGGCGAAGGTGGTGGGGGGTGACGGCGTCATGGCGGTCCACCTGATGCCGCGCCACAGCCTGACCGGCGTCCCGGGCGCCAGCGACCCGCAGTAGCGAGCCACGGCGGCCCAGGCCGCCGATCCCGCAGGACCAGGAGGGCGCCGCTGATCTGCTCGATCAGTTCAGCGGCGCCGCGAGCTTGCCCCGGGTGAGCTCGTTGTCGGCCGGCGTGCGGACACCGACGTGCCGCCCGGTGTCGAACCGGTCATTCCCGGAGAATGGCCAGCTTCTCCATCCTGCGATACAGCGCCTGGCGGCTGAGGCCGAGCTCGGCGGCGGCCTGCGCGATGACGCCGCCGGCGCGGGCGAGCGCCGCCTCGATCGCCGCGCGATCCAGCTCGTCGTCGCCGGAGCTCGGGGTGCCGGGCACGAAGCGCGGTGGCGCGGTGGGCAGCGCGAGGTCGGCCGCGGTGATCTCGGGACCGCTGGCGAGCAGCGCGGCGCGCTGCAGCGCGTTGCGCAGCTCGCGCACGTTGCCCGGCCAGCTGTGGTGGCGCAGCGCCTCGCGCGCATCGGCCGACAGCCGCTTGCCGGGAGCGAGGAACAACCGGGCGAGCGGCACGATGTCGTCGACCCGCTCGGCGAGCGGCGGCACGCGGATCTCGATCGTGTTGAGCCGGTAATAGAGGTCCTCGCGGAACGCGCCGGCGCGGATCATCGCGTGAAGGTCGGCGTTGGTCGCGCTGATCACGCGGACCTTGACCTGGCGCTCGCGGCCTCCGCCCAGCCGCTCGAACCGGCCGGTCTCGAGCACGCGGAGCAGCTTCATCTGGCCGTTGGCCGACAGGTTGCCGATCTCGTCGAGGAACAGCGTGCCGCCGTCGGCGGCCTCGAACTTGCCCTCGCGCGCGCGGACCGCCCCGGTGTAGGCGCCGATCTCGGCGCCGAACAGCTCGACCTCGATCAGCTCGGACGGCAGCGCGCCGCAGTTGAGGGTGACGAACGGGCCGTCGGGGACCGCGGAGTTGGCCTGGACGATCTCGGCGAGCTTCTCCTTGCCGGCGCCGTTGGGGCCGGTGATCAGGACCGGCACGTCGGCGCGCGCGACCTGGCAGGCCAGCGCGATCACGCGCTCCATCGCGGGATCGGCGAACACCGCGCCGCGCAGGTCGTAGCGCTGCTCGAGCTCGGTGCGCCGGCGAGTCTCTTCGCTGCGCCGCCGCGCGAGCTCGCGCCGGGTCTCGGACAGCTCGACCAGGTTGTGGACGGTGGTGAGCAGCTTGTTGTCGTCCCACGGCTTGGCGAGGTAGTCGGCGGCGCCCGCCTTGACCAGCTCGACCGCCGACTCGAGCTGGGTCCACGCGGTGAGCAGGATCACCGGCAGCTCGGGGAACCGCGACCGCAGCACGCGGAACAGCGCGGCGCCGTCCTCGCCCGAGGTCGTGTCGGCGCGGAAGTTCATGTCCTGGATCACGATGTCGACCGGCTGGCGGTCGAGGATCGCCAGCGCGCGGGCCGGCGAATCGGCGCTGAGCGTGCGCAGGTCGCGCAGCGAGAACAGCACCTCGAGCGCGGTCGCCACCGCCGGGTTGTCGTCGATCACGAGCACGGTCGGCATCGCTTCACCCCAGGCTCCATGATCCAGTTACACGGCCAGGTTCCACGACCAGGCTACACGGTGCGGGTCGCGATCGCAGGTGGAATCGTCGCGGCGCGCATCGCCGGGCCCAGCACCGCGATCTGGCCGAGGATCCACAGCAGGCCCGCACCGACCGGCAGGAACTCGGCGGGCAGCCGGGCGACCTCGTACTTCTGCATCAGCCAGAGGTTGATCGCGTAGGCGAGCGCCATGCCGAGCACGATCCCGGCGCTCGCCAGGATGAAGTTCTCGAGCTGGAAGTAGCGCAGGATGTCGCCGCGGGTCGCGCCGAGCGCGCGGCGGACCCCGATCTGGCGGGTGCGCTGCTGGACCCAGAAGCTGGCGAGCCCGACCACGCCGAGCGCGGTGATGATCAACAGCGCGAGCGAGACCCCGACCAGCAGGTAGGCCATCGAGCGGTCGGCCTTGAAGAAGTTGTCGCGGATCTCGGCGAACACCTGGCGCTTGAGGAGGATGCGGTTCGGGCTGACCTTGTTGAGGGCCGGCTCGACGGCGGTGAGCACCTCGCCCTTGCGCGCGGGGTCGACCCGCAGGAGCAAGTCGCCATGCGGTGCGGAGGTCGCGCGGATCGGCAGCACCACGGCAAAGCTCTCGCGCCCGGGGCGGGTCACGCTCGGCCGCTGCAGCCGGTCGATCACCCCGACGACGGTCTGTGGCTCCTTGCCGGCCGCGTAGAACGCCTGGCCGATCGGGCTCTTGCCGGGGAACCAGTGCTCGGCGAGGTCGCGCGTCAGGATCACCGACGAGACCCGCATCTCTCCGGGGTTGCTGTCGTTGTAGTCGATGTACTCGTCGGGCGTGAAGTCGCGGCCGGCGATCAGCTCCACGCCGAGAGCCTCGAGCAGGTCCGGGGTGCCCATGTAGACCCCGGCGCCGGTGCCACTGGTGTCCTCGAACTTGGTCGACACGGTGTTGTTCCACGACGACAGGCCGAACGGCACCATGTTGGTGGCGGCGGCGAACTTGACGCCGGGGATCGCGCGCAGCGCGGCGAGATCCTGGTCGGTCAGCGACCGCGCGTCGGTCTTCGTACCGATGCCGGTGAGCTCGATGCGCACCAGCTCGTTCTCGGCGACGCCGCTCGGGCGGTCCATGCGCGACAGGCGGTCGCGGATCAGGAAGATCGCATTGCACACGATCGCGCAGGTCAGCGCGATCTCCACCACGATCAGGGCAGCAGCGGTGCGGTGGCGGCGAAGCGTGGACAGGATCGGGAAGAAGTGCATGGTGCCCTCACTGCGACTTGAGCTGGATGGCCGGTGTGATCTGGCAGCCGCGCCACGCCGGGAGCAGGCCGGCGAGCAAGCTGGCGAGGATCGCGAGCGTGAACGTCGAGACCAGCATCGGCAGATCGAGCCGCGCCAGGTCGGCGTAGTCCGCCGGCTGGTGGCGCACCGCCAGCAGCCCGAGCCATGCCAGGCCCAGGCCCAGCGTACCGCCGACCAGGCCGATCGAGCCGGCCTCGATGAGCAGCTGGACGAAGATCGAGCGCTTCGAGGCGCCGAGCGCGCGGCGCACGCCGATCTCGGACGACCGGCGCAGGAACTTGGTGAGGAGCAGGCCCACGGTGTTGATCAGGCACACCAGCAGGAAGCCGAACGCGATCCAGGTCTGCAGCCGGATGTCGCTCGGCACGACGCCCTTGAAGTCGAGCCACTCGGTCACGTTGCGCAGCCGGACGTTGGGCGGGCGCTGGTACCGCCCGGTCCGCATCTGCTCGAGCGAGTAGCTGACCAGGAAGTCGTGGTAGGCGGCGGCCCGGTCCGCGGTGGACAGCTCGACCCAGAACTGGGTCCACACGCAGGGCGCGCCGGACGCCAGCGGATCGCCCGGGGGGTCGTCCCAGCAGTCCAGGCTGCCGCTGCGCGCCAGCTTGAGGTCGCGCGAGGTCGTGAACGGCACGAACAGCTGCTCGCCCGCGCCGTAGACGTCGGTGTTGAGGTCGTAGAAGTGCGGGGCCGGCCGCCAGTTCTCGGCCACGCCGATCACCCGCAGGTCGGCGCCCTGGACCCGGATCGTGCGGCCGACCGCCTCGGTCGTGCCGTACAGCTTGTCGGCCAGCGCGCGGGTGATCACGGCGACCCGCGCGGCGCGGGTGTCGTCCTCGGCGTTCCACCCTGCACCGGCGAGCCACGGGACCTGGAACATCGAAAAGAAGTCGGCCGAGGTCCACCGTCCGTCGACGAAGAACGGCGCGAGCCCGGTGCGCTGGGGCTCGACCGCGGCCTGGCCGCTGGTCATCATCGCCTGGCGGTCCGCCTTGGCCATGCGCAGCAGCGCCTCGGAGTCGAGCCGGGTCATCTGCTCCATCGGCTCCTCGCCGGGCATGTAGCCGAGCGCGCGGACCGGATCGAGCTGCACGTAGAACAGCTGCTGGCTCTTGCCCGGGATCGGGTCGACCGACAGCACGTGGAGCACGGTCAGCGTCGTCATGCTGGCGCCGACGCCGAACGCGATCGCGATGACCATCAGCGCGGTCAGCGAGAGGTTGCGCTTGAAGCTGCGGCGCGCGAGGTCGAGGTAGTACGCGAGCATGGCGGCTATCCCTGGGCGCTCGGCTGCGCCGCGGCGCGGGTGGGGTGGACCAGCGACGGGCCGCGCTCGAGATCGCTGGCGACCCCGTCGACGATGTGGACGTTGCGCTGGGCGCGCGCGGCGATCTCCGGGTCGTGGGTGACGATCAGGACCACCGTGCCCTGCGCGTTGAGCTCCTCGAGCAGCTGCATGACCTCGCGCGCCATCTGCGAGTCGAGGTTGCCGGTGGGCTCGTCGGCGAGCAGCAGCTTCGGGTCACCGGCGATGGCGCGCGCGATCGCGACGCGCTGCTGCTGACCGCCCGACAGCTCGGCGGGATAGTGGCGAAGGCGAGACTTCAGGCCGACGCGC
>DATAPF010000467.1:0-3886 GCA_036265355.1 Kofleriaceae bacterium | reverse complement strand
CATCCCGCGCGCGTTCGACGACATCGTGATGAAGATGCTCGCCAAGGGGCTCGACGAGCGCTACCAGAGCACGGATCAGGTCGTCGAGGCGATCGAGAACGCGTCGATGCGCGCCGGCACGATGCTGTCGACGTCGGCGGTCAGCCGGCTGATCCACGACCTGTTCGGCGCGCGCCAGGAGCCGTGGCTCGATCTCGACACCGAGACCGTGCCGTTCCAGCGCATGATGCTCGCGTCGCGCCCGCTGCCCCGCAACCTCGCGCCCGTCCCGATCGACCCCGTCGAGGCCGAGCTCGCGGCCGTCCCCGATCTCAGCGTCTCGCTGGTGCTCGACGACGAGTTCGACGACGGCGGCGCCGGCGACGCCGCGACCGATCCGCCCCGCCCCGCCCCGCCCCGCCGCGACGCCGCCGCGCGCGCGCTGGGATCGATCGCACCGCCGGCCGACGCCGCGCCGCGCCGCGCCCAGAGCTCGCCGCCGTTCACGGCGTCGCCCGCCGCGCCCGGGATGCCCGCGCCGCGCCCGCCGGTGCTCGCCATCGCGCCGCCGCCCTCGCGGGCTCCGTCGACGGTCCCGCTCACCGGCGGTGCGCCGTCGGCGCAGCTCACGGTTCCCGGTTCGGCGCGCGCGGCCGCCGCGCCCGCGCCGCGATCGCCACCCGCCTCGCAGCAACCCTCGCAACCGGCGCTGCCGAGCGGTGGGGTCCGCGCGCTGCTGGAAGCGGTCGCCAGCGCGGTGCCGGCGGGCACGCCCGCCGCGACCACGCTGCTCGGGCACTCGGCGCCGGCCGTCCACGCGGCGCTGACGACGATGCGGCAGACCGCGTCCGCGTTCGCCACCGGCCCGACGACCAGCGCACGCGATGCCGCGAACCCCGGGTCGTCCATGGTGACCACGCCGGACCTTCCGCCCGCCGGAGCGTCCGCGGTGACCCCGAGCGGCAGCGAGCTGCCCACCCTGGTCGCCGGGCCGATGGTTCCGACGATCACGCCGACCGAGCGCGTGTCGCCCTGGCCGCAACCGAACGCAGCGCCGTCCGGGCCGTTCGAGCCGCCGGCGCGGCTCGCCTCCCCCTCGGCCCCGAACCCGATCCTGGACTCGGCGCCGCAGCGGCCCGGCCCCGCCGCCGCCCCAGGCCCGGCTCCGGCGCGGTTCCCCGCTTCCCCACGGCCGCAGTACCCGCCGATGGTCGGCTCCCCGGCGGCGGGCTACCCCCACGCGCCGCGACCCGGGTCCCGCCTCACCCCGACGCTGCTCGTGATCCTGATCGTCGCGGCTGCGATCGGCGCGACCATCGCCTGGGCCTCGATGCGCGACGATCGCGACGCCGGCGCGCAGGACTCTGCCGGCTCCGCGATCGCCGACCCCGCAGCCCCGGCGGCGGCTCCGGCGGCTGCGCCACCGGCGCCCGACCCCACCGGATCGGCAGCGCCTCCGAGCCAGTGACGTCCCCGCCTGCTACTCGGCGGCCGCGTCGTACTGCATCGCACCGAACTCAACGTACGGCATCGGCGCGTGGCGGACATCCGGTAGACTGCCAAAGCTTGTCGAAAACGCGCCAGCCGCTCGATGGCCCGGTCTGGGTCTGCACCTACCCGGTGACGTTCCTGCACGACGTCACCGAGCCGCCGCACGACCACGCGTGGCACCAGCTGACGTTCGCGGCGCGCGGTCACCTCGAGGTGATCACCGACCAGGCGCGCCACATCGTCCCCGCCGACCGCGCGGTGTGGGTGCCGGCCGGGACGCAGCACGCCGAGGTCATGCGCGCGCCGATCTCGATGCGATCGATCTACATCTCGCGGCTGGCGATGCCGCGCGGCGACGCGCCGGGCCGCCGAGCCCCGCCGGTCCGGACGATCGCGGTGACGCCGCTGCTGCGCGAGCTGATCCTGCATGTCTCGCGGATCGGCGCGCTGGACCGGCGCCGGCCAGAGCAGGCGCGGCTGGTCGGCGTGCTGCTCGATCAGCTGGCCGCCGCCCGTGATGTCAGCCTCACCCTGCCGTCGCCGCGCGATCCACGGGCGCGCCGGTTCGCCGAGCTGGTGACGCGCGAGCCGGGAGACGATGCGTCGATCGCGGCGCTGGCGCGGCGGGCCGGCGCGAGCCTGCGGACGATCGAGCGCTGCTTCCTGCGCGAGACCGGCGTGGCGGTCGGCGACTGGCGGCGCCGGGTGCGGCTGTTCCACGCGCTGCGGCTGCTCGAGGAAGGCGCGTCGGTGACCGCCGCGGCGATCGAGGTCGGCTACGCCAGCACGAGCGCGTTCAGCCAGGCGTTCGCGCGCCAGTTCGGCCGATCGCCGACCGGACGGACGCGCGCGGCGTAGCGTGCGACACCGGGCGCGTGGTGTGTGAGCACTGCGGACGTCTGACCGACGTGATCGGCAGGTAGCTCACAACCCAATACATCATGAAATCCGGATCCATCCGGGAGTGATTCCACAGTCATGACATATTTGGACCGTCGTTGAATCCATTCATCCCCGAGCACCGATGCGCAGTGAAATGCGGCGGCAGCATCGTGCATGCACTCCAATCGCACATGCCGCCGAACTCGTGACGGATCGGCCGCGGCGATCACCCGGGTGTCGGACAATGGCAGATTCGGCAATGACAAACATCATCAGCGCCGTGTTTGACTCCGAAGCCAGTACAGCCTGACACTCGCCATGTGGCGAAGTTAGCTGCAGAAGTTGGCTCGACCGCGAACCGCTATCAGATCCTCGGGCGAATCGCCGTCGGCGGCATGGCCGAGATCTTCCTGGCGCGCGGCGCCAACGCCACCGGCTTCGAGCGCTACTGCGTGCTCAAGCGGATCCTGCGCGAGCGGGCCAACGACGCCCAGTTCGTGCAGATGTTCATCGACGAGGCGCGCCTGGCCGCCCAGCTCCAGCACCCCAACATCGCCTCGGTCTACGACATCGGCATGCTCGGCGACTCGTACTTCTTCACCATGGAGTACGTCCACGGTGAAACCGTGAAGTCGCTGGTGCAGCGCGCGCAGGAGCTGCGCCGCCCGCTACCGCTGGCCTGCGTGCTGACGATCGTCGCCGGCACCGCCGCCGGCCTCCACCACGCCCACGAGCGTAACGGCAACGATGGCCACCCGCTCGGCATCGTCCACCGCGACATCTCGCCGTCCAACCTGATGGTCAGCTACGAGGGCAACCTCAAGATCGTCGACTTCGGCGTCGCCAAGGCCGACGACCGCGCCGTCAAGACCCTGTCCGGCACGGTCAAGGGCAAGATCAGCTACCTGTCGCCCGAGCAGTGTCGCGGCGCGCGCGTCGATCGCCGCAGCGACCTGTTCTCGCTCGGCATCGTGATGTGGGAGATGCTGACCGGCGCGCGGCTGTACCGCCGGGCGAACGACTTCGAGAACATGACCGCGATCGCCCGCGAGCCGCCGCCGCCGCCGTCGTCGCGCCGGCCCGACGTGCCGCGCGCGATCGACGACATCGTGCTGCGCCTGCTCGCCAAGTCGGTGACCGACCGGTTCCAGACCGCGCGAGACGTCGTCGAGGCGATCGAGAACGCCTCGCTGCGCGCCCGGACGATCCTGTCGATCTCGGCCGTCAGCCAGCTGGTCCGCGACCTGTTCGGCGCGCGCGCCGAGCCCTGGCTGGAGTACGAGAGCGAGACCCTGCCGCTCCAGCCCAGCATGATCGCGTCGCGTCCGCTGCCCGAGGAGCTCGGACGCACGCTGCTCGACCCGGTCGAGCACAAGCTCGCGGCGGTGCCCGATCTCCCGATCTCGGACATGTTCGATGACGTACTCACCGGCGAGTCGCTGTCGTCGATCGATGTCGAGACCCTGGAGCCCGATGCCTGCCCACCGGTCGCGGTGACCACCGTGCCCGGTTCGCGTGCCGCACGTTCGAACGC
>DATAPF010000466.1:0-2370 GCA_036265355.1 Kofleriaceae bacterium | reverse complement strand
CTACCCCAGGAACGCGGGCAGGACCGGCGACCGGCGCTGGCCGAGCAGCTGCTCGATCATGTCCTGGATCTGGGTCCGGATCTGATCGGCGAGCTTGTTGACCAGCAGGCGGTCCTCGGCGGCGGTGGGGCCGTGCGCCCTGCCGAGATCGATCGGCGCGCCGAACGCGACGTACCACTTGCTCGGCAAGGGCAACAGGCCGGCGGGTCCCAGCCACGGGAACGTCGGCGTCACCGGGATCCACGGGATGCCGATGTTCTTGGCGAACCAGGTGACCTTGCCGAGCATCGGCGCGGCCTCCTCGGCGCCGACCACCGCGACCGGGATGATCGGCGCGCCGGTGCGCAGCGCGAGCTTGACGAACCCGCCGCGGCCGAACCGCTGCAGCCGGTAGCGGTCCTTCCACAGCTTGCCCATGCCCTTCTCGCCCTCGGGGAACACCGCGACAAGCTCGTCCTTCATCAGCAGGCGCTCGGCGTTCTCCGGATCGGCGCGCACACCGCCGATCCGGTTCATCACCGGGCCGAGGAACGGCAGGTGGAACACGGTGTCCTCGACCAGCGGGCGGACGTCGCGGCGCGCCGGGTGATCGCGGCGGACCGCGTGCATCACCATCGCGCTGTCGTAGGGCAGCGAGCCGGCGTGGTTGGCGACCAGCAGCGCGCGGCCGTGCGATGGGATGTGCTCGAGGCCCGAGGTCTCGACCCGGAACCACCGCGAGTACAGGAACTCGAACAGCCACTCCCAGCGCGCGGTGGCGCGCGGATCGCGCCCGAAGTCGTCGACCACGTCGCTGCGGCCCCACATCGCGAGCGCGCGCCAGCGCCGCCACACGCCCTCGAGCGGCAGCCGGCGGCGCAGGTCGATCGGGAACACCGGTGTGCGCTGCTGCTCGAGCCGGCGCTCGAGCTCGCGGATCTCGGCCGCGGAGTCGCGCGTCGCCTCGGGCGGCTCGGCGGCGATCTGAGCCTGCTCGCCGAGGTAGACGTCGTCGCCGAGCCACCGTAGATCGCGGTCCGGCCACGCCGAGGCGTCCGGCACGCGCGGATCGGCGTCGCCGTACCAGTCGTCGTCGCTGGGGTCCGGTGGGTCGGAATCGTCGGTCATCGGCTCACCGCTCGATCATGCCCGGGAACGCGTCCACATGCCATCCGGCCCTCCGGTGATCCGACCAATGGTCAGGCTCGTCAGGCTCATCAGGCTCATCAGGCTCATCAGGCTCATCAGGCCTGCGCGGTCGCGACGTCGGTCGCGCCGTCCTCGGCGGCGATGCCGAGGAAGTCGAGGATCGTGCGCTTGATCGACAGCCGCGGCGAGAACCCGAGCTCGCGGCGCGCCTTGCTGCCGTCGGCGACGCACAGGTAGAGCAGGAAGTCGAGGAAGCTCGGCGGCGAGCCGACGAGCTGCGTCGTCCACAGCACCTTGGTCAGCTGGCGCGCGATCAGCTGCGGCATCGGCAGCGGCACGCGGCCGAGCAGCGCGAGCACGGTGGTGTACGGCAACACGCCCTTGCCGACGATGTTGAACGCCCCGGTGGCATGCGACTCGACGGCGCGCTGCAGCGCGTGCGCCGCGTCCTGCTCGTGGACGAACTGCATCAGCGGGTCGTGACCCATCATCACCGGGGCGATCGGCCGGGACAGGAACCGGGTATACATGTTCGACACGGTCGGTCCGAGGATCGGCGCGAACCGCAGGATCGCGACCTCGACGCGGGGGTGCTCCCGGGCGAACCGCTGGACCTGACGCTCGGCGCGGACCTTGTCGTTGACGAACCGCGAGTCGCGGTGGCCGCGCAGCTCGGCGTCCTCGGTCAGGAAGTTGGGGTTCTTGGGGTGCGCGCCGTAGACCAGCGTGGTCGAGATCAGCACGAACCGGCGCGGCTCGACGCCGGCGCACGCGTTGAGCACGTGCATCGTGCCGACGTCCTCGAGCTCGTGGGCCCAGTCCGAGGCGTGGGTCGGGTGAGACAGGAACGCGCCGTGGACGAGGGTGTCGATCGCGTGGCGCTCGAGCAGCGTGGCGAGCTCGCCGTCGATCGTCGGCTGGGTCAGGTCGATCTTGACGAACTCGGTCTTGCCGCCCGGCGCCAGGGCCGGCGGCCGGATGTCGAGCGCCAGGACGCGCCGATAGCGAGGATCCTCCTCGAGCCGGCGCAACAGCTCCCCACCCAGGTAGGTGCATGCACCTGTGACCGCCACGACGCGGCCGGTGGAGGAGCTCGCCATGCGCGCCTTATAGCGCACCCCCGGGGCAGATCAGAGGGGTGTGGTAGCGATCCAGGGGTGGAACCGATGATCGCGGTGTTAGCCCCGCACGTGATCGATCAGATCGCGGCCGGCGAGGTGATCGAGCGGCCGGCGTCGGTGG
>DATAPF010000465.1:0-9331 GCA_036265355.1 Kofleriaceae bacterium | reverse complement strand
AGGGTTTAGCTGTTCGCTAATTAAAGCGGTACGCGAGCTGGGTTCAGAACGTCGTGAGACAGTTCGGTCCCTATCCGTCGTGGGCGCAGGACGCTTGAGAGGAGCTGACTTTAGTACGAGAGGACCGAGTTGGACGAACCTCTGGTGTTCCGGTTGTCGCGCCAGCGGCATCGCCGGGTAGCTATGTTCGGAAGGGATAACCGCTGAAAGCATCTAAGCGGGAAGCCCCCCTCGAGATTAGGCGTCCCGAGCCGTAAGGCTCCTGAAGACCCCACGTAGACCACGTGGTTGATAGGCCGGAGGTGGAAGTGCGGCAACGCACGGAGCTTACCGGTACTAATCGGTCGTGCGGCTTGACCACCTATATTTTCCGCGACGCCGAGCTCTGGCAAGCTCGGCCGCCGGGCGAATCGACGCTGCCTCCGTTCAACAGAACGGGGCGGTTCGAGTCGCGCCGGGAGAAGGTGGAAGCCGTCAGCAATCGCGCACCATCAAAGGCAACGCTTGTGGTTGTCTCGTTGTAATGACGACTTGAACATGTAGACGATCGACGGGCACTCCCACCGGGGAGCGCCCAGCTGACCTGCCGAGCCATCCGGCTCGCCCGCGCTTCGCACTTCGTCGTTTTTTTCCTGGCGGCTATACCGAAGAGGTCACACCCGTTCCCATCCCGAACACGGAAGTTAAGCTTTTCAGGGCCGATGGTACTGCAGGGGCAACCCTGTGGGAGAGTAGGACGCTGCCGGGGTTTTGAAGGCCCACTCGCGAGAGTGGGCCTTCTGCTTTTTCGGGCACCGATCCCGGGGGAGCGGACAGACCGTTCCCGTCGAGCGAGCGCCGTGCCGCCCGACCGCGGGTCTATAGTCCGCGCCATGAAGCACACCAGCCTGCTCGTTTTTCTGGGAATCCTGCTGGCCGCGGGCAGCGCTCGCGCGCAGGGAGAGGACTTCAGCAAGGTCGAGATCAAGACCACCAAGCTGACCGAGAACATCTACATGCTGGAAGGCGCGGGCGGGAACATCGGCGTCTCGGTCGGCGAGGACGGGGTCGTCGTCATCGACGATCAGTACGCGCCGCTGACCGGCAAGATCCAGGAGGCGATCTCGAAGCTGTCGCAGAAGCCGATCCGGTTCGTCATCAACACGCACTGGCACGGCGACCACGTCGGCGGCAACGAGAACCTGGCCAACGCCGGCTCGGTGATCATTGCACACGAGAACGTCCGCAAGCGGATGAGCAGCGAGCAGTTCATCCAGCTGATGAATCGCAAGGTTCCGCCGTCGCCGCCCAAGGCGCTGCCGGTCGTGACGTTCACGACCGACATCACGCTGCACTTCAACGGCGAGGACATCCACGTGGTGCATGTCGATCCGACGCACACCGATGGCGACTCGATCATCATCTTCCCCAGGTCCAAGGTCGTTCACATGGGGGATACCTACATGACGATCTCGTACCCGTTCGCCGACATCAGCTCGGGCGGCAACTTCGACGGCTTCATCGCGACGTCCGACAAGGTCGTCGGGATGACCGACGCGACGACCAAGATCATCCCCGGCCACGGTCCGCTGTCCAACAAGGCCGACCTCAAGGCCTGGCACGACATGCTGGTCGAGGTCCGCGCGGCGGTGAAGAAGCTGGCCGATGCGGGCAAGTCGCTCGATGCGATCAAGCAGGCCAAGCCGACCGCCAGGTGGGACGCCAAGTGGGGCGGGAAGTTCATCAAGCCAGACCAGGTGGTCGAGTTCGCGTTCGCGTCGATCAAGGGCAAGCACTGAGCTCGTCAGACGCGGCGTCGTGACGGCAGATCAGGTCACCCGGACCAGGCAGTAATCCTTCTTGCCGCCGCGGACGACGAGCATGGTCTCGGTCGCGAGCTGGGCGAGGGTGACCCGGTGCTCGACCTCGGTGACGCGCTGGTTGTTGATGTACGCGCCGCCCTGCGTGACCAGCCGGCGCGCGGCGCCCTTGGAGTCGCTGATCGTCCGGGCGAGCAGGTCGACGATCCCGAGGCCTGACGCCAGCTCGCTGCGCGGCACGTCGATGGTCGGCACGGTGCCGGTGAGCACCGCGAGGTCGGCGTCGGTCAGTCCGTCGAGCGAGTCGCCGAACATCACCCGGCTCGCGATCTCGACGCGCGGTACGACGCCCGGACCGTGGATCCAGGCGGTCATCGTGCGGGCGAGCTCGCGCTGCGCGTTGCGCCCGCTGCGATCGCGGTCGTGCTCGCGGACCAGCTCGTCGAGCTCGGCGAGCGGACGGGTCGAGAAGATCCGGAGCAGCGGCGGGGTCTCGCCGTCGCTGCGATTGAGCCAGTACTGGTAGAACGCGTAGGGCGAGGTCCGCTCGGGGTCGAGCCAGATCCGCTCGCCGGTCGTGGTCTTGCCCATCTTGGCGCCGCTGGGGTCGAGCAGGAGCGGCCCGACCAGTCCGAACAGGCGCGGGCCGCGCAGCTTGTGCTGGAGCTCGCAGCCCGCCGTGATGTTGCCGTACTGATCGGACCCGCCGACTTGCAGCCGGCAGCCGTGCAGCCGGTGGAGCTGCACGAAGTCGAACGCCTGGAGCAGCATGTACGAGAATTCGGTGAAGCTGATCCCGGAGTCCGAGGAGATCCGCGCGCTGACCGAGTCCTTGGCAAGCATGTAGTTGACGGTGAGGTGCTTGCCGTAGTCGCGCAGGAAGTCGAGCAGGCCGACGCCGCGGGTCCAGTCCGCGTTGTTGGCCATGATCGCCCCGGTCTTCGCGTCGTCGAAGTCGACCAGGCGAGCCAGCTGGCTGCGGATCCCGGCGAGGTTGACCGCGAGGGTCTCGTCGTCCATCAGGTTGCGCTCGGCGCTCTTGCCCGATGGATCGCCGATCATGCCGGTCGCCCCGCCGACCAGGACGATCGGCCGGTGCCCGGCGCGCTGGAAGCGCCGGAGCAGGATGGTCGGGATCAGGTTGCCGATGTGCAAGCTCGGCGACGTGGGGTCGTAGCCGGCGTACACCGTCACGATCTCGCTCGCCAGCAGCGCGGCGAGTCCATCGCGATCGGTGACGTCGGCCAGCAAGCCACGGGCATCGAGCTCGTCGAGGATCAGCATCGGGCTGACCCTAGCGCGACCGCGCGGCGCGGCAAAGCCTTGGAAAGCCTCGGTTCATGGTGGCCCGACGTCGCCCGGAAACGAACCTCGGTACGGAAGCTCAGGCCGGCTGAGGCTGCTTTGCCACGTTCTGCCATCGGTCCTGCCACCGCTGGGGACACCGGGGCCGGCGGCCGGTGTCCACCGCGTGGCCCGCTCGGGGATCCGGAGGGCCATGAGAGGTTCTGCCCTGCCGCGGACGCAGCTGTTCGCGGATGAGCCGGTCGGTGAGCTGCGCGGGCTGGCGACGTTGACGGATCCCGACGACGCAGCCGCGGTGATCGATCTGGCGGTGATCGGCGCGCGCGGCGACGGCAAGACGCAGTTCATCGTGCACGCGATCCGTGCGATGCACGCGCATGCGCCTGCGCTCGACGGCCCCGAGCAGCTGCTCAACCGGGACGTGCTGAAGCTGGTGCTCGACCCGCGCGCGACGCGGCCCGACGCCACGCCGCCGGGGGTCGTCCCGCACTTCACGTTCCGCATGCGCGCTGCGGGGCTGTTCGACCGGCTGAGCTGGGCCGGCGCGATCCGGCTGGCCTGGCGGGCGACCGGCGTGGCGACCGCGCTGGTGATCGGCGCGGCGCTGGTCGTGCTCGGCGCGGTGGTCGGGGCGAAGCTCGGGGTCGGGGCGGGGGTGATCATCGGCGCGAGCGGGCTCGCGGTCGGCGGAGCGGCGGCGCTCGCGGCGCGCCGGCGGATCGCGCGGGCGGGCGATGTCGAGGTCGCGTTCTGGGACGTGGCCGGCGAGCAGGTGTACTCGTCGGCGGCGGCCGACTACTACGGGTTGCTCTCGCACCTGGTGGAGGCGCGGCGGCGGCGGGCTGCGGAGCTCGGCCGCGCGTATGCGTTCGCGCCGGTGCTGATCTGCAACCCGGTCGCGCTGGGGACCGCCGACGAGGGCAGCCCGTACGAGCGGATGCGCCAGCTGCTGCCGCTGTTCGCCGCGCTCGATCCGGAGGCGGCGCGCTCGATGATCGCGATCAACCGCTGGGCGGTGGTCGATCCGATCTGCGCGCGGGGCTCGCTGCGCGACGAGGTCGTGTCGGTGACGTCGTGCGGGCGCGGCGAGCCGCCGGCGCCGGCCCGCGCGGTGGCCCGCGAGCAGGTCCGGGCGAATTGCCTGGATGCCGAGGACGGGCGCGATCAGGACGTGCGCGTGACCTACCTGCGCTACGACACGGCGATCAAGGCGCACGTCGACGTCGACCGGGACACCGGGACGATCGCGTACGCGTACGACGACGGACCGGGCGCGTTCAGCGGCGCGGCGGCGACCCGGTTCCTCGACTGGGTGATCGGGATGGTGCAGTGGTCGGCGCCGCGCCGCGAGCCGGTGGCGGCGCCCGCCGCGGCGCCCGAGACGGCGATCGGCGCGCAGCCGCAGGCGGCGCAGGCGGCGCCGGCCCCCGGACCGCTGTCCGCGCCGCTGTCGACGGTCGCGCCGCCGGTCCAGGTGGCAGTGTCGATGTCTGACTCCGGGGTGTGGGCGCGGCCGCAGGATGTGCCGGGGACGCGATGACGAGCGGGCGCGCGGCCGGCGACTCGCACCGCGAGAACCGCCACGCATGGCTGCAGAAGCATCCCAGCCCGCTGACCTCGGCGGGCGAGTTCCACTGGTACCCCGCGGGCCAGCCCGGCGATCGCGAGCTGCGCGCCGGCCTGGTCGAGCGCGTGCGCGGCATCGAGCCGCCGGCCGTGCTGTGGCAGCTCGAGCGCGGACGGGTCGCGTGGGGCCAGGTGTTCGCGGCGATCGCGCCGCTCGACGGCCGCCGCTATGTCGGCATGGTGCTGAGCGTCGTCGAGGGCGACCGGCCCGCGTGCGACCTGCTGGCGGCGCTGGCGCCACCGCCGGCCGCGCCGTGGAGCGAAGGGCTGGACGTCGCGTCGCCCGGCCGCGAGCCCGCGGTCCAGGAGGTGGCGGCGGTCCGGCGCGAGACGCGGGGCGATGTCGCCGCGGTGGCGCGGGCGCTGCTGTCCGGGGGGCCGGCGCGGATCGACGATCCGGAGAGCGCGGGCCTGCCGGCGTGGATCGCGTCGATCGAGCGGATCGTGCCCGAGCCGGGCGGCAAGCCGCGCTGCGGGGTGTGGTGCGCCGGCGCGATCGGCGCGACGGGCCCGGGCGCGACCGCAGGGTCCGGGGCCGGCGCGCGCGATCGCGTGGCCGAGCTCGCCGCTGCGGCGTGGCGCGAGCCGGCGTCGCGGCAGGCCCGGGCGTGGACCTTGCTGTGCGAGCTGGCGGCGGCGCGCAGCGAGTCGATCGACGCGCTCGGCGCCGCGCTCGACGCGCTCGACCCGGGCGCGGCGCTGACCCCCGAGGAGCGCGCGCTCGCCCCGGGCGGCGTGGTCGACGTGCTCCACGCCTGGGGCCGCGGCCGCCTCGACCGTTCGCCGGCCGCCGGCACGCTCGCGGCGCGGCTGGCGGACCTGGTCGCGCTGCGCGTGCTGACCCGGCTCGCGGCCGGCGACGAGCCGGGCGCCGCGATCGCCGAGGCGCGCTGGTACGCGCTGGTGCCGGCCGCGCGGCGCACGCAGCTGCTGGCCGCGGTCGTGCGACGCACCGCCTCGCTGCGCGCGGTGGTGGAGGCGCACCATGGATAGCGCGCTGTCGAACGCGGCCCGCGCGGCCGCCGCCCTGGAGGACCACGATGCGTGATGCAGCACGGGCGCTCGATGACGTCAGCGATCACCTCGGTGAGGTCCTGCGCCGCGCCGATGACCTCCTGGCAGAGTGGGGGAAGTTCGGGGCGCAGGTCCGCGATCAGGTCGAGCGCGAGGCCGCGGCGATCGGCGAGGTGGTCGACGGTGCGGTCGGACGCGCCGCGGCGACCGGGATCGATCGTGCGATCGGCGACCGGCTGCGCGCGCTGACCGCCGAGCTCGAGCGGCTCGAGCAGCGCGCCCGCGCGGCATCGCGCGCCGCGGCCGAACAGCGCGAGGCGGATAGCCGGCTGCTGTGGGCGGTGGTCGCCGGGATCGTGCTGGCCAACGCGCTGCTCGTGGTGCTGATCCTGCGCAAGCCTGCGGCGGCGCCGGTGGCCGAGCCGGTCCGGATCGACGCGGCCGCGCCCTCGGCTGCAGCTGCGGCGGGAAGCGCGACGCCGGATCCCGCGAGCGCGGCGGCCGCGAGCCAGGGTGCGCCGGCGACGGAGCCCGCCGGATCGGCCGCCGGGGCGAGCGTGGGAAGCGCCGCCGACAAGCCGGGCGCGGGGCAGGGCGCAACGGCTGGATCGGCGGCGACGACCGGATCGGCCGCGATGATCGGGTCGGCGGCCACCGCGGGCTCGGGCGCGGCGCGGCCTGCGGGCGCCGGATCGGGGGCACCGGCGGGCACCCGGCCCGTCGAGGCGGGGGCCAGGCCGCCGGTCGCGCCACCGGCCCGCTCCGGCGCGCCTCATCCCCACAAGAAGCCGTGAGCCTGCGCGCGACCATGCAGCGGCGGATCGAGCGCGAGGCGACCGGCGCGCGCAGCGCGTGGAGCGTGCGCGCGTTCGACCCCGAGCGCGACGCCGACGCGGTGAGCCATCTCGACACCTCGTACACCAGCCCGCAGGCCTATGCCGTGCACCGCAGCGGCGACGTCGTCGCGCTGGCGCCGACCGCGATCACCGCGCCGCACAGCGCGCGGGCGGCGTTCGGGCCAGGGACCGCGCCGGGGCCCGCCTCGGCGTGGACCCACGCGCGCGTCGCGGTGCTCGACGGACGGGTCCGCGGCTTCCTCGCATGGCGCTGCGGGCCGGGCGGGCGAATGACGATCGTCCAGTTCCATGTCGACCGGTCGTATCGCCAGCGCGGCGGCGGGCGGCGGTTGCTCGACGACGCGCTCGAGGCGGCGCGCGGCGACGGTGCCACGCTCGCGTGGCTGGAGACGTCGAGTGCGAACCATCCGGCGATCACGGCGGCGCGCCGGCTCGGCTTCGAGATCTGCGGCTTCGACACCACGCTGTATCGCGGCACTCCCCACCAGGGTGAGGTCGCCGTGTTCATGGCGCACCCGATCGACGGCGATGCCCGGGGCTAGCGGCGGGCGACCTGACCTGAGCGAGGAGACATCATGACGGTGGTGCTGTGGTTCCTTGGATTCCTGGCGCTGCTGGTGGCGACGCTGGTGGCGTCGGCGCGTGCCCGCGCGATGCCGGGCGACATCGTCGGCCGCCGGATCATCGCGATCGCGGCGGTCGCCTACGTCGGGATCGTGGTGGCGGCGGTGTGGACGTGGGGCGGCGCGACGGCAGCGGCCGGGCGGGCGACCCAGCTGCACAACGGCGCGCTGGTCCGCCTGGCGGTCGACGGCGTGCAGCTGCCGCTGGCGGGGACGCTGGTGATCGGCCATGCGCCGGATGCGGCGATCCGGATCCCCGGCGGCGTCGGTCCGGCCGGCGGTGGCCCGGGCGCGGGCGGCGAGGTCGCACGGATCGAGCCGGCGACCGGGGGGGCGGTCGTGCGCGGGGCGGTGCTCGCCGTGGTGCACGGCAATGACGCCGCGCTGCTCGCCACGCTGCGCGGCTGCGCGGCCGGCGAGGCGTCGTACGGCCTGCCGCCGGGCGCGGCGGTCGCGGCGATCGAGTGCGAGGGTGCGCGGCCGGTGCGGGCGTTCGTCGTCCGCAACGCCGGGCGCGGCGAGCTCGCGATCGCGCCGCTGGTGTGGCGCGGCCGGTTCCTCGCCGAGCAGCTCACGGCGCGCGCCGGCGACGCGCTGCGGATCGGCGGCGGCGACGAGGCGATCGCAGGGCTGACCACGTGGGACGTGATCGCGCCGCATGGCGCGGCGGCGATGCTCGCGATCCCGGCCGACCCCTCGGACTGCGCGGCGTGGCTCCCGGAGGTCGCGGGGCGGGCGCGGCCGATCGACGGCGGCTGCGCGCTGGAGGCCGGCGCGTTCGCCGTCACGGCCGTGCCGCTGATGCCCGACGCTGATCGCGTGGTAGATCGCGGGCTGCGCGCGGCGCTGGCGATCGGCGGGCCGCCGCTCGTGCTGCTCGGGGTGCTCGGGTTCGCGCCGCGCCGCGATCGGCGGACGCGCAGCTTCGGACGCGCGCTGCGGCTGTGCGTCGTCGGCGCGGCGCTGACCGCGCTGTGCGGCTGGCGCCTGCTGTGGGCGTACCGGATCGACATGCTGCGCGAGCTGGCGAGCCTCGGGCCGCGGCTGGTCGAGAACCAGCTGTCGGTGATCGCGATCGGCGCCGCGCTCGCCGGCAACGCCGTGCTCGCCCACGAGTCGCTGGCCGCGGCGTCGGCGGCGCGCCGCGCGTTCGCGGCCGTGCTGGCGTGGACCGCGTGGCTGGCGATCGCCGCGCTGGTGGTCGCGGGCGGCGACGGCCCGCCACCGCTGACCGCCGGCCGCGCCGGCGTGCTCGCGCTGTCGCTCGCCACCGCGGTGGCGCCGGTCGCGTGCGAGCTGGCGTCGCGCGCGGCCGCCCGGCTGGGGCCCGAGCTCGCGCTCGCGGCGATCGCGGCGGGCGGCGTCGCCGGCAAGCTGGTCGCGCCGCGCTCGGCGCTGGTCAAGCTCGGCCTGGCCTACGCGCTCGTGCTCGCCGGGCACGCCGCGCTGCGCGTCCTGCTGGCGCACGGCACCGGCCTGGCGCGCCGCTGCGTCGGGGTCGCGCTGCTCGCGGCCGCGGCGCTCGCGCTGGCGCGCTACGACACCGGCGTCACGCTGGCGATCGCCGGGATCGGCCTGTCGCTGGCGATGCTGGTCGCAGGGCACGACGCGGCCTACGACGCGTCGCAGTCGGCGCGGATCGGCGTGCTGGAGCGCGAGCATGCGCGCCTGCTCGCGGCGCACGGCGCGGCGGCGATCGCGATCGGCGTCGGGATCGCCGTGTGCGCGCTGGCCGCCAGTGATCGCGAGCTGGTCGTCCGCGGCGCCGCGTTCGTCGTCCACGCGCCCCTCGTGGTCGCGGCGCTGTTCGCGATGGCGGCGGTGATCGCGCGCTCGCACCGCCGCGGCTGGCTGCCGTGGCTGTGCGCCGCGCTCGCCGCGCTCGCGATCTGGGCGGCGCGCGACGCGGTCGTCGAGCGCGCGACCGGCGGCGACAATGTCGGTGCGCGGCGGATCGCGGCGGTGCTCGACCCCGGCTACGCGGTGCTGCGCGACGAGCGGATGTACGTCGCCAGCGCGTCGGCGTGGCGCGAGGCGTCGCTGCTCGCCACCGGCGCCGACGACCGCTGGGCCGGCGAGGGCTACTTCGGGGCGCGGGTCCGCGACC